>DATBHS010000125.1:0-10545 GCA_036557345.1 Bryobacteraceae bacterium
CCGGGCAGGCCTTTCACGTTCATGCCGTAGAACCCGGAGACCACCAGAGCCGGAAGTGCGACGGTACTCAAGACTGTGAGCACCTTCATGACCTGATTGGTACGATTCGCAACGCTTGACAGGTAGACATCGAGAGTACCAGCCAACAGGTCACGCATGATCTCAATCAGGTCCAGGTTGCGTGCAACATGGTCGTAAACGTCGCGCAAGAATGGCGAGAGATCCTCATGAATCAAGGCGTGCTCGATCCGCATGAGTTGCCCGGCTAGATCGCGTGTATTCACGAGAACGCCGCGCATGAAAATGAGCGTACGCTTAGTCGCGAAGATGGTCGACAACACCTCCGGATCGGGCTGTTCGAGCGCCTTGTCCTCCAGGCTGTCGATGGTTTCATGCAGGTGATCAAGGATCGGGAGATAGGAGTCCACCAGTTCGTCGATTATGCGGTAGTAGACGCGGTCTACCCTGGTTTCAGATGCTGCGGCCCTCTGCACCCGCGCGATCAGGATCTTCAGTTCAGGGCAGTTTTCTTCAAGAACCGTGATCAGGAAGTCTGGACCCAGGAAGATATCGAGGTCCATCGCGTCGAAATCGTCCCCCTCATTCAGCCGGACTGGTTTCAGCACAGTGAACATGTATCCCTGACCGTCCTCAATTTTGGCTCGCTGGTTTCGTTGCCGACAGTCTTCGATGTGCAGCGGATGTAGGTCGTATTGTTCGGCGAATCTGTCCAGCTCAGTGCTAGCTGGGTCAAGAATGTTGTGCCATTGCATCACCTTCTATACTGCTTTAACATCCGGCTGAGATCGAAAGTGAAAGAGCCACGAGCGGCCGTGTTTTTAATGGCGTTGTAAGCAAACTTTCCGGACGGTTCGGTGCTTTGCCGGGTCTAACTGTGTGAGCGGGCCATCAGTTGTGGCCTGCAACAGGTTCACCGTGCCTGATTCGGTTACAGCCCAAGATCTGCAACAGAACAAGCAAACGCACAAGAATTCCTGCCGTGATGCCTTCGTTCCCGTTAACGCCGGTTATCGGGACTGAGCATCCGCCGGCGGTTGTCCCGGATCACTTTCAGGATGTCGTTACTCGGAAAGTATCGGGCCAGATACGGAACTTCATCATCCAGCCAGCAATCTTCGAATAACTCAATGCTTCGGATCTAATGGTGAGTGAGGAGTGTTTACCGACGGTCGAGCACCCCCAAATGGCAGAGCTCCACGGTTTCGCGCCAATGCTCACGACTCATGCGCGCTTTTGACTTCGCTACAGACTGAAGCGAATCTTCCCGAGGTGGCAATCCATCCAATCGCTGCAGGAGAGCCCCAATGCCTAAAGTGGTTCGCTTTTATGAAACCGGCGGCCCGGACGTACTGAAATTCGAAGAGGTACCGCCCCAACAGCCTGAGAAGGGCGAGGTCCGATTGAAGGTGCAAGCGATTGGGCTGAACCGCGCTGAGTCAATGTTCTATCGCGGGCAATATCTCTATCAGCCGATGTTTCCGGCGGGGCTCGGTTATGAAGCGGCCGGAATTGTAGAGACTGTCGGGTCAGATGTGGACAAGAGTTGGATCGGCAAGAGGGTCTCGACGGTTCCCGCGTTTTCTCTAAACGAATACAGCATGGTGGGCGAAGCGGTTATAGCCCCGGTTGGGGCAGTTGCCGAGTATCCGACGAATTTGTCTCCTGTGGAGGGTGCTGCTGTCTGGATGCAGTATGTGACTGCATATGGGGCTCTGAAGGCCATCGCGAACGTGACGAAGGGTGATTTCGTCGTGATTACTGCCGCCTCAAGTAGCGTAGGCACCGCCGCCATTGAGCTTGTGAAGGCTGAGGGCGGCAAATCCATCGCTACCACCCGCAACAGCGGTAAGAAAGAGGAACTGACGAGGCTGGGTGCAGATCACGTGATCGCTACGGATGAAGAGGATTATGTAACGACGGTCGCCGAAATCAGCGGAGGGAAGGGTGCTCGAGTGACCTTCGATCCCATCGCCGGACCCTTTCTGGAGAAACTGGCGCAGGCAGCGCAGGCGGGCGGCATTATTTTCGCTTACGGTGCGCTTTCCGGGCAACCGACTCCCTTTCCTCTACTCGCGGTGCTTTCAAAAGGTTTATCCGTTCGGGGTTACACCTTGATGGAAATCACACTCGTCCCGGAGAAGCTGGCTGTTGCAAAGAAATACATCTACGAGCGTTTGGGCAATGGGCAGTTTCGTCCGAAGATCGCAAAGACCTTTCCGTTTGCACAAACGGTCGAAGCGTATAGATACCTCGAATCAAACGCACAGATTGGGAAAATTGTGGTCACTGTACCGTGAGCACCCGAGCTGAAATTGTTCGGCGATACGTGTACGGTTCGGTTGTTCAATATTGCTGCGCTAGCCGGTCCTGAATGTGCCAGAACTCAACGACATCAAGGACCTGGACCGACGAATTAATATGGACAGGCTTTGGTGTTTGGTGCTTTTCAGAGCGCTCATCTCGATACCGAGTGCAATCGCCACTCACCTTCCAGCCTGAAGCCAGCCCAATAAAATGGATCTGACCACTTCGGGTTTCACGAAATCAGAATTTGCGCTGCGTGGCGTACCCGCGCCGGCGGCATTCTGTTTTGAATCATTCCCTCGTAGAAGGTCGCCATCAGCTCTGCAGTCGCCTCCTCATCCACTTTCCAGAGGCTGGAGACAACCATGCGTGCACCGGCATACAGGAAGCCCCACGTCACGCCGATAAGGCCCTCGCCATCCACTTGTTCTCCGAGCGCCGTCTCACATCCGCTCAACACAACAAGCTGAGCCTGAAAGTCCGCATTGAAAATGTTTGCCAAGCCGTAGAAGCCCGTCTCCGGCTCGCCGTTTTGCCTACAAGCGAAAAAACAAGCCAGAGAGTTGCGCGTTCTGGGCATCGAAAAGGCCATGCGTCGCAAGGTGCAGAATTCGGCTTCTGCGGATGGCGCGGCCATTCATTATTGTCGAGTTGGCATCGAAATCAAATGCCTCGAAAACACGTCCGGGCGGAAACACCTTCGCGATGCTCAGAGCCTCTTTCCTTGACTCCAGCAGGCGCGGTAACTGCAAAATAGTGATCGGGTTTGCCAGGTAGATCATGTTGCCGCTGATCGTTGGGTCGCTCGATCACTCTTTTGTCGTCCCGGGTGAGCGCCGGATCTGCCAAGATTGCAGCGTCATACAAGTACCGCCTGGCCGATTGCGGCACATTCGCGATACGCACTAGAAAGGAGCCCGACGGGCAGTTCACGATTTCGCGGTCAGTCAAGAGCGCCGCCGCACCGACCGGCAGCACGCCGAACAAAATATATTCGAGGGCGCCGTCTGCTACGACGATCAGCCGGTGATATCGTTCGATCAGCTTGATAGCTGGGTCCAGGACTCTGGCGCCCAATTCCGTCTCTTGACGTGCAATGGTTTCGCGGACCTGACCGCGCGAACTGAGACTGTGGTACAGCGCCCTGGCTGCCGAGTCGATCTTCTCCCGAGATGCTATTTCAAAATATGCGATTGAGTTTTGCGTGACTGCGAACAGATAACTGCCACTTCGGCCGACAGAGTACTCCAGCAACAATGTGTTTGATCCAACTGTCTTTGGATTTCCAATAACCGTACAGGCTGCGGGTTGTGTAAGGGCGGAGTACCGAGCATTCTGCGATCGCATCAGAGCGCACTTGCTCACGTTCGTTGAGCAAATCCGCCATTCTCTGGACTAATTTCTGTTGGGAAGTGCCTGCTTGAGACACTGGCCTCAAGCGTCAAAGGTCTGCTGCCAAATCGGAAATCTGCGTGTTCAACCGGCGCTCTTCTTCGACGAGCGCCTTTGGGGCCCCGGTGTGTAGCTGGAGGTCTCCTCCAGCGAGCATGCGTCCTAGAGTCTGCGCACGTGATCGCTTCAAGGTCTCGAATGCGCGGTTTACGTCTCTTTTATGAACTAGCAGCGCGACTAGTTCTCGATAGTAATCCGCGTATTGCTTGTGGAACTGGCTGGCACCTTCGCCACTTCCGCCTAGCATGGCGCTTTGCCGATCCAGCCCTCTCGTCGTTTGTCGGCAACTTCTGCTTAGCCTGATCGGGAATACCTGGCCCCAAGGACTGATGAGGACGGCCGGTATTGTAATGCTCCATCCATTCTCGAAGCGTCCGCTTCAGATGAGATTCGCTCAGCGGGATCACGTAATCCAAACACTCTCGACGGATCGTTCCGATTAATCGTTCGCAGAAAGCATTCGCCGTTGGCGTACGTGCCGGTGATTTTAAGACTTCGATACCCCAGTTCGCGACCTCCCCATCCAACGCAATAGAGAAGCTCTTGTGGCGGTCGTGAAGCAGGAACTTGTATTCCCGATCACCCGGTAGCGCTTCCCGCAACTGTTGCAAAGTCCACGCCGCCGTGGGATGTTTGGTCGCATTGAAATGAATCACCCACCGGAACGGATCTCCAGCGCCACAAATACATAGACCACGCGAAAACAAGCCGTCACAACCGTGAAGAAATCGCAAGCTACGATTGCGTTTGCGTGATTTTTCAGGAAGCTGGGCCAGCGCTGGTCTCTTGGATCCACGGGCCGCGGCGGTAGTTTGCAGTATTTGACGACTGTGCGTGGCGATCGCCGAATCTGCAGCTTCGGTAACAACTCATCCGTAATGCGTTTTTCTCCCCAAGTTGGATTCTCAGCTGCTAAACGCCGAATCAAGTTCGTGACCTCAGCAGTCACTCGTGGTCTCTCGACCGGTCTCGATTTCCAGTGCCAGAAGAGCCGGAATGCGTTGCGATGCCAGCCAATCAAGGTAGCTGGTTTGACGATCATCAATGCACTACGCCAGCCGAACCAGCGAGCCAGTTTGGAGAATACAAAACGGTCGGCAGCAGTCGTGGGCCTCGCTCTCTTCTCCCGCTCTCGGGAAAGGGCCAATTGTTTCCGCAAGAACAGATTCTCAGCTGTCCAAAGCCGTGCGGCGCCGCCACACACTGGTGAAGAATTCAAACCACCACTGACGATCGTGCGCAGGTTCCAAACGAAGGTGGAAAGCCGGCTGCAGACGTTGAACATCCTGCAATCGCCTCACCCTAACCAAGTCATTTCGCATCGTGATCGAGTTTTTGCGTAGGACAGGGAAAACCGGCTCCCCTCTTGGACCTCCGTTTTTCAGTACCCTACTAGGGATAGTCATCCGGTTCCACGCCTGCCGTCGTGCCTGATCGTGGACCTTCCTTTCCATCCGTGCAGCCCAGAGGGTGCGTATACCCGGAAGCTTCAGCTACTCAAAGGAGAGTAACTCTGTGAAAACAACGCTCACATTCTTTCAGTCCCTAGTATTGTTCGTATTTTTTGCTGCCCAAGTAACGCCAAGCCGCAATACCATAATTCCCTCCAGCCCACAGTCGAAGCACATACTTCTGCCTCCGGGCGTTTCTCGTGCGGACCCGCGGACAATGAGTGCGCAAGAAATGGAAAGTCTAGGACCGGAAGTGTCGAGTAATTTTCCGCAAGGTCATGGAATCAATTATTATGGCGGTCCGGTAATGACGGGAACCGTCAATCTGTACCTCATCTGGTACGGAAACTGGTCTGGTAACACAGCCGTTCCTTTAGTGACAACCTTCATGAGCGCGCTCAGTAAGTCACCCTATTTCAACATCACTCGTAGCTATTACGATGATATGCTTGCAAGCGATGGAAGCTATTCTCGCATATCGGGAGCAGTGAGAGTTGCCGGTACATGGTATGACAACTATTCACAAGGTGCGAACAATCCTCATATCATTCAGATAGTACAGGACGCAATCAATGGTCGTCATCTGCCGAAGGATACCAAGGGTGTGTACTTCGTGTTCACGTCGCCGGATATACCGCTCAGCGGGTATGGGACGTCATACTGCGCCTACCATGGTTCATTTGACATCCCTGGTACGGAGCAGTTCTTGAGCTACGCGCTGATTGGCCCTGGTTCGAGCGTCTGTACAGTGCAACCGCACATAAGCCCGAACGACAACCCGCAGGGCGATGCTCTGGTCAACATGATCGCCCATGAGTTGTCAGAGTCTGTAACGAATAGGAACATGGCATGGAACTCGCAGCTCGGTGAGATGGCTGATCTGTGTGCATGGAGATTCGGGAGCGTGAAAACCGCTCCCAACGGTTCCATGTATAACGTATCGCTCGGCGGTAGAAATTACCTTCTTCAGCAGCTCTGGGCGAATGACGGCCCTGGTTATTGCGCACTGCAATGGCCGGCCTACATCCCCTCGAACCAATGGTTTCAAATCGTTTCGAAAAACAGCGGTCTTTGCCTTACAGCTATTGGTACATCGAGCCAGAATGGCCAGGCCATGTACCAGGAGTCCTGTAACGTCGAAGACCATCGCCAGCAGTTCAGCTTCACCGCCACGAACGGTGGCTACAGAATCATCGCCAGGAGCAATGGAGAGGCGCTGGATGTCCGCGGTGGCCCTTCTGCTACGGAGGACGGAGTTCTTCTGCAGACATGGCCTTTCTGGGGTGGCGATAACCAGATATTCGGTTATTCTAGGCCCAGCATATCTGGAGGTTATGGAGATCTTATGATATTCAACTCAGGTCGAGTAGTGAGTGTCGGCGGGTCTTCGAAACTTCCTTATGCGGAAATCTACTCCCATTTCTACTGGGGCGGTGCCAACCAGTATTGGAAACTGGTTCCGATTCCAGGATAACGCAGTATAACTTACTGGCTGCTCCCCGCAGGGAACAGGCCAGTTTTCTTCGGATAAAGTTATCGATTGTTTCGCTGACGGCGCGCCGCATAGGCGGCGAGGGTCATTCAGAGCCAGAACGTCCGATAGCATTTGCTGAGACAGTCCTGCCCGCCGTGCTTGGGTCATCGCAGCGGATGTTACAAATCATGCGCTAGGCGGTATAGAATTTGAGATATATGCTTTTTCAAGCTTATCCGTGTATTGGCAAATTCACCGCAGCTGTTACCAGACCCACCAGCGGCAATCTTGATTTTCGTCAGTCTTGAGCTAGCAGTCCACGAACACTTCGAGCAAATTCCTGGCTCAAGTTCGATTGGTCTAAAACGGATCCGCTTTCTTGAGAACCGTTTGCTTCCAGCTTCTTTTCGCAGGTGGCGCGCCGGCTGGAGAGTCGACGGATTGCATCCGCCCAAGCGAAAACGTGTACATCTTGCCGAGTTGCGCCCTGGCACTCGACGCCATCGAAGAACCGGGCGATAGCAGGCCATATTCGCCGGTGGGCAACCGGCTCAGGTCGATCATATAGGTGCGTTTCGCGACGTAGCTACCCTGGAACGGGAGCGGATCGCGCATGGCGCCGCGGAAACGTGGAATACGCCGCCCGTGACCGTCCGGAATTCACGAGAATTTCCATTTCGCATCGTGATCGGGTTTTCGCGTAGGACAGCGATCACGTACTACCGCAAGCAATCGAATCACGCACGCCACGCCGAAAGCGGTGCGTTTACAACAGCTGCCAAGAAAGCATATGCGAAAGCACGCAAGGTCGCCGAGGCCGACGTTGAACTGGAAACTCATAAATCCGGACACAAGGCGTTCCAAGCGGCGGTGAAACAGAAGAGATCTAAGTTTTGACGCGTGTGCACGAGTTGCTGCCGGCGCACGCGCGTCCTCAAAAATCGCCGTCCGGAAAACCTCTTCGGCGAGAAAGGTCAGAGGGGAGCGGCGCCGACCGCGCCCCCCGGACGGAGATCCGGGAGATACAATCGTTTCGATACGAGCTCAGCCCGTAAACGGGGAGGTTTCTATGACCACTGTTGTCGTCAATGGCGTATCGCGAGAGCTTCACGCCTCCGCCGATACGCCTCTGCTCTATGTTTTGCGAAACGATCTCGAGCTTACCGGCCCGCAGTTCGGGTGCGGCATGGCCCAATGCGGAGCCTGTTCCGTACTCTTGAACGGCAAAGAAGTCAGGTCCTGCATCACCCCGCTGGCGGCCGCTGCCGGTAAAGAAGTCACCACGCTCGAAGGTCTTCCGGCCCGCTGGGCGCGCCAGAACAAACTGCCCGCCGAAGAAGCTGCCAAAACACTTCACCCTGTCCAGCAGGCGTGGATCGAAGAGCAAACCCCGCTCTGCGGCTTCTGCCAGAACGGCATGATGATCAAAGCCACGGAGCTGCTGGAGCACACCCCGTCCCCGACCGTCGCACAAATCAAAGACGCGTTCACTTCCGGTGTATCTGCGCATCTCTGCCGCTGCGGCACTTACACGGCGATTATTGAGGCGGTTCAGCGCGCTGCCGAAACCATAGCGAAGAGGAGGAACGCATGACCACGAAAAACGTCTTCGGCGCGTCGCTCTCCCGCCGCGGGTTTGTCAAAACCGGTGGCTCGCTCCTGGTCGGCTTCAGCTTGCTAAAAGCAGACACGCGGCAGAAAACCGTCGTACGACCAGGCAATGAAATCAACCCTGCGCTCCCGAACTCCTGGATCGAGATTCACGCCGACAACACCATCCTGATCCGCACCGGCAAATCCGATTTCGGCCAGAGCACCATCTTCACCGCCTATCGCCAAATCGTCGCTGAAGAACTCGGCGTTCCGTTCGAAGCCATCACCAAGATCATCTCGGGCGATACCGATCGCACTCCCGATGGCGGCGGCACCTATGGTCTTCTCGCCGAGGGCATGCCGAACATCCGCAAGGCTGCGGCCTATGTTCATCAGGCGTTGCTCGAGCTCGCTTCGCAGCAACTCGGCGTTCTCAAGGACCAGCTTTCGGTCAAGGACGGCATCGTCTCTGGCGGTGGAAAAAGCGTCTCCTACGGCGACCTCGTCAAGAATCAGCAGCTCAGTCTCACTATCCCGGTGAAGGGCGACCTGCAAACCGGCGACGGCTTAACGGTCGAGGGGAACCCGCCGCTCAAGCCGGTCAGCCAATACACGGTTGTGGGCAAATCGTTCTCGAACCCCGCAGTCGTGCCGAAGGTCACGGCGAAAGAAACCTGGGTCACCGACGTGCGGCTTCCCGGCATGTTGCACGGCCGTGTCGTCCATCCGAAAACCCTCGGCTCGAAACTGATTTCCGCCGGTCCGCTCGACAAAGCTCGTTTCCCGAATGCGCAGGTCATCATTAAAGGGAACCTGGTTGGCGTGGTCGCGCCTACCGAATGGGAAGCGATCCAGGCCGCGCAGCACGTAGACGCCGACACAAAATGGAGCGACTGGAAGGGGCTTCCTGGCAGTGACCGCCTGTACGCGTTTCTGAAGGAAGATGCCGACTGGAAGAGGGTTCCCCCCGCTAAAAGCGATAAGTCGAAGGGCAACGTCGCCGCCGCTCTCGCCGGCTCGCCCAAAAAGCTGACCGCCACGTACGAACGTCCGTTTCTGAAGCACGCGCCCATTGGACCCACGATGGCCACCGCGGATGTGCGACCCAACGGGACTGTCTACGTCTACAGCCACACGCAGTATGCGCAAGCGCTGCGCAGAGACATCGCGCACATGCTCGGCACCCCTGTCGACAAGGTCGTCGTGCGCACCTTCGCCGGAGCTGGTCACTATGGCCGCTCCAATGGCGGCAACGCAGGTGCCGAAGACGAAGCCGTCATTCTGTCGCAAGCCGTGGGCAAACCCGTGCGGGTGCAGTGGATGCGTCCCGACGATTTCCAATGGTCCACGCAGTCCTCCGCCGCTCTTGCGGACGTAAAGATCGGTCTGGACGCCAAGGGCAACTTAGCCGCATTCGAAATCGACCACTACATGCCCGCCATGCAGGATGACCGCCTGGTCGGAGCCATTCTCGCCGGCCTACCCACGATTCCCGCACCCGACCAGCCAGACGACAAGGGCGTTCTCTCCGGGATTGCGAACGATATTGAAGATCCCTGGATATACGACGGTACGCACACGGTGCTCGAACGCGCTTACGGGACGTTTCAGATCGGACAAAAATCTTCGCCGATCAATGTCGGCCTGCGCGACCACAGCTTGCGCACGCCGGGCCAGTACCAACAAAACTTCCCGCGCGAACTCGCCATCACCGAAGCTGCTTTCCTTGCCGGCATCGATCCCATCCAGTTTCGGATTCAACACACTCACGACCAGCGCGCCGTCGGGGTACTCGAATCCGTTCGCGATTCTTCTGGTTGGCAGACAGGTTCCAGGCGGCTCGCCGCAAACGGCGATATCGCGCGCGGGCAGGGTGTTGCGATCATGCTGCGCGCCGGAACCTACTGGGCCTGCGTTGCGCAGATCGCGGTGAATCGCAAAACCGGCGCGATCAACGTCGAAAAAATCACCATTTCGGTAGACCCCGGCATTGTCGTCAACCCGCTCCAGTTGAAGCGTCAGATCGAAGGGGGCTCCGTCATGGGCGTCAGCATGACGCTTTTCGAAGAAGTCCGCTTCGACCAAAGCGGTGTCGTCGTTAGCGACTGGCACAGCTACCCGATCGCCACGATGGCCGACCTTCCCGAAATCAAAGTGGTCCTGATCAACCGGCCCGAGGTCGGCAGCTACGGCCAAGGGTCGGAGGCCGCGAATTCGTTAGCCGCCCCGGCCATCGCCGGAGCTTTCTTA
>DATBHS010000126.1:0-62224 GCA_036557345.1 Bryobacteraceae bacterium
GCTCGGCGGCGGCTCCGCTGTATGGAGTGCGTGATTACTACTCGGTACGTAGCGCGACCATAGGCTCCACGCTCGCGGCGCGCACAGCGGGAATCCAGGATGCCAGGAGCGCGGCGGCGCAGAGTAATAAGGTAGCGATGGCGAGCATACGCGGATCCCACGGAGAGACGCCGAAGAGTTGACGCGTCATGAGCCGGCCAGCGACCATGGCGAGCGGGATGCCGAGGCCGAGTCCGATGCCGACCTGGAAAAAGGCGCCGTGAAGGACCATGCGGACCACGCTAGCGCGATCAGCGCCGAGCGCCATGCGCACGCCGATCTCGCTGGTACGCTGTTCGACCGTGTAGGCCATCACGCCGTACAAGCCGACTGCGGCGAGAACCAGGCCGAGCACGCCGAAGAGCATGGTGAGGGTGGCGATCATGTTCTCCTGTTGAAAATCGCCGGCTAG
Organism: Bryobacteraceae bacterium; assembly: GCA_036557345.1. Taxonomy (GTDB): domain Bacteria; phylum Acidobacteriota; class Terriglobia; order Bryobacterales; family Bryobacteraceae; genus Bog-105. The sequence goes on from DATBHS010000126.1 coordinate 452, forward strand.
AATTTTCGAGTATGGATCCACACCGTAGACCACTAGAGTGGGATCGATATCCGCGAGCGCTTTACGCACCTCGGCTTGGATACCGGGCGGATTGCCCGGAGCCCAGATGACGATGTTGCTGAGGAAGTGGGAGAAGAGGTCGAAGGTGTTGAATTGCGGATCGTCGTATTTGACGCTTTGCGTTTCGGACAGCCAGAACATCGGACGGATGGGCTCCTTTACACCCCAGGTCATGTAGCGGATGTCTCGCACCACGCCGACGATTTCGAATTTGCTGGCGTACTGAATGCGGCCCAGGCCGAAGTGCTCGCCAATTGGGTTCTGGTGTTTGAAGAAGCGTCGAACGAATGCTTCGTTGACGACGGCGATCGGACGGGTAGTGGGGGTGTCCAGCTCTTCGATAAAGCGGCCCTGGACGATCTTTGCGCCGAGAGTTTCAAAGAAGCCGGGCATGACGCGGGCCCAGCCTGCGCCAGTGTCTTCCTTGGGCCCGGGTTCAGGGCGGCCTGCGATACGAATGCCCTCGTTCCAACTATCGCCGCTCATGGGCGCGTACAGAGCGGGAGCGACCATGCGCACTCCGGGTATGCGCAGCAGGCGCTCGTCGATACGGCGGAAGAACGGCTCCATTTGTTCGGGCTTGTAGTTGCCGAGCTCCGGATTGATGGAGACGAGATAGCGGTCCTTTGTTTCGAAACCAAAATTCTGGTGCTCGAGATTGCGCAAGCTCTGGCTGAGCAGAGCGGCAGCCGAGAGCAGAACGAGCGACATCGCGGCTTGGGCGATGACCAGCGATTTTTGTGCGATGGAGCCGCCGCCGCGCACGGAACGGTTGCTGCCGCGTAGAGCGTCGACGGGGTCGACATGCGAAGTCATCCAGGCGGGAGCGATACCGAAAAGTATTCCGGTGAGCACCGAGACCACGAGCGTAAAGAGCAGAACGGGCCAGGACGGCGACGCATCGACCGGGACGTAGTTCGCTGGGCCGCCGCCGTTGTGGAACGCGAGATAGAGAATCAGTTTACTGCCCCCGTAGGCGATTCCGATTCCGAGAATGCCGCCGATGATGGCGAGCAGTATGGACTCAACGAGCGCTTTGCGCACCAGCCGGCCGCGCGACGCACCGAGAGCGACACGCAGGGACGTTTGCGAACGGTCCTTTAGGCCGCGGGCAAGCATGAGATTGGCAAGATTGCCGCAGGCGACAAGCAGCACACAACCGGCTGCGATGAGCAGCAGCCTCAATCCCGCCTCGTATTGATCGCGCATAGCTGCGACACCGGCGCCGCCGGGAATGAGATGCAGGGTCTGCTGACGCCAGGTCTGTTTTTCGCCGGGTTCCATGTCGGGCACATGGCTCGCGAGCCAGCCATGGAATTCGACGCGCAGCTTGGCTTCAAGCGACTTGGGATTTACGCCGGGGCGCACGCGGCCGACGATATCGAGCCAGTTTGTATTGGGCCGTTTGAGGCGCTGCGCTTCGCCATCGAGCAGAGGTTCGGTGTTGGCCGGGATCCAGATATCGGGCATGCCCCAACCGTCGAGCTTGGCGCCGTAGAAGCCGGGCGGAGCGACGCCAATCACGGTAAAGAGATGGCCGTTGATCTGATAACTGGCACCTACCACGGAGGGATCGGAGCCGTATTTATCGCTCCAGACGTGATAGCTCATGACGGCGGCGGGAGGTGCGCCGGGCTGATCGTCGCCGTCGGTCATCAAGCGGCCGATCCAGGGATGGATGCCGAGAGTGCGGAAGAAATTGCCGGATACGAATTCACCATTGCGCGTGTCGACGGGCCCCTGCGATCCTGCGCGGCGGACACCGAGGGGCGCATTGCCGGCTTGGAGGGCGGCAAGGTCAGCGAACTCGGGGGTGTGTTCGCGGAAATTCTTGTAGGCCTCGTAGGAGAAGAGCGAAAAATTGCCATCGCTATCCTGCGTGTACCCGCCCCAGTTGCAGCACCGGATTTTGTCGCCTACGCGCCAGAGTTCTTCGGGCTTGGCGACCGGCAGCGACTTAAGCATCACCTGATGAACGAGCGTGAAGATCGCGGTCGTGGCACCAATACCCAAAGCGAGCGTGATCACCGCGGTCGTGCTAAATCCGGGTGCCTTTTTCAGTTGCCGAAACGCTTCCTGCAAATCCGCCATTTCGTTTTCTCCTGACCCTGTTTAGTGCCCCAGCAGCCGGCAACACTCCGGGTCTCGTTTCAAATACGAATGCAAACGGCGTGCGGTTAGCAAATCGGTCGCGCCCCTATTGAGAAACACGCACAAAACGATCCCGGTGCCGAGCGCCCCGCCCAAAGTATTAGCGAGTTCCTCTGCCTGGCGGCGCGTATCCGCCCCCTTTGCGCTTCTCAGTTGCAATACTCAGCAGAATCGGTTTGGTTACAAGGCGACCTCAATTTTTGTGATTCACAGAGCGGAATACGCAAAGGCGGGTCTATTAGATCCACAAAGTTGAAGCTGTGTGTAAAACGAGAGACATAAGTGCAAGTGATCTTCGACAATGCCTGCGTAGCGCTCGCCTCGGATTGCCGCCCCTCGCTTTCCCCCAATTCTATTTCTCACTCGGACTATCATCGGCCTTCAGATCGCCGAGTGCATACTGAATCCCTGCAAGCATATGTTCCACAAACGGCCGCGAAGAATAAACCTTCTCATCGTGGCCGTGCGCTTCGTAAAATACACGGCCGTTGCCAACGTGCTGAATGTAGCTCAATGCGTAGTCGCCGTCGGTACGCCGCGTTGCAGCCGGTTCCTTGGCCTTATCGTCCGCGCTCATTTTCTGGTAATTGATACTGGTCAACACGTGCACACGCTTGCGGCTGAACGAATCTTGCGCGAAGGTGTACGTCTCGTCCACAATCACATAGCCACGGGCCGGGAACATGGAAGTCAGGGGGCTGTTGGGATCGTCAATCTTAACCTGAATCATCGTCGGGTAAGGCCAGTGAAATTTGAAAAAGCCGCCGATCATTTCATTGAATTCCGGCCAGGTAGCCGTCGGAGGAGTTGTCGGCTCTGCGTCGGGCGATGGCGGGCGCGGGCTGGTGTGGTATGAATCGCTCGCGGCGTGAACACCCGCCAGACCTTTTCCACCTTTCACGAAGTCGAGAAGTGCCTGCCTGCGTGCCTGGGTTGCGGTCTGATCATTAGGGTCATCGAGAAACTGACCCGTGGTGCTGGCCAAGAAGATTGCATCATATTGCTTCAAATTCTCAGCGGTGATCGCAGCGGGGTCGTACGTGATGGTCGTCATCCAGGCACCCGTCTTATCTCCCAGATACTCCACCATCTTCGCCGCTAAGGGGATGGAAGTATGCACCCAGCCCCTGGCGGTGCACAATACGAGCACATGGCGAAGACTCTGGGGTGTTGCCAGCGGCTTGTCCGGCAACGCCGCCATCATCGCCGAGATATCGGACGGGTTAGCAAATTGCTTTTGTGGACAGCCGTGACTGAAACCTCCGCTAAATCCTTCCGGGGGACAAGGTTTTGCCGGTTGCGTCTGCTGCGCGGACAAAAGGCCGCAGGACAGCACAACACCGCATGCGGCAACGCCGAATTTTTTCATGATGGTAGGAACTCCGTTTCTAGAAACTGTGTTGAATTCTGCTTTCAAGTTCAAGTGTCAGTGTAGGCCACAAGGATTGGCAGAAGGGCCCGTATCATCATGGGAGTGAATGCCTGTGAAACCGTCAAAGCTTTGGATCGTCTGCGCCGGTATTGCTGTTTTCCCGCTGTCGTTTTTTGCCTGGCAAAACCCTCCCGGCCAGGGCAGGGAAGTAACCAGGCTCTACACAGATAAGTGCGCCGGTTGCCATGGGGCGGATATGTCCGGCGGCTCGGCCTCGAGCCTGGTTGACGGCGTCTGGCGCTATGGAGGCGAGGACTCGAGCATTACAAAAAGCATCTGCGATGGTCATCCGGAGGCAGGCATGCCCGCCATGCGGCAAATGTTGAACAACGCCGAGGTTCGCGCGCTGGTCATTTACATTCGCGAACGGAGCGCAGAGTTCGAGCGCGCGCGTACCAAATATAATTCACCTTCGCCCGGCACGGTCGTACAGAGCGAGAGGGAGTCGTTCAGGCTCGAACCGGTTACGGAGACCGGGCTGAAGGAGCCTTGGGCGATTGCATTTCTGCCGGATGGCCGCATATTGGTGACCGAAAGACCCGGGCGCTTGCGCATCCTTAAGGACGGCCAGTTACTGCCGGAGCCGGTGCGCAATACGCCTGCCGTGTTTGGAGGTGAGGGAGGGCTCCTGGATGTGGCGCTCCATCCTAATTATGCGCGACGGGGTAACGACTGGATCTATCTTTCTTACGGTGACAAGAGCGCGGACGGGCGCGGAATGGCGGCGGTTATTCGCGGCCGCCTGAGCGATGGCGCTTTTGTCGATCAGCAACAAATCTTCAAGGCCGATCTCTCTCTGTATCGCAGCGGAGGCATGCGTTTCGGCTCGCGTCTGCTGTTTGATAACAAAGGGAATCTCTTCTTCTCGGTAGGCGACCGCGCCCATCCTGGAGACGAGCAGGATTTGTCACACCCGAATGGAAAAGTGCATCGTGTCGAGGCTGACGGAAGTATCCCGAAAGACAACCCCTTTGTTCACCGGCAAGGGACGATTCCGAGCATCTGGACCTACGGTAATCGCAATCCGCAAGGGCTTGCGTTCAGTCCGGTCACGGGTGAATTGTGGGAGGCGGAGCACGGCCCGCGCGGCGGCGACGAGCTGAATATTTTGTATCCCGGCCACAACTATGGTTGGCCGGTCATTACCTATGGCATGAACTACGATGGAACACCGATAACGGATCACACAGCCCAGGAGGGTATGGATCAACCGGTTACCTACTGGGTTCCTTCAATTGCCACCAGTCCTATCGCCTTTTACACCGGCAACCGGTTCCCGCAGTGGAAGAACAATCTTTTTCTCGGCTCTCTGGAAACCCAGGAACTGCGGCGCCTGGTGGTCGACGGCCACTCGGTCACGCATCAGGAGATTTTGTTTAAGGGCATTGGGCGCGTCCGCGATGTCGTGAACGGACCCGATGGCTATCTGTACGTTGTCTTGAACGCGCCTGACCGCATAGAGCGGCTTGTGCCGGCGAATTGAAACGTGCGCGCTTTGCGCAAGTTCGTCGCGATGAGTGCTGAAAACCGCTTGGCCCAGAGGGCACCCCCGGTCGCGGCTCGGTTAGCTGCGTTTCTACGCATACAATCCGCGCCGCTTAATTGCGTAGGCTACCCGGTCAAGGGCAAGCATGTATGCCGCCGTGCGATTGTTCACGCCGTGCTTGAGGGCGTAACTGATCACATCGTTAAAGCTCGCCACCATGATTTCCTCGAGGCGCTCATTGACGAGACCGAGATTCCAGAAATAGCCTTGCCGGTCCTGCACCCATTCGAAATAGGAGACCGTTACACCGCCCGCATTCGCAAGGATGTCCGGGATGACGAACACTTTTTTCCCGGCAAGAATGGAATCGGCTGCAAACGTCGTGGGACCGTTGGCGCCTTCGCATAGAATCTTCGCCTTGATGCGATCGGCATTCGCCGAGGTGATGACATTTTCGCGAGCCGCGGGAACCAGGACGTCGCAATCCATCGTCAACGCTTCGCCTTTGTCAACGTCCTCGGCATCCGGAAAGCCGCGAATGGAGCCGGTCTCCGTGCGGTGCTCCATGAGAGCGTCGATATGCAGGCCATGCGGGTTGTAGACCGCGCCGTCGTATTCGATGATGCAGATAACCTTGAAACCTTTGTGGCTCATCAGCCGCGCCGCCATGCCGCCCACATTTCCGAAGCCCTGGATGATGACGCGCGTGTTTTCCGGGGTCAGACCGAAGCGCTTTAGAGCCTGTAAGGTAACAATCATGCAACCGCGGCCGGTGGCTTCCGGGCGGCCCAACGACCCTCCCAATTCGAGCGGTTTGCCCGTCACGACAGCGGTAACCGTGTGCCGCTGATGCATGGAGTAAGTGTCCATGATCCAGGCCATGGTTTGCGCATTCGTGTTGATATCCGGAGCGGGAACGTCGCGTTCGGGGCCGATGAATTCGCCGATTTCGGCCGTATACCGTCTGGTGATGCGCTCCAGTTCGCCTTCGCTGAGTAAATGCGGCTCGCAGATGACGCCGCCTTTGCCTCCTCCGAAAGGGATGTTGACGACCGCGCACTTCCAGGTCATCCAGGCGGCTAGAGCGCGCACTTCATCGAGTGAAACATCCGGCGCGAAACGGATTCCCCCTTTCGCCGGGCCGCGCGCGATTGAATGCTGCACCCGGTAGCCGGTAAAGACTTCAATACGTCCATCGTCCAGCACCACCGGGATATTCACCGTCAATTCCATGGTGGGCTGGCGTAACACCTTACGCATGCCGTCATCGAGCCGGAGCAACTCCGCTGCTTCATCGAAGCGGTGCGCGGCGGATTCCCAGGGATTTATCTCTTGATCGACAGACGCGGTCGCTTCAAGCAACATACATTCACTACACTGTCATGAATCAAACCGTTCTGGCAAGACTGATAGCCGGGACGCTCGAGCCTGGCAGGAAACTGAACCCTGACGCGGCCAGGTGCGTCTATAACAGCGTGCGACGAAAGGCATTCTAGATGACCCCCGACGAACGAAACATGCTGCAGGACCTGGCCGCCAAAATCGCGCAAACCCCGGCGGCGCCGAGAGATGCGGAAGCGGAGGAGTTCATCCGCAAGAACATCGGCTCCCGGCCCGATGCGCTCTACTTAATGACCCAGACGGTCCTGATTCAAAACCTGGCGCTGCAGCAGGCGCAACAACAGATTCAGGCGCTGCAGCAACGGGCTTCGCAACCCGCCCCGGTTGGGGCCGGTAGCTTTTTGGGAGGGCAGGGCACCCGGCCCGGAGGTTATGCCCAGCCGGGCGGGCAGTACGGGCAGCCGTATACTGCTCCTCCGCCACCGCAGTACGCGGCTCCCAGCCAGAGCGTTCCCAGCCCGGGTGGCGGCGCATCCAGCTTCTTACGCGGCGCGGCCCAGACCGCGGCTGGAGTGGCGGGTGGAGTTCTGGCGGCTGATATGATCTCTTCCTTGTTTGGGCACCACGGCGGCGGGTTTGGAGGCTTCGGCGGAGGTGGATTCATGGGCGGGGCGCCCGTCGAAGAAGTAGTCAACAACTATTACGAGACGCCCTCGCCGGAAATGAGGGCAGACGATCGAGGTGACTACGCTGCCGATCAGGATCAATACGATGATCAGGGCCAGTACGATGACGGCGCGCAGTACCAGGACGCAAGCTATGATACCGGCGACGACGGTGGCGGGTTCGACGATTCGGGCGACACGTTCGCGTAGTGGCGCACCATCAGCGCGCCGTGCCGGACTTTAGTTCGGCATCTGCTTCTCACTCACGCTTCGCTTCTACTTGTTCCGAAACTGCTTCACGCCCCTGTAGCTGCCGATCCAGATAAGCGTCGCGGCTTTCGGTAATGACGCGGCGCGCCTCGCGCGGGCCGCTCCAGCCCTTCATCTGCGTTTTTGCGCCTTGTAGCTCTTTGTAGATCGAAAAGAAGTATTCGATCTCAGTCCGGGTATGTGGAAAAACCTGGTCTATCGTGTGAATGCTGTCGAAACGGGGGTTTCGATACGGAACTGCCAGCACTTTCTGGTCGTTCTCCTTGCCATCCACCATGTGCAGCAGACCTACCGGCCGCGCTACCATCAGGCAGCCCGTAAAGCTGGGCTCATCAACGAGCACCATAATGTCGAGCGGATCGCCGTCCTCGGCAAGCGTGCCGGGAATGAAGCCGTAATCTCCTGGATAGTGCATGGGCGAATAGAGGGCACGATCCAGCCGGAAGATATTCAATTTCCCGTCGTACTCGTACTTATTGCTCGAATTTTTCGGGATCTCTATAATGACCCGAACGAGTTCTGGACTGTCGGGGCCGGGGTCGATATCGTACAGCTTCACGCGTTTCAGGGTAGCAGAGCGAGAGAAAACCCGATCGAGGAGGCACCCCTATAATCAGGACAATGCCACTGGCACCAGCAGCAGCGAACCGCCTCGCTGCCATTCCCGACCTGATGGTTCTCGAGGGCGCACCGCTCGCTGCGTATACTCGCTTCGAGATCGGCGGTCCGGCCGCGCTGCTTTGCGATACGGCAAGCGAGCCTGCATTCCTTGCAGCACTCCGCCTGGTTGAAACCCTGGCCGTTCCGCGGATTGTGATCGGAGGCGGGACCAATTTGGTTATATCGGACAGCGGGTTCGACGGCGTCGTGCTCCGGTATACCGGCTCGGAAATTTTACGAAGCGGTGTGCTACTCGAGGTCCAGGCGGGCGCTGTCCTGCAAGGTGTGGTAGATCACAGCATGGAGTTTGGCCTGAAGGGCCTCCAGACAATGACCGGTATCCCCGGTTATTTGGGCGGCGCAGTTTACGGGAATGCGGGGGCATACGGCCACGCCATCGAAGAGCTTGTTGCGGAGATCCGTTTCACAGATGGTGCCCGGGTACATAGGCTTACGAACGAACAGTGCCAGTTCCACTATCGGGAGAGCATCTTTAAAGACAATAAGGACTGGGTCATTCTCTCCGCTTCGCTTCGTTTCGAGCAGGGCGACCCTGCCGAGCTTCGCGCAACCGCAAACGAAATTCGCGCGATTCGCGATGCCAAGTATCCGCCCACAATGAGATGTGCCGGCAGCATCTTCAAGAATCTGCTTTTCGATAAACTGCCTGCCGGCGTTCGTGCCGAGGTGCCTGCAAAAGTTGTGCGGGAAGGTAAAGTGCCTTCCGCGTGGTTCCTGGAGCAAGTGGGAGGAAAAGGTATTCGGCGCGGCGATATCCAGGTAGCTACGTACCATGCCAACCTGGTCTACAACGACGGAGTAGGCACGGCTGCCGATCTTGTTGCTGTCGTCCAGGAACTGAAGCGCCGCGTTCGCGACCGCTTCGGGTTCGAGCTCGAGGAAGAGGTTCAGTACGTCGGCTTCGAATACGCGGAAACTCCGGCATAAACTTCTCCAATGAAGTTGATCGCTGCCGCCATGTTGCTCGGGGCCGTTTCTCAGCCATTGCAGGCACAAGACGGGATTACATTGATCCTGGCCAACGGCAAAATCTGGACGGAGAATCCGCGGCAGCCGGAAGCGGAAGCCATTGCGATCAGCGGGAACCGAATCGCGGCCGTGGGGACGACGGCCGAAATCTCGCGCATGAAGCATCGGGGGACACGGGTCTTCGATCTGGACAGCAGGCGCGTCGTGCCGGGTTTCAATGATGCTCATGTTCACTTTTATGCAGGTGGCGCAAATCTGGCCGGTCCGCAACTCCGTTACTCGAAAAGCCAGCGAGAGTTCCGGGACACCTTAGCTGCCTTCGCAAAGACACAGCCGGCCGGGCGTTGGATTACGGGCGGCAACTGGGATCACGAAAACTGGCGCCCCGCGGTCCTCCCGACCCACGAACTCATTGATGGTGTGACATCGCATTGGCCGGTCTTCGTCAATCGCTTGGACGGCCACATGTCGCTGGCGAATTCCGTAGCGCTGAAGCTGGCGGGTATCGACAAGACGACGAAGGATGTTCCCGGAGGAGTAATCGTCCGCGATTCCCATGGAACCCCGACCGGAATTCTGAAGGACTCGGCGCAGGAACTGGTGGAGCGCGTCATGCCCCCGCCCTCTCCGGACCAGATCCGCACGGCTGTGCTGGCTGCTCAGGCCTACGCGAATGCGCAGGGTATTACCAGCGTGCAGGACATGTCCGCGACCCCTGAAATCTTTCATGTGTATCAGAAGATGATGCATGATGGCGAGTTGCGCGTGCGCATATCCGGCCATCAGCCTCTTCCGGGCTGGAAGCGGCTGGCAGACGTTGGACTGCTGGCCGATTTCGGCAACGAGAAGCTGCACATCGGAGGCCTGAAGGGCTTCGCCGACGGCTCGCTCGGATCGACAACCGCCCTGTTTTTTCAACCTTATCTGGATGCCCCCAACACGAGCGGCATCCCCAGTGCAGAGCTTGCACACCCGGAACAGATGCTTCATAACATCGAACAGGCCGACGCGGCCGGACTGCAAGTTGCCATTCACGCGATCGGCGACAAGGCGAATCACACCATTCTCGGGTTCTACGACAAGGTCGAGCACGAGCATGGCCAGCGCGACCGACGCTTCCGTATCGAGCACGCGCAGCATCTGCAGGCGCAGGATATTCCGCGCTTCGCGCAGCTACGTGTCATTGCCTCGATGCAGCCCTATCACTGCATCGACGACGGCCGGTGGGCGGAGAAGCGCATTGGACTGGAGCGTGCGAAAACGACGTATGCGTTCCGCGCGTTGCTCGATGCGGGTGCCACGCTGGCGTTCGGGTCGGACTGGGATGTTGCGCCGATGAGTCCGATCATGGGTATCTACGCTGCTGTCACAAGACGCACGTTAGATGGCAAGCATCCTGACGGCTGGATTCCCGAACAGAAGATCAGCGTGGCGGAAGCTGTGCATGCCTATACGATGGGATCCGCTTACGCGAGCTTCGAGGATAAGATCAAAGGTTCGATCGAACCGGGCAAACTGGCGGATATCGCTGTGTTGTCAGACGATCTCTTCAGTATTGATCCGGTTAAGATCGCTGACACAAAGATCTACATGACTATTTCCGACGGGCAAATCGTCGTCGGTCCTATTCCGAGCCCGTACAAAAGGGACGCAAGCGGATTGCTTCTGCGTCCACCAGATGACGAATCCGTGGTGAAGTAAGCGCCTCCAGTTCGCGCACGCGCGACTCTTTCAGCCTGGTAGAAGCCTGCTCCAATTCGGGACCCAAGAATCCGGGGTGGCACATGAATTCAGTCGTGCCTTCCGGCAGCCTCGATAGCGCCGCGGCGAATGTATCTTCGGTGAAGGACCCGGTCAGCCGGAAGCCCAGGAAGTGATCGGTCATGCGCACACCGAACCGCCTGGCAACTCCTTTGTAAAAGCGCGCGGCGGCAGCGCAGGGCATTCGCGAGAACGGTACGCTGGCATCCAAAGGCAGCCGGACATAGGGAATTTCAAACTCCCGCGCGAGCCGGACAACCGTGCTGAATATCTGAGGTACGAGATGCGTGTGCTTGTGCGAATCAAGATGAGTAGGCTTGATCCCGGCTGTGATGATTTTCTCGATCTGCGCCTGCAACTCGGTATACACGTTCCAGCGGCCGCGAGCCAGGTCGGCCAGCAACCTCGGCGGGTGTTCCGGAAACGGTGCGCCATTGATCAGCGATCGACCTTGCACAAGCACCAGATGCACGCCGGTATCGAGGGTTGGAGTTTGCCGCGCCAGTTGCACAGCATCGTCAAAAGCATCTCCGTTCGCCATTAACGTCGTTGACGTCAGTACGCCGTGAGTGTGCGCATGTACGATTCCGGCATTCACGTCGCGCGTAAAGCCGAAATCGTCGGCGTTAATAATCAGCCGCTTCAAATTAGAAAATGTGGAGCTTGATACTGAGGAACTTCTTTGGGTTCGCGCGGAAGTCTTTTAACAGTTCGTGCAATTCGCGAGTTGTTCCGGTGGCCGCATCATACAAAGCAGGATTCACCAGCAGCTGTCCAATCGTCCCCTGGCCGGAATTCACCTTGTCCAGAGTCAGGTCTACTTTCCCAAGCGTCGTGGAAACCTCATTTCCAATCTTGTTACTTACCAGCAACTGCCCGGCTGTTCCTTTGCCCGCGTTCAAATTGGCCAGCAGCGTGTTGAGCTGATTAACCGACTTATCCACATCGTTGTAAACTTTGGGGTCTTTCAGGAGTAGACCAGCTGTTCCTTGTCCCTGTTGGAGACCTGCCATTACCTTGTCCACTCGATCTACCACGGCCTGGATCTGGTTATAGAGAGCATTGTCATTAATCAGATGGCCAACTGTCCCGGTCTTAGAGTTCAAAGTAGTAGTCAGCAATTGTACCTGGTTGACGGTTGCTGCGAGGCTATTATAAAGGCTCTGGTCAATCAGCAACTTGCCGATCGTGCCGTTGCCAGACTCAACTTGGCTGACGATATTGGTGATCTTGGTGAGAATCACCTGAGCCGAATCGAGGACGTTGAATCCTTGGGCGACCAGTTGATCGAATTGCTGCGTGTTTTCCGCCTTCAGCGTGGCATTCGGCTGAACTGTAGCCTGACTCGTTCCCTTAGTGATCTGGAGAAATTTGGTGCTGCCCAGCAGATTGTCGGACGAAATAGAGGCGATTGAATCTACGGGGATCTGCTTCAGCATATCCCCGTCGATGTCGAAATCCACCTTAATGACACGCTGCGGAATGGTTTCTCCAGAAAGGCCTACGAAGTCCACTTTTCCGGCCTGGATGCCATTGATGCGAACCGGTGACCCAGGCGTCAGGCCTGCCGCGTCGGAGGTATAGACGTGCAGCGGGATTTCCGTCTGAAACCACTTCATGTTGCCTGTGAGGAGGAAAATGATCAGCGCGACGCATGCAATGGCAACAATGCCCAGGATGCCGACCTTCAATTGTGCGAGACTTACTCTCTGCTTACTCGGCATAGTTATTCCTCATGTTTTATGAAATGTCTCACATAGGGATCGTTGGACGTTTCAAGCTCTTCATGTGTGCCGAAGAATACAATTCCGCCTTCTTTCATGACAATAAACTTTGTGCGATTTCTGCGCGGATCTCGCTCGTCGGTGACGGGGACCAGCTCTTCATGCTCGCGATCGTAGCGAAACCCTGCCATCAATTCACCGTCCTGGTACCGGTGAGTGACAATTAGGGATGCGCTGTTTCGAACATCCCTCTCCTTGGCAATGAGCGCCATGATCGTGTTGGCTGTAATCGGGTCCAATCCCGCAGTCGGCGAATCATAGAGAACCAGCGGCGGCTCCGTCACAATGGCGCGGGCAATGCCCACGCGCCTGCGCATCCCACCCGAGATCTCACTCGGAAACTTGTCATACGTATGTTCCAGTTCGACGAACCGCAGCGTATCCCGAACTCGTCCCTCGACATTACCGCCGTCTTGCGTCCCGTTCCCGTGCTCCACAGTCTGACGATTGACGAGCGGATACTCCACATTTTCTCCCACGGTAAGCGAGTCGAAGAGACCGCCCTCCTGAAAAACTATTCCGGCCCGGCTCCGAAGCCCGAATAATTCGGTTTCTTTCATGGCCGTTATATCTTCACCGAAAACTTTAATCTGGCCTTTATCAACTGGAATCAGACCGATCACAGCTTTCAGCAACGTCGTCTTTCCGCTGCCGGCTTCCCCAAAGATGATGCGAGTCTCTCCTGGATTGAGGGTCAGGCAAACATCCTTTAAAGCCCATACGTCTTCATACTGAAGACTTACGTTACAGAAATCCAGAATGGAGCCTTCCGGCATAAATGGCCTATAAATTCACGAATATCTTATCGATGAAGAATGTCACAACAAAGATCCAGATAGACGCAGTTACTACGGCCTGCGTGGTTGCTCGTCCCACGCCTTGTGTCCCCCCAGTCGTTTGCAGGCCATAGAAACAACCGACCAGCGAAATAATCATCCCGAAGAGAAACGGTTTAATCAAACCCTGCGCCAGGTCGTTTAAGACGAGAGCTCGCCAAAATGTCGACCAGTATTGCGAACTGGCAACGATATGAAGCAGCGGAACCGAGACCAGGTAAGCTCCTACCGACCCGATCGCGTCGGCAACCACGGTCAGCGCGGGGAGCATGATCGCTGTCGCGGTCAGGCGCGGAGTTACCAGTTTCTGAATCGGGTCCGTGCCCAGAGCGCGCATCGCATCAATCTGTTCCGTGACTTTCATCGATCCCAATTCGCTCGCAATACCGGACGCATTTCTTCCCGCGACCAGCAGGGCTGTCAAAACGGGTCCCAGTTCGCGTACGAGCGTGAGTGAAACGATGGTTCCGGTCTGGCTGCTGGCGCCATAGGTATTAAGCGCTCGCGCCATCTGAAGAGCGATGATCGCGCCGCTGAAAAAACCTGTCAAAAGCACGATGACAAGGCTTCCGACGCCGATGATGTCCATCTGAATGAAGACATCGTCGTAATAATGCGGACTGCGGAATAAGTTCTTAAAGGCCCGGCCGGCGAGTAGCAAGAATTCCTGGAAAGGACCGATCCAAGCGTTCAGGAATCGGAGCAAGCTGGAGCTCCTGGCAACGACCTCGCCCTCATGGCTCGATGCTACCACGCAGGATGGTGGCAGAGGCTTCAGCCTGTGAAGATCAGAACGCGGCTTGAGCGGCGGCCGACTTTGCGCTTTCGTTGTTCTTTTGGTCCACCGCGCTCACCTTATATTGATAGGTCTTTCCGTGTTCTACCTTGTGGTCGCTGAAAGTGGGCACACCCAGTAATGAGCCCTGCCGTTCAAACGGACCCGCATTGACGGCGCGATACACGTAATACCCCTTCAAATCCGCTTCGGGGCTGCGCTGCCAAGACACCTCGATGGAATCGGGACTGGCCAGAGCGGTGATGCTTGCCGGCACGGACGGCGCGAAGACATCGCTCATCGTGATGTGTTCGGGCGTCGATGACAGACTTTCGGCTGAGCCGACTGCAGCGGCTACGGTGTACGCGTAAGGCGTGTCATACTGGGCGCTTTTGTCGATGTAATCGGGATGATTGGATGTCCCAATCTGCACGGGCTGCTGATCAGCCGATCCCTGGCGGTAGACCCTATATTGCGCTCCGGAAGTCTGTTTGGCCCAGCTCAAGAGAATTCCTTGGGCGGTCGGCTCCGCCTTCACAACCGGGGGCTCGAGCGGCGGTATCACATTGAGAATCGCCCGGTTCGACCAGGACGAATAGTGATCTGCCTTTTTTACAGCCGTGCGCACGGCTATCGTAACGCGCTTCCCGACCCAGGGGACAGCCGGGATCGCTTTAGTCACGGGAACTGACTGCGGGTTGTCGGGGTCGTTCGGAGGTGGAGGGGTCAGGCTATATTGCTGGGCGCCTGCGGCCCATTGATCGAAATCGAATGGTGCCGGTGCCGTTCCGATCCGCAGATCGATTTCTGAAAAGCGCCTGATTGACAGGCTGTCGGTCGTGCGGGCCGGAGTATTGAACGTAATCACGATCTGATCGCCCCGTTCCACGGCATGAAGATCGGTCACCGCAGCGGGCAATTGCGGAGAGGGCGGCAATACCGGACCGACATACCCGCAACCAGACAAGAGCAGAATCGTTGTGCCAAGCAGAGCCCTAGGCCTGATGCGCTCGCAGGCGAAAGCGCCTGCGCCACCAAAGAATGTCACTACAGAATGTACCTGCTGAGGTCCTGGTCCTTGACGATGTCCGCGAGTTGTTTGCGCACGTAGACCGCGTCGATCTTGATGTTCTTCTTTTTGAGATCGGGCCCTGCGAAAGAAATGTCTTCCAACAGCTTCTCCATGATCGTGTGCAGCCGCCGCGCACCGATGTTCTCCGCTGAATCGTTCACTTGCGCGGCAATGCGGGCGATTTCCGTCACCGCATCTTCCGTGAAGCTGAGCTTAATTCCTTCCGTTTCGAGGAGCGCTGTGTATTGTTTCACCAGTGCAGATTTCGGCTCCCTGAGGATGCGAATGAAATCGCCTTCGCTCAGCGACTTTAGCTCGACACGAATCGGAAACCGGCCCTGCAGCTCCGGAATGAGATCCGAAGGCTTGGACACATGAAACGCGCCAGCGGCAATAAAAAGGATATGGTCAGTCCTCACGAAGCCGTGGCGCGTATTTACAGTGGTGCCTTCTACGATCGGCAGTATGTCTCTTTGAACTCCCTCCCGGCTCACGTCGGGCCCATGTCCGCCTTCGCGGCCGGCGATTTTGTCGATCTCGTCGAGGAAGACGATGCCGCTCCGCTCTACGCGCTCCAAGGCAAGGCGCGTTACCTGGTCCATATCGACAAGCTTCTGCTCTTCCTCCTGGATCAGATACTCAAGCGCCTCTGACACGCGCATGTTTCGCTTCCTGGTGCGCGGCCCAAAGAGGCCGGGAATGACATCTTTTAAGTTGATGTCCATCTCCTCCACGTTTCCGTTTGTAGAGACTTCAAACGTGGGACCGCGCTCCTTGACGTCCACCTCCACCATGCGGTCGTCCAACTTGCCCGCGCGAAGCTTTTCGCGCAGCTTCTCACGTGTCCGCTCAACGGACTCCGTTCCCTCCGGCTGAGGGGGCATCAGGAGATCGAGGAGGCGCTCCTCGGCCTGCTGCTCTGCCCGGTCGGCAACCTGCTCAAGCCGCTCCTCCCGGATCATGTCTATCGCGATGTCGACCAGGTCTCGAATGATCGATTCGACATCGCGGCCTACATAACCGACTTCAGTGAACTTGCTTGCTTCAACCTTCAGAAATGGCGAATTCGCGAGCTTCGCCAGCCGGCGGGCAATCTCGGTTTTGCCTACTCCGGTCGGCCCGATCATGAGAATATTCTTCGGCATGACTTCTTCGGCCATTTCGGGATCGAGTTTCTGCCGGCGGACCCGGTTTCGCAATGCGATCGCGACAGACCGCTTCGCGTCCGACTGTCCGACCACATGCTTATCCAGCTCGGCGACGATCTCGCGAGGCGTCAGCTCGTCCAGCAATGGCGCCTCGTCCGACGATTGCTGTGGGAGATAGATAACCATTACGCCAGCTCCTCGTAGGTGACATTTTCATTCGTGTAGATGCACACATCACCCGCGATCTTCATGGCTTTCTCGACGATTTCACGGGCCCCCAGGTTGGTATTTTCGAGCAGGGCGACCGCTGCGGATTTGGCAAAAGCGCCGCCGGAGCCGATGGCTGCCACCGGCGCGTCGGGCTCGATAACATCGCCAGTGCCGCTTACGATGAATATGTTCTGAGCGTCGGCAACCAGCAGCAGAGCCTCCAAATGACGCAACATACGGTCGGTCCGCCATTCCTTAGCCAGCTCAACGACGCTGCGCGCCAGATTGCCGCTGTATGCTTCCAGCTTGGCTTCAAAGCGTGCGAAAAGCGCGAACGCGTCGGCTGTGGATCCAGCAAATCCGGATACAATCTTGCCGTTATACAGGCGCCGGAGCTTCTTTGCGCCGGCCTTTAATACCTCACTGCCCATGGTGACTTGCCCGTCACCGGCGAGGACTACTTTCCCGTTGCGCCGCACGCAAAGAATCGTGGTCGAACGGATTCTCCTACTCATTTGGAACTTTTATTTCAGCACATGCGCTCACCCTGACCGGGACGCGAAAGTGTCAGAAGGCAGAAGGCAGGAGGTAGGAGCTATTTCCAGCCGGTGACGACAAACAGATTCGACAGACTCTGGACGCGAGAGTAAACGAAAGAGCGCAGATTCCTCGATACGTACACAGGAAGAGTCTCCAGAATTCCGGGAGTGTCGGTCATTTCTATGCGCTTGAACGGCGTCAAGTGCCCGGTGGTCACTGTCCACTTATCGAGCATGATGGTCCGGTCTTGAACACGGGACATCAGAACTTCGTCGTTTCCGCTGAACACGACTGGATAAGCCGGCTTCAGCAAAGGAACGAAGCGCTTGGTTCCACGCAGCAGGTCGATCAAAACAATGCGACCGTCGTCCACTGACACAGCAGTCCGGCCATCTGGAGACAAGACTGCGGGATAGGATGGCGCATCAGGCGATACAAGAGTAACGCGGCCATCCGGAAGGTGCTGCCTATATAAGCGCCGGGGCTGGTTTGGGTACGATCCTGCAATGAGGATGTCCTGGTTGCCAGGAAGGAATTTCAACCAGCGATATGTAATCCCTCCGCCTTGCACCGGCTCACTCTTCGCGCCATCGGCTGAAATAAGCGTCAGCCTGGTGGGGTCCTGGGCATCTTGTGCCAGAACCCAACGGCCATCCGGTGATAGATCCATAGCGCGCCCGCTTCCAATTCGCAGGGGAGCTTCTGACCCGGCTCGGTCAATGAAGACGCTATAGGCAACGCCGCCGCCGCCGCCGCTTTCATCGAAGAGCACGGAATCGCCATCAGCGCTTATGGCGACGGCGCGCGACCAGTCGAGCCAGGATATATCCTCTTGCACGGCTCGATTCAGGCTGCCCAGTGTCATCGTCATCCGCTGCGTGCTCCGGTCAATCAACACTCTTCCTGACGGGCTGATATCCCGGAGCTCCATACCGCCCGGCATCTGTGCCACGGTTCGTATATGGCCGTCGAACGCGGCGGCCATCAGCGATCTCTCGATTCCAGACCTTGCGGCCGTGAACCATACTTCGTGTTCCGAAGGCGGCCAGGCAAGTCCTTCAATCGAAGCCCAGCCGGAGCTGAGAGAGCGCGCTTCTTTCGAGGACACCTCGAGAAGCATCACCCGTCCGCCATCGTCCAAAGCCACGGGATGTTCAGCAAATGCGATCCGATCCCCCCTGGGAGAAATACGCAGGTCGCTCAGGCGTGCTGTCGAACGATAGATGATGTAACCGGGTGGGTATTGTATGGAGTAGTAGGAATCATCTGTTGCGATGATGGCTGCCTGCCCGTTTCTTGCCCAATCGGCTTCCTTCGCGTGGTCTGAGATGACGCGCGGCGCTCCGCCGGTAGATGGCTCAGCTTCAAGAAGACTCTTGTGAGGCGTGCCGCTCATAGTGAAGAATCCGACTTCACCCCTCGAGGGAAAACCCGCGAGCCAGGCTTCCTGGAGACCCAGCCCCAGAGGCTGCTCACCCGCTCCGTCGGTTCGAAACAACCGGCTCGGGGCATCATTCCAACGAGCGCTGTAGACGATGCTCTTGCCATCCGGCATGAATCTCGCTCCGGTTGCGAAACCCTTCCGGAACGTCACTTGTTGAAAAGACAACTCGGGCTCTCGCGAATGGAAGGTTTGGAAGGCTGCTATTCCAGTTGCAAGCAGCAATGGCACGGAAACAATTGCCGGCCAATATGTTTTTGCGTAATAGAGAATACGGTCGGACAAGCGAGCGGGCTTGGGAAGTACCGTTTGCTCTGCGGGCGCTATACCCAAAGAGCTTCCAGGACCGTTCTGAGGGTTGGTGACCGGTAGCTGAGCATGTTCTGCTGGCGCGATAAACCGGTAGCCCAATCGCGCGATGGTCTCCACATACATTGGATTTTCGGCGGAGTCACCCAGCGTGATGCGCAACCGATTCATGGCTGTGTTCAATCCGCTTTCGAAATCGACAAATGTATCGGAAGACCAGAGCCGTTCGCGTAGTTCTTCCCGAGTTACAACGTGACCCGGCCGTTCCAGCAAGGCGCGAAGAATTTGAAATGGCTTGCCTTGCAAGCGGACACGCACTCCGTGCTTTCGCAATTCCCCAGTGTGGAGATTGAGCGCAAACGCGCCGAAGCGAACCACTTCGGTCGAAAGTGGTACGCCCTCGAGGGTTTCTGTGTCTCTGTCCATGCGAACAGAACCGATTGCCACGCTAGACGTTTTAGATGGTGTTTAGTTCGATGAAAGTTATCAATTTTTTGTGAATTTAGATTCCAAACTTGCACCTGACGGCTCAACCTATTTCCTAGAGTGACAGCCATTTAATAGGTTATGCAAAACTTAGCCGTAATCTACTGTACTCTCTTCGCGTGTGGCGCTAGCTTCGGCGCAAGGACAGTGATCAGCCTTGTTCGGCCGCCGCGCGACTCCTCGACCTTCCGTTTTTGCGCTTTCCTGCGTTTGGTTCTACGGATCGAGCGCTGCGCTCGCATTCAATTCCGCTGGCCCATGTCCTTCCGACCCTGACTTACATCAGCAAGTTGCGGGAGCGATTTCTGCGGATGATCGCCAGCGGGCGCGTCAGTTGCCGGAATCGGCTTTGGCCTGTGAACCCATGCCCAACGGCGCAGCCGCAGTATCGAAGCTTAATAGGTTGGGGGAAGTAAAGCAGGCCGCTCTCGATCTCGATGCCGCCGAACTGAACTACCGGCGAGCGATCGAGATTAATCAGCGCTTGCCGCAACCGCTTGAAGGCGAAATGGCGGTTTCGCTGAATAACTTAGGAGCAATCGCCGAGAGGCGCGGCCGGTATAAAGACTCTGAAACTCTACTGCGCGAGTCATATGCCATCCTGGAGAAAACCAACGCGCTGGACCAGCCGATAGCCGGTCAGCTAAGCAGTAATTTGGCGCTAAGCCTTCAAAACCAGGGCCGGTACAGCGAAGCCAGGGATCTCTACGGACGCGCGTTCTCCTTGATTCGTAAGTCGTCGGGAGATCACAACAAGCCGTTCGCGCTTGCGCTTATCAATTCGGCGCTGCTGAGCTACGAGACAGGCCGCTTTTCGGAGGCTCTGGAGCAAAACGCGCAGGCCATGCAGATCCAGGATGCGCTCGAGGCTGGGCCAACGCTGGACAAAGCTGTGACCTTCAATAACTTGGGACTTACGTGTTTTCAGCTGGGGCGGCTCACTGAAGCGGAGAACGCCTTCCGGCAATCGCTCGCGATGCGGATGAAACTCAAGGCGAGGATGGATGCCGAGAGTATCGAGACTCTGAATAACATAGCGGTGCTCGAGCGCAGAACAGGGCGGGCCA
The DNA here is from genome assembly GCA_036557345.1 of Bryobacteraceae bacterium. Taxonomy (GTDB): domain Bacteria; phylum Acidobacteriota; class Terriglobia; order Bryobacterales; family Bryobacteraceae; genus Bog-105. The sequence goes on from DATBHS010000126.1 coordinate 20,936, forward strand.
GCGCCGCGGAACACGATGCGGAGCAAGGCCTGAAGCTCGCGGAGCAGGAACTGGGGCCGGAGCATCCGCTTTGCGCTACCTTGTTGAACACTTTGGGCTTGATTGCCGCGAGTGAAGACGATTTTCACCGGGCGGCGGGTCTTTACGAAAAGGCTTCGGCCATCTGGCTGAAGACTCTGGGACCGAGCAGTCCAAAATATGCCGCGACGATTTCCAATATTGCGGAAATTCAGAGCAAGCAAGGACATCATAAGCAGGCTCGCTCCGGTTATGAGCAAGCGCTCGAAATCGATACCGCCCGTTACGGCGCCGACCATCCGCAAATTGCAACGGATTTAAGCAACATCGCGGCGCAGGCTTATTTTCAGAAACACGACGGCACAGCGATTGAACTTTACCGGCGTGCCGAAGCCATCCAGGAGAAGCACCTGGGCCCTCAGAGCGTTGAGGTAGCGAGAACACTGCACAACCTAGGCGTGGTGTATTCTCATAGCAAGGACTTTAACCAGGCGGAACAGTCATATCGTGCCGCGATTCCGATCTTCGAGAAGGCAGATACGCACGAACGCCCGACCTTATCCCAGTGGCTGAACGAGTACGCTGCCGTTTTGCGGCACCAGCAGCGTTTTGCTGAGGCGGAAGAGGCGGAGGTTCGGGCATTGCGGATCCAAGTGCGAAGCGCAATTGAAAATAAATCCGGCCGCTCAGCGCCCAGCGCGTTCCTCCCTTCACGCCCATCGAGTTGACACGTGAGCCGTCTCGTTTCGAGACACACTGGTTCCACAATCAGACAGCTCGCTTCAGGCTGCATCATCCGAGGGTAGCTCTGCATCAGATCTAGCGCGGTATTTCCCAACGGCGGAAGCATGGCTGCTGGGTTGCAGGTAAGCTTCAACAAAGGCAGGCGAATATGGGTGTGGTGTCAGGTTCGGGAGACCTGGGCTCAACCAGCGGAGGAGCAGGAGTATCGCTGCATAGCCGGACTCTACCGAGGCGGATTTACAGATTTGGTTCGTTCGAGCTGAGAACGGAGACTGGGGAGTTATCGAAGCGCGGGATTCGTCTTCGCTTGCAGGCGAAGCCTCTGCAGATTCTCGAGCTACTGCTTGCGCGGCCGGGCGAGCTCGTAACGCGCGAGGAGCTGTGCAACCGGCTGTGGCCGGAGACGTATGTCGATTTCGAGAGCGGCTTGAACACCGCCATCAACCGGCTGCGCGTGGCTTTGGGCGATTCAGCAGATTCGCCGCGCTATATCGAGACGCTGCCGCGGCTTGGATACCGTTTTCTCTCGCCTGTTGAAGTTGCGGACGAGCCGGATTCCATTGTGGCGGCGTATGCACCATTGGCGCCCGCGCCCGTCACACAAGCATTGGCGCAAGCGGCGGATTCATCGCCTGCTCTCCCTGTGAAGAGTGTGTCTGCGGGAACCGCACGCCAGGGATTCTTGAAGTCCTTGCGAGTGGCGAGTGTAGCGGTGGTAGCTGCGGCGTCGCTCTTCACCTTTGGTTTTCTACGCTCGAAAGGGGACACAACTCGGCCACAGCCGAAATTCCATCAACTGACATTTCGTTCCGGCAAAATCGTCACTGCCAGGTTCTCACCGGAACAGGGGAAGATTCTTTACACGGCGAAATGGAAGCCGGGAGAGCGGATTACGTACCTGCTGGACCTTAAGGATACGAGTTCGCGGGCTCTGCCCTTCGTTCCGGGCACGCTCGAGGCGGTTTCTTCGCGCGGCGACCTGCTGTTCACTTCGAGGAATTCCCTGCGCGCCGATCCGGCCAGCGCCCTTTCGCTTGTTTCAGCAGCGGGCGGCGATTCCCGCGTGATCGCGAAAGAGGCCCGGGAGGCGGATTTCGACCGAAGCGGCCGGAAGCTTGCCATCGTGCGGCAGAATGGAAGCGCATCCACCATTGAATTTCCTGCGGGTCACGCGATTTATCAATCAACGGGCTGGATCAGCTCAGTTCGTGTGGCGCCGTGCGGCACCATCGTCGCGTTTCTCGAACATCCGGTGAGCGACGACGATGGCGGACACGTGCGGATTGCCCGCCTGAACGGCACGTCGCGCCTGATGACCGGGGAATGGGGTTCCATCGACGGACTTGCCTGGTCGCCTTCGGGCGACGAGATCTGGTTTACCGCAAGCAAGGCCAGCGGCCCCAAGAACCTGTATTCCGTTTCCGAGAACGGAAGGTTGCGGCAGATTTCAAATTCACCGCTCGCCTTGCGCATTCTGGACGTTTCCAGCGCGGGGCGCGCTCTGGTCTCGCTCGACGATTACAGGGTGACGATGATGGCTGCGCTTCCGGGCAGCCCGACGGAAACTGATCTTTCCAAATTTGATTTCTCCCTTGTCGAGGACATTTCAAGCGATGGGAAACTGGTCCTTTTTACCGAAGGCGGCGCCGGTGGCGGGCAGCACTACACCGCGTTCGTGTACAACCAGCAAACGCGTGAATCGATGCGCGTCGGTGCCGGCCGCGGAGTCGCGCTGTCGCCCGACAAGAAATCGGTTCTAATGATTGATCCGGAGGACCGAGGCGTCCTCACTCTGGTACCTATTGGTTCCGGGCAACCGAAAAGGATTTCGGGCGAAGGCTTCCTTTATCAGTGGGCGAGATTCGCCGGCCGCGACGGAAAGAAGCTCATTGTAGGCGGCTCATATCCCGGATCGCCTGCTATGGTTGCCACTCAAGCCATGGACGGCGGCAATCCGGTCAAACTGGATGGCATCCCCTACATGGACCACGTCGCAGTATCGCGCGATGGGCTGCGGATGGCAGGGTTGACCACGAACGGAGAGTCCCTCGCACTCGACCTGGGGAGCCAAAAGCTTCTGGAGAAACTCCCTCGTTCGGCTTCGCTTCCGGTAACGTGGAGTCCGGACGGGCACTGCCTGTATGCGTTAACGTCTTCCGGTTCAGGCGAGGTCCTCCGGACAAACCTGGAGACGGGCGAAACCGCGCTGTGGAAGTCGCTTGGCCCGAAGGAAGTTACGGGCTTCATTGGGCTTGCGAATGTGGTTGCGGTACCGGATCTCGGAGCATATGCATACTCACCGGCCTGGGATTTGTCGCGTCTGTACGTCGTCGATGGCTGGACCTGAGGTCCGTTAGAAGCGAAAAACAATTTCCAAGCCGGTAAGGCGACGGGCTTGCCGGTAAGGCTGCCAGCCCGACGTGTCTATTTCGTACTATTATCGAGCCCGAATGGTACCAAAGGCTAGACTCCGTTGAGAAATACTGAGCGAAACTATCAGTACTTGACGCTTTCGGAGGAATCTCAAAATGCCGCGTCTCCGTGTTTCGGAAGGGCTTCTGACGACGCTTTTTATCCTGTCTGTTCCGGCAAGCTCCACGACCTTCGATTACACCACGATCAGCGTTCCGGGCTTCGCCGGACCTGAGGCCAGAGGCATCAATAATGCCGGCCAGATTGTCGGGTTCGGAGGAGCGGGCGAAGTGTCAAAGGGGTTTATTCTCAGCGGAGACGTGGTAACTACGATTTTCAGGTCCGGGTCGAGCGGAACTGAACTGTTCGGCATTAATAATAAGACCCAGTTCGTCGGAACGTACTTTGGCGGCATGCGCCCGGGGCACAACGCATTGGCGGGAGTAGTAGGCGCGCTACATCCTGTGCTTGTACCAGGAGCAGACTCCACGCCCGAGGCAAACGGAATCAACAATCTTGGCCAGATTGTGGGAGACTCGGTCACCGGTGGGGTGACAAGCGGGTTCTTAGACGATGCAGGCAAGTTCACGACCCTCTTTTATCCGGGTTCAAGCGGAACGGAGGCGTCAGGAATCAACGATCACGGCGCGATCGTCGGGACATATACTGACAGCGCAGGCGGGCAACACGCTTACGTTTACAAAGATGGCGTATACACGGCCATTCAGATTCCGGGTGCCACTGGCGACTCCCACGCTACCCGGATAAACAGCTCCGGCCAGATTGTCGGGTACTTTGAGAGCAAAGAGGGAACCCAGGGTTTCCTCGATGACAACGGCGTTTTCAGTATTCTCACGTTTCCAGGTGTGAGCATCACGCACGTCTTCGGGGTCAACGATGCGGGCGAGATTGTTGGAACTTATGAAGACGCCGCATTCCGGCTGTTCTCCTTTAGGGCTACACCAATAGCGGCCGGAGCCGTGCCGGAGCCGCCGACGAGCGCCCTGGTGGCGGTCTCACTGGTGCTTGTCGTGCTGGGCGCACTTCGCGCCGCACGGGCGGGAACCAGGCACTGATTACCGCTGGTCAGCGCCGGCCGCATTTGGCCACTCTAATCTGAATAGAAAAGGTATTTCCGCCACTGGTCATCGCTGCGTCCGAGCAGGCGCATCAGGTGCCGGCTGGTGTGAAGGCTAAACGGGCGCGGCGGGCGAAGCAGCTTCATGCCGGCTTCTTCCGGGGTGCGATTCCCCTTCCGGTTATTGCATTTGTGGCAGCAGGCGACCAGATTTTCCCACGTGGTTTCGCCCGCGCGGGAGCGGGGAATCACATGGTCCAATGTCATTTCGCCCGAAGGCAGCGTTTTATGGCAATACTGACAGGTATAGCGGTCGCGCATCAGAATATTCTTGCGAGATAAGGCGCGGGTCTGGTGAGGAATACGGCGATACTCGAGGAGACGAATCACTGAGGGAACGTGCAAAATTCGTTTTGCGGAATGGACTTGGGACGGCGCCAGTTCTTCTGCAGACGCTACTCCCTTCAGGATCAGAACCAGCGCACGCCGGGCCGCGCAGATATTAATCGGCTCGTAGCTGGCGTTCAGCACGAGAACAGGCCTATGAAGTCGGTCGAGACTCGCCATCAGACACGCTCCGCATTTCGACAAGCGCCGTTTGGACAGCGCCGCCGTTAGACTTTACCGCTAATTCACCCCGATTCCAGCGGGCATCACCCTACGCCGCCCGGCGGGTGAAACCAAATCCTTCTCAAACCCGCGCCGGTCGACTCTCGCCAGCGTCAGGGCGGAGACCTGCGCTGCGCCAGCTCCTTTGAGTGTGGCGGCTGCAGCGCGCAATGTCGCTCCCGTCGTAAAGACGTCGTCGATCAGCAGGATACGCCGGCCTGCGATCTGTTCCGGGCGCTTAACCATAAACGAACCTCTCAGATTCTCGCGCCGCTCAAGTTCGCTCAGTCCGGCTTGTGCCGTCGTATAACGCTTTCGACGTAAATTGTTGGATAATTTCAGGCCATATCGCCTGGCAACGGGCCGTGCAAGCAACTCTGCCTGATTGAAGCCTCGCTCCCACTGCTTCCGCCAGTGCATGGGCATCGCGATGATCAAATCGAAATTCTGATCGAGCGGCAGCGCCTGGATCACCAACCGGCTGAGAGGTCCAGCCAGGCTTTCTACCTTCGCATATTTGAAGAGGTGGATTAAGTTCCGGAGGGGACCTTCGTAACTGCCGAAAGAGTAGGCCGTGTCAAAATTGACCAGGCTCTCCCGGCAGATGGTACAGAGATCATGCTCATCCAGCGGATAGTTATCCACGAAGGGCGTGTGGCACGCCTTGCAGAAGAATTCTGCGTCAATGGGCTTGGGAAGGGACAGGCAGGCGGGACAGACGGGGATGCGGGAAACGTTGGTCAGGGGCTGCTCACAGAGCCTGCAATCGTCAGGAAAGGCTAAGTTAAATAATGTGCCCGAACAACGCTCCCCAACCAACAGCAGCTGATTCAGCCGCCGGTGCGAGTTATTAATACTGGTGTGAGTCGTGAGACTAGGAAAGACACACCCCCACTAAATCGAGAGTATACAACATACATAAGGAGAAGTGGGAGATTTGTTACGGAAGTTGCTCCGGAAGGAGTGATTTCCGGTTTGGTGTACATGAACAGTTTGCGTGTTTTGGTTGTTGATCGCGATCGCGAGAAATCCGAGCAGATCTGCTCGATGCTGACGAGCGCTAGCCACTTGGCGCTTCCGGCCCATGGCCTGGACGAGGCGTCCGAGGCGCTATCTCTGCAGAAGTTCGATGCCGTTCTACTGGGTCCGTCGGTTGGGGAGAGCGGTTTCGAGCAACTGCGGCAAAGATTTCACATTCCTACGCTCTATCTCACCGAACCCTTCGAGCCAGCCGCGTTCGCCGAGGCGGTAAGCGGCGGGGAGGCTTGGGAAACTCACACGGAGGGGCTAGCGGTTTTCGATCTCGAAGAATTTCAAGAGCAGGTTGGCCATGACCCTGAGCTGGCGGCGGAGATCATCGATCTATTTCTGTCGGAGAGCAGCCAACAAGTGCCGGCTATGCAGGATGCACTTAGGCTAGGCGAGTATTCACGGCTCCGGACGCTGGCGCACACGATAAAGGGCTCGTTCGGCAGCCTGCATGCTCCTTGCGCCCGTACTCGTGCGCAGGAACTGGAAACCGCCGCGGCTGAAGAAAACGCCACACTGTGCGGCACGTTGCTGCTGGCGCTCGAAGCCGACCTGGCTGCGCTGAAGCCCCAACTGCTTGCCGCGCGCGGCGGCAGCGTACCGTAAGCCTCCTGTTACACTGAGGTTGCTCTTGCCAGCGATGCGCGTATGAGTTCCTCTTCGGTACTGGAAATTGTCTGCGCCCATAGTCCCGACTCCGATGATGCCTTCATGTTCTATGGGCTGGCGACCAGGAAAGTGCGCTCGCGAACTCTTCGTTTTCGGCACGTGCTCGAAGACATCGAAACGCTTAACCGCAAGGCAACCGACGGGCTATATGAACTCACGGCGATCTCCTATCACGCCTATCCGTACGTTGCGGATAAATATGTCCTGATGGCAAGCGGGTCGAGCGTCGGTGACGGCTACGGGCCAATGGTAGTCAGTCCGAGACGGATGACTCCTGAACAACTAAAGGGGAAGCGAATCGCAATTCCGGGCACGCTTACAACGGCATTCCTGACGCTGAAGCTGTTTCAACCCGATTTCGAAGCGGTCACGATGCCTTTCGACAAGATTCTCGGCGCAGTCAAGGAACGCGAGGTGGATGCCGGCCTTATTATCCACGAGGGCCAACTCACGTACGGGCATGGCGGTCTGCACTGTATTGTCGATCTGGGTAAATGGTTCAAATCGCGATACTCCCTGCCTTTGCCGCTAGGAGCGAATGCACTTCGCCGCAACCTGCCTCGCGACGTACAGGCCGAATGTTCGCGCCTGGTGCGGGAGAGCATTCAATATGCTTTGGACCATCGCGAGGAAGCGCTCAACTACGCCATGCAGTTTGCTCGCGATCTCGACCCCGCTCTGGCCGATCAATTTGTCGGCATGTACGTCAACCACCACACGCTGGATGGCAGTGAGGTGGTCCCTCGCGCGGCACAAAAGCTTTTCGATCTCGGCTACGAGGCAGGATTGATTTCACACAAAATCACGGTTGAAGTCGCGCGGTAGCGGTTGATACGTTAGGTTCAGATATGGTCCAGCATCTCTCGCGGCTGATGGCGTGCGCCCTGTTGGCAAGCTTTGCCGCTTCCGGTCAAAGCGACGAGACAAGCGTTGACGCGAATCAGCGGATTGACACAATTCGTAACCTCGGCAAACGAGACTATACGGTTATTCCGACCATTGCCCAATACCTGAAAGATCCCAGTCGCGACGTTCGGATCGAGGCGATAAAGGCAATCGTTCGCATCGATACCGTTCACAGTCTCGATGCGCTGGTCGAAGCCACCCGCGATCATGACGCGGAAGCGCAGATCCGGGCAACGGATGGGATCGTGAACGCTTATCTGCCCGGATATGTTGCGAAGTCCGGGCTGACCGGCTCCGCGACGCGCGGCGTGAGGCAGGTGAAGTCGTTTTTCTCATCTCGCAATTACCAAGTGGTTGACGCCGATCTGACGATTCGTCCTGACGTGGCGCAAGCTCTTGGAGACGAAATCCGCGGCGGCGCCGGCCTAGACGCAAAAGCGAATGCGGCGCGCGCTGCCGGCATCCTGCGCGCCGGGCCCGCCGTTCCAGCCCTTGTTCAGGCTTCGCACTCCAAAGACAGTGAGCTGATCTTCGAGTGCCTGGTTGCCCTGCAGAAAATTCACGACACTTCGGCTGGTCCAGGGATCGGTTTTCTGGCGCGCGATCTGGACGAGCGCATCCAGGTAACCGCGCTCGAGACAATTGGTGTTCTACGCAGTCTGCCATCGGCTCCAGATGTGCGATCGGCCCTGACCCACGCGCGTGACACGCGAATTCGCCGGGCCGCCTTGGAAGCACTGGCGATGCTGGCCATTCCCGATGATCGCGGGACTTTTCAAAAGTACGCACAAAATGACGATGCGGGACTGAGAGCGGCAGCACTAGAGGGCTTAGGCCGGATTCGCGAACCCGAAGATTATCCGGCGCTCGAAGCGGCATACAACGAAAAGGATGCGGACTGGCGAATTCATCTGGCCGCCGCTTTCGCACTGGTTAACGAAGGCAAAGTGGATACATCGGAGTTCAGCCCGCTTCCGTACCTCGTCGAAACCCTGAACTCCGGGAGTCGAGCTTACGCCGCGAACGCTTACCTAGTTGAGCTGGCTCGTCGCAAAGACGTGCGTGACTCGCTGGTAAAGCTGCTGCCGGAAACAACAAAAGAGCAGAAGATCGCGCTGTGTTCTGTGTTTGGAAAGAGCCAGGCCGACGATGCCGTCCCAATATTGAACGGGCTTACGAAAGATATGGACCCGGATGTGGCGTTTGCCGCCTCGCGAGCTCTCCGAATAATACAAGCCCGCAGGCCTCCTGAGAAGACTGCGGGCTCGTGAACTTGAATTTAAAAAGAATTACTTGAGTTTCTTCTGCTTTTGCTGACCGACGCGAATCTTGAAGTGCTGCTGTTTGGCTTCCTGGTAGGCCTTGTGGTCATGACGCGCGACGGCATCCTTTAGATACGCGTCTACGTCGGCGTCCTTAGGCAACACCGCCATAATGGTGAAATTCTCGTTACAGGTCGGGCAAAATGGCCGAAAGCGCTTTACATTCGGGATTGCCATATTCGGTATCAGGATAGCATGAGAATCGATCTTCGTGGGACGATAGAGGCGTCCGTGAACGCGTCATGATCGATGTCAAACAGGCGGTCCAGATAGCCAAAGCAAGTGCAGCGGAAATGCTCAACCAGCCCTCATCCAATTTGGAGGAGATAGAGAGAGAGTCCTATCACGGCCGCGACGTATGGAGCATCACGCTCAGCGTCCCGCGAGATATGCGTCTCCTGCCACCCCTGGCACATCTATCCGCGAGTCCGGTGGAGTATAAGCGCTTTCTCGTCGATGCAGAAACCGGTGAGTTCATTGCAATGAAGCTTCGCGAAGTTGCATCGCGATGAGCTTCGGATCAGTATGTGACCGCGGTTTATTGATTGATACCAATCTCCTCGTGCTGTTTGCTGTTGGCTCCGTAAATCGCGATCGGATTGAAACCTTCAAGAGAACACGTCGGTATACCGCCGAAGATTTCGACCTGCTGCTCCGCGTTTTAGGGAATTGGGGAGTGCGCTATACGACACCTCATGTTCTCGCCGAGGTCAGCAACTTGACCGATCTCGCCGGCACTGAAAGGCCGGTGGTCCTGAAGCGGAGATCCCGAGTGCCCGTGCCGCTGAGGATCCGCTGTATCAGAGTCTCGGGCTCGCCGATGCAGGAATTGCAACGGTTGCGCGCGAGCACAAGTGCACCGTCCTGACGGACGATTTGGATCTGTACCTGATGCTCGCACGTGACAAAATCGACGTCTTAAACTTCACACACGTCCGTGCAATGCATCTAGGAGTGTAGGCTGATCTTCGGTAGATTCTGGAGGGCGGGGGCCTCACCGCCCCCCAAAACGAAGCGATTTTTGGAATAGAATCAAGGGACCTGCAGGAGGCTCCCATGAACGGAATCGCCGCCCTTATTGCCGGCATGCTGGCCAGCCCGATGTTTGCCGACCTGATTGTAAGCAGAGGAACCCTAGGTGTCCAGCACTACACGAACGACGGTGTTTCTCTTGGCACACTTGTCGCGCCGGGAACGGGAGGATTAACCGATGCGAGAGGCGTAGCTGTTTCTCCAGCCGGAGACCTCTACGTCTCCGATTTCGCGAACGACGATATTCTGAAGTTCGCCGCGGGGGGGCTTTTTCTTGGTGTGTTTGCGAGTGGATCAAGTGTAGACACGCCTCTGGGACTAGCTTTCGGCACAGCCGGCGACCTCTTCCTTGCGAGCGCTGGCGCTACCTCCAACATCGCACGCATAGATAAAACTTCCGGTCTGGTCGTCAGCCCGAGTTTTACCTCCGGCAATATGACGCCGCTTGGCGGACCGCAATACCTTACCTTCGGACCGGATCTTGCCGTCACAGATATTGCAGGCCATCTCTTTCATTTCGATGCAATCACAGGGACATCGATCTCCACCGGTTTCTTTGATAACCCGGTCGGAGTTGCGTTCAATGCGGCGGGCGATCTCTTCCTGGCACAGCGCATCTCGGATAATGTGCTGAAGATTCCGGCGGGTGGAGGACCTGCTTCTATAGTCATCCCCAATGGCGCGTTCGCCGGATCACCAGCAGACGTTGCATTCGGCCCGAACGGCCTTCTTTACCTTGCCGCGACCAGCGCGATATATCGGTTCGACGTGAGCGGTGCTAACGGGGTTCTCGTGGATAGCTTCGGAAACGGTGGAAAATTCCTGGCGTTTACACCGGCTGTGCCCGAACCGGGCACGTGGGGGCTTGGGGTACTGAGTATCGTTTTTCTGGGTTGCCTGCTGCGGCGCAAGCACTGATGTACGATGCCGCAAGCCGGCGTGTCGACGACAGTGGTTGAAGATTTGCCTTATCGAGTTGGAAGCTTATTGCGAATCAGTTCGATAAGTTCGGCAGCCAGCGGCAAACGCCCGGTCCGTTTCTTGGAGAAGACTTGCTCGCTGTTGACGTAAACATCAAGAGCGCCAGGGGCGCCGGCACGCAACCGAACTGGAACATCGAGCTCACGTTCGAGCGCATTCTTAAGGCTCACGGCCTCCGCTTTGATATCGCTTCAAAAGAAGCAGCGTTTGATCTCGATGCTCATAGCAGCGCACCTGCACGGTAGCGATTACGCAGACCGGTTTCACGTACGAGTATACATATCTTTCAGTTTTTGCGCGTGACACGCTCGCCATACGCAGAGACACTCACGACTGCTCCGAACACGATCAGCCCTATGGAGTCCGGTTCAGGGCGACCTCGGGCTGCGTTCACTACCTCGCCTACGGCACTTACGGTTCGACTGAGACGACAAAAACCAGCCTACGTTCTCCGTAATAAGCCGTCACTTCCCAGCAGCCGGAAGTCGGGATACGAATGCCAGTCATGATCGCGGGCTTGTGTGCGATGAATACGGCATTTGCGTGAGCGACGGCAACGGATGGAGCATCACTATCAAGGCGTTGGGCAGTTAAAATCAGTTCCGGCTGAAACTCTTTTCGCCAATCGAATGCTCTTGTCCAGAAGACCAGCTTAGTAACGTAACCGCCGTGTTTGTCGACGTTGTCTTTCATGTGCCAGACGCCAGCGGCATCAAGCTGTGTCCAAAGGACGTCGGTCCCATACCAAAAGCCGCCTTCCGGCGCTCCAAGTCCGTCATAGGGAGGGGGCGGAACAAACGGAGGACTGGGAGGAAGCGTAACAAGACAAGCCGCATCGCCTGAGCGGGCGGCTACGTTTAGTAGCAGCAAAGCCACGCCGAGGAGCAGAGGGAGCCGCATAAGCCTAATGCATCCATGTTACGGCTAAGCCAAAACGCCGGCATAAGTGCCTGCACGGCAGCGACGAGTCGCCGCGCCACGGTGTGTAGTGTCAGATTGTCTCGAAGTGCAAGTGGCGTGGACTCTCAGGCCGCGTCCTGAATCGTCGGGACGCACGATCAATTGCCGAGTGGTTGCCGCTCTCATTTCAGGCAATCTTCCAGCGCGTCGCGCAGATCCCGGTACTCGAACCGGAACCCAGTCTGCTCCGTAACGGCCGGCATGACTCGCGCGCTGTCGAACAGCGCATTTGCCAGTTCGCCCAGCGCAACCTTCAATGCAAATTTTGGAACGGTCCAGGGCGCGGGCCGACGCAGCACGCCGGAAAGCACCTGCGTGAACTCGGCGTTCGTCACCGGACCCGGGCTTGCGCCGTTGAACGAGCCCTCAACGACGTTGTTCTCCGAAGCAAAGATGAATAGCCGCACCAGGTCGTCGATATGAACCCAGGACATCCATTGACGGCCCTCGCCGAATTTTCCGCCCAGGCCCAGCTTGAATGGCGGCAGCATCTTCGCCAGCGCGCCGCCTTCGCGTCCGAGCACGGTTGCAATCCGGATCGATGCCACACGAAGACCAACGTCCTGCGCCTGGCGGGCCTCCTGCTCCCATTGCTTACAGAGTTCGGCGAGAAAGCCGTTGCCGGGCAAGCTGTGCTCGGTCAGAATTTCGTCGCCCCGATCCCCGTAATAGCCGATCGCGGACGCGCACACCAGCACCGCGGGTTTGTGCCTCAACTCGCCAATCGCCGATACAAGGTTCCGGGTGCCGACGATTCTGCTTTCGTAGATGCGCTTTTTCGCCTCCTCGGTCCAGCGCTGGGCGATGGGCTCGCCGGCCAGGTGAACCACAGCGTCGAGGCGCGGAACGCTGTTCAGCGGAGGCTGCTCTCCCGGATTCCAGCAGTGGAACGCGGCGCGCGAATCCAATGCTTTGCCACGCTTGCGTCCGAGATAGTTCACTCTATGGCCAGCCGACAGGAGCGCACGTACCAGCTTGCCGCCGATAAAGCCGGTTGCTCCTGTGACCAGGTAATTCATGCCGGCAAAACTGCCCTCCTCAATCTTTGGGAGCTATGCCGAGCGCCCTCATTTTGCGGTAGAAGTTACTGCGGTCGAGGCCCAGCAACTCCGAGGCGCGCGTCACGTTGCCGCTGGTCTCTTCCAACTTGCGGAGAATGTAGTCCCGTTCGGCTGCTTCCTTCACCTCTTGCAGGCTTCCAAACGCTTCCTGGGGTTTGGACGGCTGGCCGCGGCGCGAGGAATCAAGAGAAAGGTGCCGCGCTTCGATCCGCCGCTGCGAATGCAGAATAACGACGCGCTCCATGAGATTTCGCAGCTCACGCACATTGCCGGGCCAATAATAATTCATCAACGCGTCCACCGCGTCGTCGCTGAGTTCCTTCGGCTTCCTGCCATATGCCAGATAGAACTCACGCAGAAAATGGTTGGCCAGCAGCGGAATGTCTTCAGCCCTCTCCCTAAGGGGAGGTACTGTGAATGGAATTACGTTGAGCCGATAGAACAGGTCTTCGCGAAAGTTTCCTCGCTCAATCTCCTTCTCCAGGTTCTTGTTGGTTGCTGCAATCACTCGCGCGTCCACCTGAATGGATTGCGGCGCCCCTACCGGTTCGAAGCGGTGCTCGTCGAGTGCGCGCAGAACCTTGGCTTGCGTCTTGAGGCTCATGTCGCCGACTTCATCCAGGAAAAATGTGCCCCCATGCGCTTTCTGCAGCTTGCCGATTTTATGGTCGAGCGTGCCGTCGAGACTTGTCCGCCGGTGCCCGAAGAGTTCGCTCTCGATGAGGTCTTCCGGTATTGCGGCGCAGTTCACCTCGACAAATGGCCCGTTAGCACGCTGGCTTGATCGGTGAATGGCCCGCGCCACCAGTTCTTTGCCGGTACCGCTCTCTCCATAGATCAGCACCCGGCCGTTCGTTCCCGCCATCAGCTTGAGTTGCTGCCGGAGCGCTTTCAGAGGAATGCTTTCGCCGATAAGTTCCGGCCAGACGGTATCCTCTCGCAGACTCTGGAGTTCCAGTTCCATGTGCCGCTGGCGAACCGCATTCTTCAAGACCACGCTGACCTTCTCAATGGTCAGCGGCTTCTCGACGAAATCGAATGCGCCCAGCTTGGTCGCCTTCACCGCTGTTTCGATGTTTCCGTGACCCGAAATCATGATTACCGCGGGGCGTGTGCCGGTAGGTATCTCCTGAATGCGGGCCAGGGTTTCGAGGCCGTCTATCCCTGGCAACCAGATGTCCAGCAGAACTACATCGCAGGCTTCGCGCGCGAGGGCTTCCAGGCAGGCTTCGCCGCTTTCCACCGCGATGCAGTCGTAAGCCTCATCTCCCAAAACGCCTCGCAAAGACTGACGGATATTCGCTTCATCGTCGACAATGAGCACTTTGGGTCCACGAACGAGCATAAGGACGGACTTAAACTTTCAGAGTAGCGGGAACGGTCTCGTCCGTCTCCAAGGGGAATCCTGAATCGTGGCCCGGTAGGGCACTCAGCTCGACCACAAACCGGGCTCCCTGCGGGGTGTTATCTTCCACCCTCACACTCCCCTGATGTTCTGTAACGATATGGCTTACAATTGCTAAGCCAAGCCCGGTCCCGCGCGCCTTGGTCGAGAAATAGGGCAGAAACAGTTTCTCTTTGTCAGCGACTGAAATGCCACAGCCCGTATCCGCAACGGAGAGCTCGACGAGGCCGCCCGAAAGGTGGGATGTTGCGACCGTAAGCTGCCGCAGCGGACTCTCGGTCATCGCCTCCGCCGCGTTGTCGATCAGGTTCACGATTACGCGTTTCATCTGGTCCCGGTCTGCCATAATCGGCGGCAAGGTTCGATCCAGGTTCACGCTTACCGCGATTCCCTCCAGGCGCCCGGCGAATACTGCCATCGCGCTCTCGACGATCTCGTTCAGATCGGCCGGAACAGGCTGCGCAGTGGGAAAGCGGGAGAATTGCGAGAACTCATCGACGAGCGATTTCACCGTCTGCACTTCCTGCTGAATGGTTTGTGTGCATTCCTCGAGAACAGCTCGCGTTTCGGGCGGCAGCGACAGCCGCAGCAGATGCCTTGCGATCCGATCGGCGCACAGCGAGATGGGCGTGAGCGGATTCTTGATCTCGTGTGCCACGCGGCGCGCTACCTCCTGCCAGGCGGTCGCTCTTTGCGCGCGCAGCATGTCGCTCGTGTCTTCGAGAACCATGACGAATCCACGCTGCTGCTCGAGCGAAGCTGCTGTGACCGCCAGGTGAAGCACCGACGATACCCGCTGTATGTCCAACTGGCAAGCGGCTGCTCCTGTCCGGCGCGCCCGTTTGAGCAAGTACCGTATTTCGGCTAAATCGTCCGGCGCGAAGAGATCCGGCAGACGCTTGGCTGCTAATACCGTCTCCTGCGAGAAGATCCCGGCAAGAGCACGGTTCACACGCTCGATCCGCTCGTCGGCAGAAACTGAGATGACACCCGTGGGAATGCTTTCGAGAATAGCTTCAGTGAACCTGCGGCGCGCCTCCAGTTCACGGGAATTGGCCTCCAGCTCATTCGTCATCTCGTTGAAGGCGCGAACCAGGGCGGCCAGTTCATCGGTTGCCCTCACCCGGACGCGGTAGGACAGATTGCCGCGCCGGATTTCCTGCGCCGCGCCAAGCAACGCGGAGATGGGAATGCTAATGTGCCGGGCCAGAAGCTGCGCGATCCAAGCCGCGAAAAACAGGACGAAGAGGGTCAGCAGGCAGATCATGAGAAAGTAGGTGTCCTGATAAAACTTCTTCCTCCCGCCGAGCTGCTGCTGCTCATCGATAAAGCGCTGGATGGCGGTTTCCTTCTGCCTCGGGTCAGCGGCCATAGCGGAAACCACCGCGATATGCGCCAGCTTCTCGCCGCCGTCTCTTACATCGGCGGTCGCCTGAACCATGGGTCCACTTGGTTTACCAAATGCCTGATACAGAAGTATGGGGATGCCCCCGGACCGCTCCAGAATCACCTGGCGAATCCCATACTTCTCGCCAATGCTTTTAAAGAAAGCCGACTTCACCTCCCCCGTCCGGGCAACCTGCACCGTTTCAGGCAACAAGCTGATCCAGTTCGCCTCCGCCTTAACGCGCCCCTCCGCTTCCTTTCTATATGCGACGTCCAGATCCTGGAGGTTCATCTCGATTCCGCGCGCCGGCCGTGTGAACCATTTGTCCAGGGTGCGGTTGAGCACCGTATAGTTGAAAAGCGCCGAAAACAGTGTGGGTGCAAAGGTAAGAGCGAGCGCGCCGAACAGCAGTTTTGAGCGGAGACGCGAACCTTGCCGGTTCTGCTGCCGTTCGATGTACAACTTTACGCCCGCCCGGAACAGCATGAAGGCGAGGGTCACAGTCAGCAGAAAAATGACGGTGGAAACGGCCGAGAGAACGATGGTCTCCCGGACGTCGGAGGGACCGAAGGAGAAGCTGAACGATCCCTGCCAGACTAGCAGGGCGAGCAGAATCAGGAAGATCAGCGCAGCGGCCGCGAAGACCAGTCGGCGTCGCACAACACTGTCCATGGTAGCCCAGGATGCAGGGAACGCATCCGTCAGGAACGCTTTTCGTGGAATCAAGGAAATTTCGCCGGGCCCTGGGCCCAATCAGGGCTTAAATCTTCTGCGATTATCCGTGCCTAACAAACCCGATCTGCCGCCACTTTAATCCATCAAATCTGCAGGATGTGCCCATTGGGCTCGAGTGTCTGCTCAACTCGCGTGTTTATGAGCACCAAATTAAAAATCAGTTTTAGAACCATTGGTACCCGTTACTCTCTTGCCAACCGAACTATTTCGCGGCGAGCCTGGAATCAAGCTCCCTATGTCGCGAAAACATTGGTCTAATTTGTTTCTTATACTGGCAGTTATTAATCTTGTACTTGCATTGTTGCCAAATAATCCGGCGCGAATTATTGACTGGATTGCTCTACCATGCTGCCTTGCATTTGGGGCCCTGGCTCGGCGTACAATGGTGTAATCCCTCCAGTCTTAAGCCTTAGCCCTTAATTGGGAGAAGGCCGGTCCTGTAGCTATCATTCCGTTTCGGGTAATAGCCGGGAGCCATTTCTAGATATTAAGCTCAGGAAAGGAGAGTTATTGATGCGGCTTATTAAAGGATTTTTTATTATTATGGCCTCATGTTTGATGGCCCAGACCGTCTTTTCGGACCCTCTGTATACGTTTGAAACGGTAAATAAAACCTATAGCAACGATATACCGGCCACACTTGGATTTCAGTTTTCCGTAAAAGACAATTTTATGGTGACGTCTCTGGGCTGGTTCGATGACTGCCTGAACGGATTTCAGGATGAGCACACCGTAAAGCTCTTCGACGGCGCCGGGACGCTGCTGGCCTCGGCAACCTTATCTGCGGGTAAGGTCGACCCCTTGAACGGCTCTTTTCGCTACGAAGCCATTACGCCGGTCACGTTAACGGCCGGTACGACGTACCTTCTGGCTGGAACGACCGGGGACACGGACCCTTACACCGAGAATGACGATATCTGCGGGTTTACGATCAATCCCAGGTTTATGATCGGCCCCGATGCCGGCCGCTTCGTAGACAACACGCCGGGATTCGTCTATCCAGATCAGCACTATTCCGATTACATGATTTACGCAGGCCCAAACCTGGACGGAGTCAACGTCCCCGAACCGGCCTCGCTGGTTCTACTGTGCGCCGGTTGCGCAGGTCTAGCGCTGCTGCGCAGAATCTCTAACCGGAATCTCGCAAAATAAGGGCGGCATCTGTCGCCCCGCCACGGCACAGATCAATAACCGTTAGCCTTCGCGCAGGGCTACCAGCGGATCGACGCGGCTAGCCCGGCGTGCGGGAAGATAGCAGGCGAGCAGCGCAATCGCGAACAGTACAATCACCGCGGATACCACACTGATGGGATCGCTCGCGCTCACGCCATATAACATGCGGGCCAACAAACGCCCTATAACCAAGGCCACCGCCACGCCGATGACTATGCCCGCCAGCACCAGCGACATGCCGCGTTTGAGAATCAATCGCAGGATGTTCTGCCGGGCCGCGCCTAGCGCCATACGCACGCCAATCTCTCGCTGCCGCTGGCTGACCGAGTACGCCATGATTCCGTACAGTCCGATGCTCGCCAACCCTAAAGCAAGCAGGCCGAACGCGCTGAGCAGCCCGACACCGATCCGCGGAGTAAATAAAGCATCGTTGACGATCTTTTGTCCCGTTCGCATGTCATTCGCAAGCACCTGCGGCGCAACCGCACGCATCTCGCGCTGAACCGGGATCAAAATCTGCTGTGGATCTCCTTTGCTTCGCACATACAGAATCATGGCATCGAAATAGCTCTGTTCAAGTGGCACGTAGATGCACCGCTGGGGCGGTTCTCCCAGGGTAGAGTAATTTGCCGTTCTGGCGATACCGACAATCTGTCTAAGTCCCTTTTCTCCGGGTAATTGAATTCGCTTTCCTAAAGCTTCGCCGTTCGGCCAGTAATCGTGCGCCATCTTTTCATTTACGATGGCTACGGGAGTCGAATTCTCCTGATCGACCTGGGTAAACTCGCGGCCCTTATCGACGGCGATACCAGCGGTTTCAAAGTAGTTGAGATCGACCGTATTCAACACGGTCGTAATGACATCTGCCTGCGAACGCTGCTGTCGGCCCTCGACTTGTACGCCGCTGGCTATGCGTCCCCAGAACGGCAGGTTGAGGGACCAGGACGCTGATTCAATCCCTGGCAATCGCGCCACCCGCTCCCGAACCTCTTTATAAAAGGCTTTGGTTTGCGCCTTTCCGTACCCGGCCTGTCCCGGACTCGTCAGGAATACGGCGAGGTGCTTCGTCTGGAAACCGGGATCAATCTCGTACGCACGCTGGATGCTTCTCAGAAACAGCGCTGCGATGACCAGCGATAGACAGGAAAAGGCGACTTGGCCTGTGAGCAAAGCGTTGGCCATCGTGACCCTTCTCCGGCTGCGCCCCACGGTCCGGGCCTCTTCCTTCAGCGCTTCCGCAACGCTGGCACGCGACGCCCGCAAGGCCGGAACCGTGCCGAACAGGAAGCCAGCAAGCAGGGACACCGCCGCGGTAAATATGAACACGCTCGCATCAAGCTTGGGAGCGATCAAATTGAAGGAAACGTCGGGCGGCAAAAACGACCATAGGAGCTGCAACGCCGCGTATCCAATCGCCGCTCCGGCGGCGCCGCTAATGAATCCGAGAGAAACGCTTTCCGTGAGGAGTTGACGAACGAGCCTGCCGCGGCTCGCGCCTATTGCCAGGCGGACCGCGATTTCCTGCTGCCTCGCGGCCGAGCGAGCCAGCAGCAGGTTCGCCACGTTCGAGCACGCAATCAGCAAAACGATTCCCGCGACCACCAGCAGCGCCATGCTGCCAAATAGAAGCGACCCGTCGCCGTACAGAATGTCTTTGACGGAGCGGACTGTAGCAGTATGCCCTTTGTCCGCCTGTGGGTACTCGCGCTCGAGCGCAGCAGCTACGGTTGCGATGTTCGCTTTTGCCTGCGTCTGACTGACTCCCGGTTTCAGTCGCCCGACGGCCTGGAACTCCGCCCGGCTCCGGTCACTCAGCGCATGGACCATCTCGCCGGGCAGCAACTGCTCCGCCATGGCCGCCGGAATCCAGAGATCGGGGCCAAATACTAAATCCACCCCAAGAAACCGAGGCGGCGCCACACCGATCACCGTGAAGACGATATTGTTGAGCCGCAGCGTTTTGCCGACGATGTCGTTTTCTCCTCCAAAACGACCCTGCCAGGTGGCATAGTTCATAACGGCGACGGCGTGCGCGCCTGGAGTGCTATCTTCTTCCGTCAAAAAGAACCGGCCCACGGCGGGTTTAAGACCCAAGGTTGAAAAATAGTTGCCGGTTACCAGCTCGCTGAACATTCGTTGCGAAGCGCCGCCTGTCTGCAAGGTCAAAGTTCGCGGCGAAGTATAGCCAGCAAGCGAAGTGAAGACTTCGTTCCGGGCCTGGTAGTCCTTCAAATCCAGATACGACATCGGCAAAGAGGATTTCGACTTCGACGTGCTCTTCGCCTCCGTCCGTGCCACTCCTGCTAGGTGTGAGGAATCCTTCACGGGGAGCGGATTCAGTATCAGCGTATTAATGATCGTAAAGATGGTCGTGTTCGCTCCGATTCCCAGGGCGAGCGTCAACACCACGAATAAAACGAAGATCGGGTTTTTTCGCATTGCGCGCGCCGCATAGCGAAGGTCTCTCCAGAGATTGTCGATGAGATTCCCAGACCTTGCGTCCCCGGCGGGAACTGCTTCGTTTGCCGGCATGGCATCGCTCTTCCGAAATTCCTTGCGCAAGGGATACGTGTCGTTCAGCTCCTCGAGGGCTTTCCGCTGCGCATCTTCCTCAGTTGCGCCGCCGCTATGAAGTTCCCGGTAGCGGTCCTCCAAATGCTGCGTCAGCTCCTCAACCAGACTTGCCTCTGCAGCCGCCTGCAAATGTAATGGAGCGATACGCTCCCGAACAATACTTCTGAAATCACGCATGCTCAATTCCAGTAACTCTGCTGATAGCTGAAACGAAATCCTTCCAGCTCTTCTGCTGCGAACGAAGAATCTTTCGACCTTCCGGAGTCAGGCTGTAATAGCGCCGCCTTCGCTGCTCCGCTTTCTCCACCCAGCGACCCTCGATCCAGCCTTGTTGCTCCAGTCGGTGGAGCAGTGGATAAAGGGAGGTGACGTGAAACCGGAGCGCCCCGCCAGACCGGATCTCGATCAGCTTTGAGATGTCATATCCGTGTCGCGGCTGATCTTCGAGTAAGGACAACACCAGCAGTTCCGCGCTTCCTTTTTTCCATTCCTGATCCGGCGAACTTAAGGGCATTATGATTGACTCCCTTATATAGGGTCTCCCATAGTAACGCCGGGTTTCGGCCATTTGTTCCGTGTCAACCTAAGAATCTATTTGCTTGTAGCAAGCAACTAGTGTATATTGCCGCTATGGAGCCGGATAGGAAAGACGTCGAGGAGATGGCAGCAGCGCTGATGGCGCTTGTCGGCAGCGTCTTGCGCGCGCAGCGCCATGGCCCTGCGGCCGCCCTATCGATCTTGCGGACAATCGGCACGCGGGGGCGTGTGCGTCCCTCCGATATTGCCAATGAACTGGGCGTGCATCAGTCTACGATCACGCGCCAGGTTCGAGCGCTCCAGGATGCAGGCCAGGTGGAAGTCGAGGCCGATCCCGATGACGGACGATCCTGTTTCATTTCACTGACCAAGCCGGGGTGGGAGGAGATGAGGAGGCTGACGGAAGTCGGGTTATCGCGGTTTGCATTGTTCGTTGCGGATTGGGATGCCGAAGAAGTGCGAACGCTAGCGCGGCTGCTGGCCAAATTCGAAACGTCCAAGGCTGAAGTCGCGAAGCGAGAGCACGCCGCCCCCGGCCGCGCCTGGCAGCAGAAGTGAAATATGGCAGAGCGTCTTCACGTCGCAATCGCCGGAGCGGGCATCGGCGGCTTGTGCCTGGCTCAGGGATTGCGCAAAGAGGGTATCTGTGTATCGGTATACGAACGCGAGGCTTCCGTCCGATCGCGCGGACAGGGCTATCGTTTCCGCATTGACTCACAAGGAGACAGTGCGCTTCGAAGATGCTTGCCGTCCCGGTTCTACGATCTCTACCGGGCTACCGCCAACAGGCCAAGCAAGCCTCCCGCCGCGGCGTTCAACCATCGCCTGGAGCTGATTTACCGGATGCCGAATACGCCGGGAGCAGCGCCTCTGAGCGATCACCTCGCCGTTAACCGGTTGACGCTGCGACAAGTGCTGCTCGGCGGCTTGACGGACTGCGTGTATTTCAGTCACGAAGCGGCGTATGTCGAGCCGTACGGGACAGATATACGCGTCAGCTTTTCGAACGGACAAAGCGCCGTGGCTCACGTGCTCGTCGCGGCGGATGGCATTCACTCCTCAGTACGGAGGCAACTACTTCCGCAAGCGGAAATCGCTGACCTCGGGATGCAATGCATTTACGGTAAGACGCCGCTGAATGAGGAGATCTTGAGCTGGCTTCCCGAGCCGCTGTTCAGCGGATTTACTCCAGTGCTTGGACCTCACCGGAGGACGTTGGCGTTGGGGATCTACCGGAGCCGGCAGCCGTTTCGGGAGGCGTTGGCCGAAGTCGGGCTGGATGTGAAACTTGATCCGGTTCCGGACTATTTGATGTGGATGCTCGTCTTTCCGGCCGAGAGTCTACCGGCTACCGGATCCGATTCGAGCAGGCTGCATCAATCGACGTTGCAGATGACGGAAGACTGGCATCCGGATGTGCGCCGCATACTACAACTCGCGGAAGTCTCGTCCACGTTTAGCGTCGCGATCCGCAGCGCGCGGCATCCGGAACCCTGGCGTGTTTCCAACATCACTTTCATCGGAGACGCCATTCACGCGATGACTCCTGCCGGAGGCGTAGGCGCGAACACAGCGCTGCGGGACGCCGCTTTGCTGACGGACTTGCTGGCGGCGGTGAGTCGAGGCGAATTGGGTGTTGACGACGCACTCGCGCACTACGAATCGGAAATGCGCCATTACGCCTTTGCCGCGGTGCAACAGTCACTCCAGGCGGCCGCGCATTTGTACCAAATTCCGGCCTCGAATCTGGAAGGCGTACCATGCTGAAACAGCCGACATCGCCGTTTGCGATCTTCCTCGGATATCTTCTCGATATTGTTGCGCCGATCGCCACCTATTTCGCTCTGCACCGGCTGCTGGGACTATCGGATTTTTGGGCGCTCATCGCAGGCAGCTTCATCTCGGTGTTTACGACGGCCGTCAACACGATTCGGAGGAAGCGGTTAGACCGCGTCGGCGTGCTCGTTCTTCTCGAGATTGGGGCTTCGATTGCACTTCTCTTCGTAACGCGCGATCCGAGGCTGCTGCTGGTGAAGCCTTCCTTCTATACCGCCATTGCTGGTGTTTACATGATCGCCACGTCCTTTCGGGGCAGGCCGCTCACTTACGAAGGCGTCAAACAGGTGGGAACCAAAGGCGATCCATTGCGCACCGCCGCCTTCGAGCGCGCTTGGGAGCAATCTTCGCCCTTCCGATCATCGCTCCGGATCTCTGCCATCGGTTGGGGTATCGCGTTCATCGCGGATGCCGTCATCCGGGCTGTGATCGTTTACCGCTTCCCGCTGGCGCGCGCCGCGTGGTTATCGAACCTGCCCCATCTGGCGGCGCTCATACTTTTGATTCTGTTCAGCGCCTTGATGGGGCGCAAGACGAAGCGAATTGTAGACGAACAGGTGCAGCAACTGACTCTCCAGGAGCCTGCAAACTGAGTTTTACCGATCGCCGATTGCATGTAATGGGGCAGGCGCTTTCGTCTGCGCACTTTACGGGTGCGCGATCACGAGCAGCGTTTTCGCGCGCCGCAGCGTGCATTCGAGCGCGATCTGCAAGTTTTCCGGATCGAGCGCGGCGAAGCTTTCATCGAGAATCACCAGGTCCGCATCCTGCAGCAGCGCGCGTGCGATAAAGACGCGGCTGCGCTCGCCGTGAGACAGTTGCCAGCCGCCTTCGCCCACCATCTGCAAAAGACCACTGGGCATGGTGTCCAGCAGGTCGCCCAATCCCAGCTCGCGGCATACCATATCGGCCGCTTCAAAATCGGCGGCGCTCGGCGGCCACCGTCTACCCATCAGAATATTGAACGCGAGCGTCTCGGTGAGAATGTGATTCTCGTGGAACTGCGGTGCGGCAGCTACGATTTGTCTCCACCTACGATCGCCCAGAGTGTGCCGGTCGAGCCCGTGAGCTAAAACCAAGCCCGATTCGGGCTGACGCATTTGGGTGAGTAGGGAAGCAAAGGTCGTCTTCCCGCCGCCTGAAGGTCCCTCGAGAAGAACGCGGTCGCCATAGCGGATCGTCAGACTGCATGATTGCAGCGCAAGCGTTCCCTGTCTTCTGTACCGGAAGCTGAGGCGGTCGGCCTCGATCACCTTTTGAGCCGGTTCTGGTTCGCGCCGGCGCGCTGGAGCGCCGCCCAGTATTTCGCTACGCCCCGCGGCCCGGAACAGCGGCGCAATACGCTTGCAAGCAACCCACGCCGCTGCTATGTCGGCAGACGACCAGGTCAGCTTTCTGAATGCGTTATAGGCCAACAGAATGCCGCCTAACGTAATGGCAGTCGCGGCAGTGGAGCTGTCTCGTGACATGACGGCGGGACTCAGACTAGCGAGCGCCGCTACTAACCAGCCGCGCGGGATAGCCGCGATCAGCCACGCTCCCGCTCTGTCTACCTCCGAGGACACACCCATATAGCGATGAAGGGCCTGGTCTTCTGCTTCGTGCCATTCCTCACGCCGCTGTTGCGCCAAGCGCGTTCTGTGCCCGACCATCGACTCCACCAGGTCCTGCGTCAGAGCCATACGCGTTTCGGTCCAGCGCTGATAGCGGCGCAAGAACCTGTATCCAACAGACAACGTCAACGCAAACCAGGCGGCCAGCAGGAAAGCCAGGGGGCCGAGAACAAATCCGGCGACGATAATCTCTACCGCGGCAAGCAAGCCGGCAATACCTCCGCTGAGAGCCAAGGTCTCCACTGCTTCGGCCTCCAGCGCCTGGCCGAGGAAGCTGCCGATCCCCTGGTGGCGCATCTCTTCCGGCATGAGACGCATTGCGCCGTAAAGGAGCCGCTGCTTGAGCAGGCTTCCAAGCCCGATCGCGAACAGGCCCTGGCACCACGTCGTCATAACCTGGCATGGGATGAGCGTGAACAGAAGCAGGACCCAGGCGATCAGCCAGCCGGTATCCATCCGGCCTTCGAGCGACAGCCGGCCCAAAATGGCCCAGGAGGCGAGCCACAGCAGATATTGGAGTGTGTGCGCGCCAATCAGAGCCCCTGCATTTTGCACCGCGCCGGTTTCACACAGCAGGCGCATGGGACGCGCACCGGCATGCGGGCGAAGCACCCAGCATTGATCGAATCGTTTGTTCTCGAGCTGATCGTTTAAGAGGAAGCGCATGGCCTTGCCATGAAATCGATCGCGGATACCGGCGATTGCGAGCAACTCCGCGAATTCGCTCCGCTGCGTTCGTTCGACCGGCTTGCGAATCTCATTGCAGACGTCAACAAGGGCAATGCGGCGAACTTCCAGTTTGGGCGTCAGCACGTGGAGCGTCCGTTTTCGGGCTTTAATAACGGCCAGGAACGCTCCTTCGGAAACTCGGATGCAAGAGGGAGAGACGCAAGAGAGATCGCGTTCCAGGTCCCTCAGCGTCGATTCGACGGGCTCGGCTTCACAGGCGAAGTGCTTCGCCGCCCAGTCGAGCCACTCGCCTGGATCCGAATCGCCGGAGCAGGTATGCGCGAACGCGGACGAGCCGTTGCCGATTCCGCTCCGAACCGCCAGTTCGCGGAGCGCATCCGCAAGCCGCGCGGCGGGCCAGGCAAATGCCTCCACCTTACTCGACAGCATCAGGCCACCTCGGTCCCACGACGCCTCTCTTCGGTGTGCCTGGGCAGTTCTTCGACAATTTTTCCGGCATGAACCCGCGCGCGGCGCCAAAACGCTGCTGCCCAAAGCGCGGATCGCGTATTGCCCTCCGCTTTCAGCAACTGCGCGTAGCGAGAGGTTGCATCGCTCGCCAACGTGCCCGGCGCGCCATCCTCCACAATGCGGCCTCCCTCTACGACCAGCACACGGTCGAAGGCCCGCGTTTCTTCGACGTCGTGCGTGATGCAGAGAAGAGTCGAACTGCGCCAGAACTCGCGCGCCCTAGCAAGAAGCTCGCGCCGTTTTTCACGATCGAGTCCCCGGAACGGCTCATCCAGAATGACCAGGCGGCTATGCTCGCGCAACATCGCGCGCCCCAGACGCACGCGTTGCCCTTCGCCGCCCGATACGAGCCCGCCGCCTTCGCCGAGCGAGGTCTCGAAGCCGTCCGGCAACGTTTCAAGAACGTTACGAAGCAGGACGGAATCGATGACGCTACCCACTTGCGATGCTGTTGCGTTTGAACCGTACGATAAGTTGGCGAGCAGCGAGCGGTTCCACAACTGGACAGCCGGATCGACCCAGGCAGTCGAGAGTCGCAGCCGTTCGCAGTTGAGCGCCGCGCCGTCCAACAGTACTGCGCCCTCTGCCGGTTTCAGCCATCCCAGAAGAATCCCGACCAGGCTCGATTTGCCTGCTCCCGACGGGCCGACAATCGCGGCATGCGAACCCGGTTCCAGCCGAAAATTGATCTGATCGAGAATCGTGTGACCGGACACGCGAGCGCTCACATCCTGGAACTCGATCGCGGGCGGCGCGTCCGATATCACTGCATCCTCTTGCTCTCGAGAGAAAACTTCCTCAGGCGCGCCGAGCGGATCGAGCAGGCGCAGCGTGACGTTCCGGTAATAAGGATACTGGCGCGCCAGCGTTCCGATATCCTGCCCCAGCACCGGAAGGTTCAAGGCCCAGTAGACGACCAGCAAGACCCGCCCTATGTCTGCGCCGTGCAACGGCCGTGCAAGTAACACAACCGCAACGAGGCCGAACATACCCGCGAGTTGGACTGCCTCCAGGCTGACGACCGCTTGCTGAAGGCGCCGCGCCGCGCGCACCCATTCTCCGAGCAGCTTTTCCTGTTCGCGCCGGACGGGCCGTTCAGCTCCGTGGGCGCGAATCGCCATCAGGCCCAGCATGGCGTCCAAATAGAACCGCGTTAACGCGCCCGTGTGGCTGCGTGTGCGCAAATCCCTCTCCGCCAGCACCGATTGTGTTATGAATGCGGGGATCACAGCGCTTGCCGCGATCAGCGAAACCAGTGCCGCCGCGGACGGTTCGAGCCAGGCGATTCCGGCGGCCGTGGCCAGCAGTTCGAAAACCGAGCGGAGGAGCTGCCGGACCTGGTCGGGTAAATGACGCAGGCGCTGCGTGGCATGGCTTCGCTCCGCCATATCGGACGTAAGGCGGCTCTGAAAATAGCGATCGCCGAGCTTGGGAATTTTTTCCAGAAAGGCCGTGCGCAGCCGGATTTCGATGTGACGGCCGAGCCTCGCGCCAATAGCAAAGCTCGGTACTTCGAGGAGCAGCAAAGCCAAACTGAACAGCAGGACGGCGGTCACCGCTCCCATGCGCTGGCCCGCGAGGCCCAACTCGGCGGTTATGTCGAAGAGTCCCCGAAACAGCATCGCCTCGAACAGCGTTCCGCCCGCCGCTGCGCCCAGAGCGGTCAACAGCAGGCCCGAGCTGAGAGGTCCACTCCGCCACAGGGCGCGAAGAAGTTCGCGGCCGGGATTCAGAGGCCGTTCGCCGACTGCCGCCGCCAGTTCCGTGCCAAGACTTGTCCTACGTTCCTGTAGCTGATCCGCATCTCGCTTTCCACGCACGCGAACGAGCACTGCGCCGCGCATGAGTACCTGTTCGCCGCCTTCGGAATCGACTGGCCCCGGTCTGACCGACCAATATCGATCCGGAATTAACTCCGGCATCTCGCAGAACCGCTTCAGCAAACGAACACAATCGCGCGAACGTGTCACACCGCCAGACTCAACCAGCGATGCCGTCAGGCGAGCGCTCGCGTCCAGGGCTGCCGGCCGTCGCCAGTTTTCATCCGCGTAGGCAGCACTCATTAGGGGCGTGATCTCCCGCTGCGCTATCCCAAGCCGAAGCAGGCGCCCGCGAAGCGCGGCATGAAACTCGGGCGATGCGGCAAACTCGCGCCAGTCGGAAGCGGTTACCGCCATTGCGTGCCGGTAGATCTCTCGGGTGAAATCGGCGCGAGAGACCCAGCGCCGTCCCACTGCCGGATCCATCACCTGGAGCCAGGATCCGGTGCGGCGCCAGATCACTACGAAGTGGGTCAGGCCGTTCGGAAGCGTAACCACGACAATCGCCGGGAAGCATTTCGCGCGCGGCAACAGGAGGTGATCGATCGGCAGCATGATCTGCTCAGCTTCCAGCCCGAGCTGGTTCGCTACGGTTTCCATCGTGTCGATGGAGGTGCCGTCGATTCCGGTCTGACAGGCTTCGCGCAGGCGACCGTAGCTGACCGGAATCCCGAAGCCTTCGAGCAGGCACTTAAGCGACGCCGGCCCGCAATCCATACTCGAGGTCTGAACCACTTCGGGAACAAAGAATCTTCTCAAGGCCTATTCACCGGAGGAATCAACGCGAACCGAGAACCTGTCCGGCGGACCGCAAGACCAGTGCGAGCGGCGAAATGCGCTCGACCTCGACTTCAACCGAGCCCGGCAGCCCGTGCTGCAGAGGGATCCGCGAGCCTGCAACCGGATTGACGGCCAGTTCTACCCTGACTTTGCCGTCACGTATGTCGCCCGCTACCCGCGAAACTTCGGCCGGAACCGTGCCGAATTGCGCCCACGGGAATCCCTGAAGGCGCAAGGTTGCATGCTGGCCGGGATGGACTTTCCCGAGCGCGTCGGCCGGTTGGAACTCCGCGATCACCTGCAGCTTGCCGTGCGGAAGAATCACACCGAGCTGCTGTCCTTGATTGATGTGGACTCCCGGCCGCAGCGGCGCGCATTCACCCAATCGTCCGGAGACGGAAGCGCGAATCAGCCGCTGCGCGATCTCGAACTCGAGCCGCCGGATAGCCGCCGAAGATGTCGCCACCTCCGATTCGACTTTGGCAATCTCGCCGAGAATCTGCTTCTGTCGCACCTCCCGATCGCGTTCACGGACTTCCTGCTCGGGCGTCAGACGCGAGAGTATCAGCTTCAAACTCTCTGCGGCAGCACGCTTCGTCTCTGCATTGGTCATCGCGCGCTGGGCATCCGCTTCGGACATGATTCCTTCAGCTCGCAGGCGTCGGGCGCGTTCGGCTTCATTCCCGGCCAGGATTGCCTGTGCTTGGGCCTCCCGGTACTGGGCGCGCGCCGCATCCAACGAAAGACCTAAAACGCGGTGCTCATCGGACCGGCCCCGGCCTTCCGACTGCATTTGCGCCCTCAGCGCGACAAGTTGCGGCTCCAGGCTCATCAGGTGAGTACGTTCCTGCTGAAGGTTTAGCCGCTGGTCGTCGTCGTCCAACTCAGCCAATACGTCTCCGGCATGCACTTCCCTTCCTAGGACCAAGGCGGAGGCGACGAGTCTGCCCGCAGCATTGGCTTGCACCGGGTATGCGGCGCCATCCAGCTCCAGACGAGCCGAATCAGAGAGCTCGTATCGCGTGATACGCGCCTGCCAGCCCCAGACGAGCCAGCCCGTTCCCAATCCGAGCGCGACCAGCACTCCGGCCACGGATTTGAGCCCGGAATCTGCCCGGAGTAAGTGTTTTACACGCTGAAAGCTGTTCACAATCTTCGGCAGGAGGCAGCCACAAAGAAAAAGGCCGCCCCCTTGATATGGAGCGGCCTTTTCCTTAAGGTTCTCTTTTGAAGTGCCGAAGAGAAATTATGTGCCCCAAAGGCCTCTGCCAGCCTTGACGTTGCTCTTAACCTTCATCGCTGACTCCTTTCTTTCAGATTTGAGTTCCCGCTGGCGGGCGAGAACTCACATCTGAACGCCTATAGTTCTATTGGCCCAACAAGAACGGCAATCAGGAGAGTAAGTGTCCTCCCGCTGCACTAACTCTTGCAAACGCCGCTCCGCTTAGTCCGTCACTTATTTGTGTCTAAGCTTAATAACCAAATTATGGCTGATTTAGTAGCTTAAGCAAACCGATTTCTCGGGTATTAGGGCCTGGGATTCTCCTCTATCCCTGCTCCTAGTGGGAGAGGTAGTCCCCCAAGCTATACACGCTCCGCTGTAAACTGCTCGCATGCCTTCGCGACCGACTCGACGTTCGTTCCTCGCTGCTTCTTCCGCCATAGCTTTGTCAGGCTTCCCTGCCACTGCTTCCGCGACTCCGCTCTGCCTGGGCGGCCCGATCTTTCTGAAATCCGAAGATCCGGACCAGCTCGCTGCCGAACACCGGCGTCTGGGTTACAGCGCTGCTTATTGCCCAGATGTAAAGGTTTCGGACACAGATCGCGTTCGAGCGATCGAGCGGGCATTTAAACGGGCAAAGGTAATCATCGCGGAAGTCGGCGCCTGGAAAAACATGCTCGATCCCGATCCCGTGAAACGGCGCGACAACCTGGCGTACGTTACCGAGCGATGCGCACTGGCCGAGGAGGTCGGGGCGCGTTGCTGTGTGGATATCGCCGGAAGTTATAACCCGACTGTCTGGTATGGACCGGATCCGAAAAACTTGTCACGCCAATTTTTCGATGCGACGGTCGAAAACTGCCGCAAGATCATCGACTCGGTGAAGCCGAGGAGAACGCAATTCACCATCGAAATGATGGGCTGGAACATTCCCGATGGCCCCGATTCGTATTTGGATCTCATCCGCGCGGTGGACCGTCCCGCCTTTGGAGTCCATATGGACGTCTGCAACGGCGTCAATTGCCCGAAACGCTTCTACGAGAACAGCGCATTTATCGGAGAGTGCTTTTCAAAGCTGGGCCGTTGGATCCGTTCCTGTCATGCCAAGGACCTGCAATGGATTGTCGAGTTGAACGTGCACTTCTTAGAAGTGGTGCCCGGGCGCGGTCAGATCGACTATGGTCGCTATCTCGGCGAGTTGAGCAAGCTTGCCGTACCCACGCCCCTGATGCTGGAGCATTTGAAAACGGCGGAAGAGTACGAGGAAGGAGCCCGTTACATACGCGGTGTTGCGGCCAAGAACGGGTTGAGATTTCTTTAGCGGAATGGGTCGGTATTGGCTCTATTGATGCCGTAGGGCCACAACCGGGTCAACTCGCATCGCACGCCGCGCGGGGACGTATCCGGCGAGAGCCGCGACAGTGACGAGAACAAAGGCCACAAGCACAAGTGTGGCGGGATCGCCGGCCGCGACGCCGAACAGCATGTGCCCGACCAGGCGGGAAGCCGCAAACGCACACGGTATTCCGACAGCGAGCCCGATCACGGTCAGCCGTAGCGTTTCGCGCGAGATCATCCATAGAATCGCGCGGCGAGAGGCGCCCACTGCCATGCGCACACCGATTTCCTGCGTCCGGCACGACACCGAATACGAGATCACGCCAAAAATTCCGGTGGCCGCCAGCATCAGCGCGATTCCGGCAAACAGGGTCAATAAGCGGGTTCGAAACCGGGGCTGCGCAACCGAGGCTTCGACGATATCGGCCATGGTGGCGAAATCGGTTACCGGCAGATCCTTATCGATCTTTCCGACCTCCCGTCGAATTGCCGCCGCGACGGTGGATGGAGCCAAGGTGCTTTTAATGAGAAGACTGGTTCCCCACAACGGCGCCTGCGTGTAGGGAACGTACATGATCGGGCCGGGAGCGTCACCAAGCCCGGCGTCACGCACATCGCCCACGATTCCGACAATCTGCCGCGCTACCCCACTGTCGGTAAGGCCGAATGTGAGTTGTTTGCCAATCGGATTTTGATTCGGAAAATAGATGCGCGCCATGGAGTTGCTGATGATTGCAACGTTGGGCGCAGGCAGAATATCGCGGCGATCGAAAACGCGTCCGGCGACGAGCGGAATGGACATGACGCGGAAATAGGACGGGCTTACGGAAACATAATCGGCCGTTCTGGATGTGCCCGTGGACAACGGAGGACTTCCCACAATATCGAAGGGAAGCGTGGCGCAACGATCGCCGAGCGGCACGGGAGCGGCTGCCGCAGTATCGCGCAATCCGGGCTCAGCCTGGACTCGTGCGAGCAACTTGTCGGTGAAGGTGATCCATTGCTGCGGCGTCGGGTATTGAAACCGGGGGAGCGAGATCTCCGCTCTCACGATGTGCTGGACCTTGAACCCCGGGTCGACGGACATAAGCTTGGCAAAGCTCCGCAGCAGGAGGCCGGAGATCACAAGAAGCACCATGGCCAGACCAATTTCGCCGGCAGCCAGGACGTTGCGTGCGCGCCGGCTCTTTCTGTTCTCGCCCGAGCGCGCGCCACCTTCGCGAACACTGTTGCCGATGCTCGCATTCGCCACAATCAGAGCGGGTGCCAGGCCAAACGCCCAGCTCGCGAATAGCGAAAGAAACAGCGCAAAGCCCAAAACGAGGTGGTCCACACGAATCGCGTTCACGCGTGGTAACGTCGAAGGCAGCAATGAAGTCAGCCCCTGGACGCCTCCATAGGCGAGAGCGATCCCCGTCAACCCGCCGAGCAGACCGAGCACCGCGCTCTCGCACAGCAACTGGCGCACAATCCGTGCCCTCCCGGCCCCCAACGTAGTCCGGACAGCGATCTCGCGCTCGCGGGAAGTCGCGCGGGCGAGTAGCAAATTAGCGATGTTGGCGCAGGCAATCAATAGGACCAGGCCAACAGCGCCGAACAGCACAAGTAGCGCGGGTTTGGCATCCCCGACGATCATCAGTTGAAGCGGAGCCATGCGGATGATCCATCCGCGGTTCTCTGCCGGATATGCTTTGGCAAAACGAGCGCCAAGCGCAGCCAGCTCAGCTCGGGCCTGCGCCACGGAGACACCGGCCTTCAACCGCCCGGTCACTTGAAACCAATGCCCGGTCCTCTGATTAATCAAGCTTCCAAATAAAGGGTCCTGCGTCAGCGGAATCCAAAGCCCGTCGCTAACCACGGGAAAACGAAATGTCGCGGGCATAATTCCAACGACCGTAAACGGCCGCTTGTCCAGATTGATCGCAGTCCCGATCACATTTGGATCTGCACCGAACGAGCCTCTCCAGAGTTCTTCGCTCAATATCACCACGGATGCCGCGCCCGGTTTGCCGTCGTCCGGAAAGAAGATGCGTCCGAGAAGGGGCTTCTCGCCGAACAGCGAGAAAAACTCAGGCGTTACCACCGAAGTGTTCACTACGGATGGCTCACCCCGGCCGGTCAGCGTGAGCTGGTGATGCTGGCTCGCGGCGATTTCGCTAAAAACGCCGTTCTGTTCCCGCAGATCGACAAAGTTTAGATGAGACCAACCTGTCTTGACAGTGGCGTCCTGCGATTCCTCCTGAAACACGTTGAACAGCCGTCCGGAATCGGGATATGGCAGCGGCTTCAACACCACGGCACAAACAACGCTAAAAATGGCTGTATTAGCACCAATGCCGAGAGCCAGCGTGAGTATTGCGAAAGTCGTGAACCCGCGATTTTTGCGAAGCATGCGGAATGCATAACGCGAGTCCTGGACAAGCGTTTCCATAAAAGGTAATCCGCGGACCTCGCGGTTGGTCTCCTTCAACTGGGTAATGCCTCCCATGCGCATGCGGGCCGTACGCATGGCCTCTTCCGGGGCCATTCCTTTCCGGAGGTTGTCGCGCGCCAGTAGATCGAGATGATTTTCGATCTCGTGCTCAAACTCCTGATCGGCCTGCCGGATCGTGAGCCAGGAGCGCGTCCGGACAGCGAGTACTCTCATCCACATAAACATCGCGCGCGTCCTCCTGTGGAATGCACACAGGAGAGTATGGCAGAAGACCTGTGGGATGTCAAGAGGAGCAGGGAAGCTTGTCAGAATAGACACAATGAAGCCATCGATCCCCACTCTTCTTCTGTTCGCTTCACTGGCTCTTTCGCAGACGCGTTCTCAACCGCAGCCGGTGCCCCCGAAAGAGTTTGCGGTAATGGCTTGGGGTGGGTCGCCGTCCGATGCCGGACAGTTGCGCGGAATGAAGGATGCGGGTCTCAACATTTCCGGTTTCTGCCGGGCCGAGGATCTCGATCGCGTCAAAGCGGCCGGATTAACCTGTTTTGTGAACGACCCGAAGTTAACGAGCTATACACCGGAACATCTTCCGCCGGATGAAACGCTGCGCGGCGATATCGCCGATCTGAAGACCAGGATCGGCGACAACCCGGCTGCACTCGGTTTCTTTTTGCGCGATGAACCTTCGGCGTCACTCATGCCCGGGCTCGGGAAACTGGCCGGCCTGCTCCGTGAAGCGATGCCGGACAAATGGCCCTATGTAAACCTGTTCCCCTACCGTGTCTCAGCGGCCACTCTCGGCACGAGCGATTACGATTCGTACGTTCGCATGCTGGTGAAGACCATCGGCCAGCCGTTTTTGAGCTACGACAACTACTCGCTGGTCAATGGCGAAATGTTGGATCCGTTCTATACCAATCTCGAAATCATCCGCCGGCTGAGCCTGGAAACGAAAACTCCGTTCTGGAACTGCATCCTGGCAAACTCCCATTTCAATTACATGGAGCCGTCCGATGCAACCTTCAATCTACAGGTGTACGCGACCATGGCATATGGCGGCCGCGGCATCCAGTACTTCACTTATTTCGCGCCGCAGATCGGGAACTACCGGATGGCAGCCGTCGACCAGTTCGGGAACCGGACGGCAACCTGGGACATGCTGCGCCGGATCAACAACCAGATTCACGCGCTGGCGCCGGTCCTGATGCGATTGCACAGTACGGGCGTCTATCATTATCCGGACGTTCCGGAACAAGCACAGCCTCTCGCCGCAAGCCGTCTCGTCGAGAACGTAGAGATGACGCAGCGCTACGTGCGCCCGCCCGTCGCAGGCAGGTTTCTGATCGGCGAGTTCGAAGACGATCGCGGCCGGCCGTACTTTTTGATCGTCAACAAGGACCTGAAAAATTCCTTTCAGTTCCATGTTCATCTCCGTCAGGCCGGCCGGAAACTGATTCGCATCTCACCGTACTCAGGGCAAGAGGAGCCCTTCGGCCGTGAAATGGACTGGCTTGCCCCCGGGGCGGGCATCCTCTTTCGGGTTGAATAGAAGATTAGGACACTGAAGGTGCCGGTGCGGCTATTGCACCGGCACGAGCTTCCACTGCTGATTATCGCCGCCTAGCCACGCCCACTGCTGGACCCGGGAACCGTTGTCGTAACCGGTCTGAAGCCGGTTATCCAGCACCAGGTTGTTGCAAAGGGATTGGATATAAAAGTACCCATTCCCTTGCGAAACGGGCATCCAGATCCAATTCGAATTGTTACTGAACGCATACTGGATGATTTGAACGCCCATCTTCGTCGTGGAGTCGGGGACAGCCAGCGATAAGCCGCTCACTGCGGATTGAATCTGGTAGCCATTGCCATTGGCCGAGAGCCATTTCGTGGTGCTTCCCGGAGCCCAGCCGCCGGATTCAGGAATGAACTTGAACTTCTGCGCCATCCCGCCGTTGCAGTCCCATTGCTGGATCCGATCGAAAGGCGCCTGATCGATGGGCGTAACCCCGGGCCCTCCGGTCATGTCCAGGCACTTTCCACTGTACTTGTTAACGATTTTGACCCATCCGGTGGGAATCGGGGCGCCGATGGAGGCAGCCTGCGCTGAATTCACATTCACCATCAGCTTCGATTCGTCCACTGCTTCGAAATCCGCGCCCACCAGCCATGTCATCTGATGCATCTCGTCATCGTTCCAGCGAGGATCGGGAGCGCCGGAGACAAACCAGGACGCGCCGTTATCCGCAAGGATCATCCCGTAGGTT
Source organism: Bryobacteraceae bacterium (assembly GCA_036557345.1). GTDB lineage: Bacteria > Acidobacteriota > Terriglobia > Bryobacterales > Bryobacteraceae > Bog-105. The sequence goes on from DATBHS010000126.1 coordinate 56,075, forward strand.
TTGAGGGCCTGCAAAACCACCTGCATGTGAGTCCCGAACCTGCTGATGTCGAAAGATTGCTTAAGCCGGAAACGCTGTCCCATAGGTGGATAGATGGCTCCGCTATGCGTTGAAGCATAGTGCCGGGCCGGCCAAATGAACCGGTTGGTGGTCGGCATTCCTGTGAACCGTAACGCATGATTGATATGGCCGGACAACACTTCGTCGTATCGCACTAGGCCCGGCAACATGGGAAGACCGGCGGCATCCGCCGACGTATGGCCGGCGGCGCGCAGTTGATTTGAATTCAGCGGGAAGATCGCTCCGGAGCCGGCCAGCCACGATCCATTTGCTTGCTTTTGTAAGTTGAATAGCTCGTACAATACGCAGTTATCCTTGTCGACGATCAGCAGGTGATGGTCGCTACCGGCTTCGATAGGCGGCTTGGGTGGAATTGGATAAGGCCCGGGATCGCCATCGTAATAGAAAGAAACCTTGAACTTGGGCTGATTCCCGGGCACCACGCCATAAGGAATCCCATTCGCAGGATCCAATCCGAAATCGGCGTGAGCTTTGTTCGTTGCCCCAAGCGTTTGAACGTATGCGTTCGAGTTCGCATCGACAGGCAACGAATCCACACGCGTGTTCCAAACGTTATTCGAAGGAAAAGCAGGACATCCGCCCACACTGGGAATTTGCGCTTGCGAGAGCAATGCGGAAGTCACAGCTAGACAGGCTAGTAGAAGAGAACGAACCACGACACTCCTGGTTGGCCGTTGGAGCCAGTGTTATTGGTCTGGGCAAGCCGACAGCTCTCTAGCGCATGGTTACGGTCTCAAGCCACACAAGGATGAGGCCGGCGCTGGAGCTGTCGAGTCCCCACATAGCAGTTGCCGATCAGGCGACAAGTTCTCGGGTGTATCCAAGCTGGACTGAAAACAAAGAAGTTATTCTTTCAACTTTGGAGTACAATTCAGCATCAAACGGGGGACCGCAAACGGGTTTACTGGAGGGTTTCATGGGCGCCGCTCTCAGCAACTTCATGCGCCAGCAGCTTGTCGACCGGCGGCACCGGTTGGAACAGGCCGCCAGTCGTAGCCACGATTCAGTTCACCTGCGTCTCCTTCTCAATGAGGTAGACGGGGCTCTCTCTCGCATTGAAAACGGCTCGTTCGGTATTTGTGAATCCTGTCATGAGTCGATCGAGGCCGACCGTCTTGTTGCCGACCCGCTAGTCCGCATCTGTCTCGATCACCTCTCCAAGACAGAACGAAACGCTCTCGAGCATGACCTCGAACTGGCAGCAAGAGTACAAAGGGGCCTGCTCCCACGACAAACGTTTCGGCGTGACGGCTGGCATATCTGTTATCACTACGAGGCGGCCGGACTGGTCAGCGGCGACTATTGCGACGTGATCGATGCTGGGGAAGCCGGCCTGTACTTCATGGTGGGAGATGTGTCCGGAAAAGGATTGGCGGCCTCCATGCTCATGGCGCATTTGCATGCCATGTTTCGCACACTCATTTCGGTTCAGCTACCACTCGCCTGCATGCTCAAACACGCAAGCCGCGTGTTCTCTGAAAGCACGCTCCCTTCGCAATATGCAACGCTTGTGTGCGGCCGCGCCATGCCGGACGGCACCGTGGAAATCTCGAATGCAGGGCATCCGCCGCCGCTACTGGTCCATAATGGCAAGGTTACGCTCTTCGAGCAATCGGATCTGCCGGTAGGACTCTTCCCTTCCGAAGAGTTTTCGATAACAGAGCTGCACTTCGAGCCCGGGGACGGACTCGTCCTTTATTCCGACGGAGTTTCCGAGGCGGTCGACCCATCAGGAGGGGAGTATTCAGCCGAGCGATTGCAAGACGTGATTCGTGGCAGCGGACGGGTGAATGCGCCTGAACTGGTGGCAGCTTGCCGCGACGACCTGACCGGTTTTCGCGCCCACGCGCCCAAAACGGACGATGTGACGCTGTTCGTTTTAGGCCGCGAACTCACGGCAGAGACGCGGGTAAATTCCGTGCCGGTACAGGAACTGGCATACAACTGATCGTCCCTGCGCTATCCGGCGTTAAGGGCTTCTTCCACGTTCGGATAAAAGCGAAAGACTGAATCCAGGCCGCTGATGTGAAAGACCTGGAATAAATAGCTGGCCGCTCCGGCCATGCGCATCTTACCGCCTGCCGCTGCAATCTTGTTGTAACTGGAGATAAAGCGGCCGATGCCGGTGCTGTCGATCCGATTTACACCAGCGATATCGAAGATAATGGTGCGCGTGCCGTCGCGCAACAGGGCGCTTACGACATCTTCCAGCTTTTCGCTCTCGGCCCCCCACATTATCTTGCCGCGTAGCGTAACCACAACCGTTCCGGGCGCAATCTCGTTATGGGTTATCTCCATCTTTGCTGGAAGGGACCAGTGTACGCCGTTCGCGGCCGCGCGTGCTATCTCGAAGATTTAGAGCTCAATGAACAGTCCCCGGCGCTTCGCCCTCGAAACGGATGGAGCTATCGGTGAGCGCGATCTCTACACGCCGGTTTCGAGCTCGGGCTGCGGCGGTCGTGCCAGAAACAAGAGGATTGGTCTTGCCGTACCCCTTGATGTTGACAATCGATCGGTCAATACCCGATTGAACCAGGTAATCTTCGACTGCCTTGGCGCGCCGTACTGATAACTGCTGGTTGTATTCCGCCGTACCGACATCGTCTGTGTATCCGAACACGGAGAGCCCATAGCCCTTTGAAACAAGTAGTATGCCCGCAATGCGGCTCAACAGCTCGCGATTCTTGGGGCTTAATTCGGCGCTATCGAATTCGAAGCGAAAAACCGAATCCGGCAGAACCATGACCATGCCGTTTGGAGTCCGATGCGTCTCGACTACGCTGTTCAGAGCCTCTTGCATGCGATTCAGCTCTTTCTCGCGTTCCAGGCGCATTTGCGTCACTTCGTCGCGAGCCTGCCGAGCCTGATCGTTTGCCTGCTGGGCCGCTGTCACGGCTTGTGCCCGGCCAGTCTCAGCCTGCTGGCGCTGTTCCTCGGCTTGTTTTCGGGCACCCGAAGCCAATTCGGCGCTTGCAGCCGCTTCCTCCGCCCTGTGAGTTGCAGCTAAGGTCGCAGCCGATTCGCGCTGGGCCAATTCGGTTGCCTGCTGCACCTGCGCGGTGAGCGCAACAACCTGAGCTCTCATCGACTTCAGGCTTTGATAGCCCTTGAAATCGATGATGAACAGGCCCGCGAAGAGAACCGCCGCGACAACAATGAACGCTATTCGCTTCACCCTCCCATGTTAAACCGGATAGGAGGGTTAGAGCCCTCGCGTTGCTGAGCTCAGGCTGCGATTCCGCTTCGCCCGACGCTGCCGCGCCATGCCAAGTAATCCCAGTCCGATCGCGATGAGAGCGTAAGAGCCGGGTTCGGGTGTAGCCGGTGCGCCGCTTGGGTCTACGCTAACGTTGTCCAAGCCGATGTATTGGAAGCCGGCTGCTCCGGTCAGCGTGATCGGAGTGCTCGCCGAAGTCGCAGTAAAGGACATGGAAAACGGTGTCCATGTAGAAGCGGTGCTCGTTGTGGAGACGGCGAACGTTTGGTTTGTGCCGCCCGCCGATGCCAGGATCGAAACTGGCGGACCTCCCCACCTTTGTGTGTAGGTACCGAGATAGAACGACAAAACGTACTGTTGTCCGGCGATCGTGTCGATTGTCCGGGATACGCCGCCGAATGGCGCGCCGGTGATGTAAGCGGTTAAATCAAGAAACCGGCTTCCGTCTTGCGCCGAAAGTCCGAACGGATTGCCGGCTTCAATCCATGACACTTGCCGGCCAACCGCAGCCCATCCCACAATATTGGTCGGACCAGCGCTAAACGTCATTGTTGAGTTACCGTCGTTTATCAAAGTCCCGTCTTCGAAGCTTCCGTTGGTCAGAAGACTTGCTCTGGCATTTGCGGTAATCAGCGCCATACAACCCGCGCCTAGCAACAAGTGAGCTAGCGCACGATCAAAGGACATCTTGAGTGCTCCTTTCAATTAATTAGGAGCAGTGTATATTGCTTTTTTCCGAAAACAATGTGCCGGGATACCCAGGAGTACTACCGCAGGTAATAGTACGCCCTGGTGGGCTGGAGCATAATTCCGCTGGCTTGAACACGAAATCTCGCCAAAAGGCCCACAAACGGCTTCACCGGAACATCCACTCTTCTCCTGCCCGGAGTTAACTCCGCCGTTGGCTTCTCTGTGAGCGGGTGATTCACCAACAGGTACTTGCCGCCGCTTTCCTTTACAACCGTGTAGTTGTTCTTCCCGATCACCTGCTCGATTCTTGGAAGAGCCGTCCCCGCCACAAGCAAATACCTGCGGGAAGGCTGATGCCACATGTCGGCAAGCTGCGCGTCGTCGATGAAGACATGCGGCGCATCCGGGGCATACGATCCGTATTCCAGATTGTTGATTCGTCCGTTGTGCAGGTACGCCTTTGTGTCGGCATAAAAGAAGACAGACGAAAACGTGTAGTACTGGTCATCCGCAATGAGTTGGCCCGGCGGAGACCCGCGCAGGGCGTTCGCGAGCGCGCGCGAGGACAGATAGGGATCAAAGCTCACCAGGGCGACGCGCGCCGCCTGGAAAAACATCACCATCATGGCGGCGATTGCGAGAAAGCGGCGGCTGCGCCGGAGAAACACGATTCCAAACAGCCCGATAAGAAAACCGATCAGCGCTAATATCAACGGCTGCCGCAAATACGCGAACGAACGAAGAGTGAGATCGCCCAGGTGAGCGAGGGAGAGCGTATAGGCAAGCTCGCTCTGCTGATGCAGCGCATCGGAGATGTCGCCGGGCACAGGCAAGCGCCAGACATGCGCCAGGATGTAGATGATTGCGGCCGAGGCGAGAGCGCAGAGAGCACCGAGCACGACGTCTGCGCGCCTCAGCCAGGCGCTGAGAGACGACGAAGCCATGCCGCAGCCCAACAGCAAAGCCAGTGCAGGATAAATCGGCATCGAATAGTACTCCTGCGTCGTCGAGAAACTGAAGAAAACTAAGAGAAAGCCAATCCAACACAGAGCGAATAGGCGTGTCCGCGAAGCGCGGTCAAAGCCCCTGTAGCGCAGTCGAAACAGCGCCGGGAAATAGACGCTCCAAGGAAACAGCCATACAAGGTTGAACAGCCAAAAATATAGGAGCGGAACGGTGTTGTAGTCGCGCGGGTAGCGGCGGTTCAGGAAGCGAAGGATGTGCTCGTTAAAAAAGTAAAACCAAAAGAAGCCGTGATAGCTGCCTGGCCCGCTGTGGAGGCTGAAGTACAAATATGGGGGATTGCGTAGCGTCGCCAAAATGTGCCAGGGCGCAGCAATCGCCAGCAGAGCGAGAATGCCCCAACCCGGGATCAAGCGGCGCCAGATCTCCTTCCTGAACAACTGGCGAGTAAAGAGGAGGTAAAGAAAAGCAGAGGCAAAAGGGAACAGGGCTCCGATCAGGCCTTTGAAGAGAAGCCCTACGCCGATGCTGGCCCACGCCAGCAGGCCCCAGCGGCGCGGGTGCGGTTCGTCGGGATCGACGGCTCTGAGGAACGACCATACCGCCACCACGATCGTCAGCGTAAGCTGCGAATCCGCGATCAGTACCCGGGTAAATAGAAACAGGCCCAGGCATGTTGAAAGCGCCAGCCCGGCGTAAAAACCAGCGCGATCGCCAAACGCCCAAACACCCATTCGGAAGGTGAGCCAGCAAAGCAAGACATCGAGGATGGCCTCAGGCAGACGGGCGATGAAATCGTGGACGCCGAACAGCTTGAAAAAAATCGCGACCAGCCAGTACTTGAGTGGAGGCTTTTCGAGGTACTTGACACCGTCGAGCTGCGGCGTGACCCAGTCGCCGGTTCTGAGCATGGTACGGGCAATGCTCGCCTGGACGGAATCGACGTCGTCCATCAGCGACGGTGGGCTGATAATGCATCCGATAAAGGTGATAGCAGCGATCAGAAGAACGACCACCTGATAACGGCGGAATTGAGAAGAGGGTGCCTTCATCAGCTCACTCCTACGAAAATCCCTCAAGGGACCTGAACGGCGGGTTCGAGGATAACTCTATTGCCAAGCCGTTCAAGCCGCCGAATGAGAGATCGCCTTAAGGCATCGGGATTCTTTTTGTCAAAGTAGTCGGCGCCGAGTTCGACA
>DATBHS010000127.1:0-38278 GCA_036557345.1 Bryobacteraceae bacterium
GTCTGGTACGCCCCCCTATGCAACGGATGCAGCCGGGAATGTGATCTGGTATCTGCCCCAACCGGAGCTCCCCATCCTGTACTTTACGCGGCCGGTGAACGGCGGCGGTGTTTTGGTAGCGCTTGCTGATCAGACGAGCGCAACCGGCGGGCTTGCAGTGTCGGCATTGTTACGCGAGTACGACTTGGCCGGGAACCTGGTTCGCGAGACTAACTACGCCGCGGTCAGCCGGCAGCTCATTGCGCGCGGTGCCGACCCGATCACCTCGTTTCATCACGAGGCGCTCCGTCTGCCTGACGGCAGTACCGCAGTCATCGCCAGCGTCGAGAAAGTGGAGGACCAGGGGGCCGGACCGGTAGATGTAGTCGGGGACATGGCAGTCGTGCTGGACACCAATCTGCAGGTCAAGTTTTCCTGGAGCGAGTTCGATCACCTGGATATCCGTCGCCCAGCTCTTCTTGGAGAGACTTGCCGCCGCGGCAATTTCGCCGGCTGCGCGGTTCCGCTCAACCCGAACTACTCAGTGGCGAACGACTGGACCCACTCTAACTCGCTGTGGCTCGCGCCCGATGGAAATATGATCATTTCTGTCCGGCATCAGGACTGGGTTGTTAAATTCCGTTACGCAAATGGTAGCGGTGACGGAGCAGTCCTTTGGAAGCTAGGTAACGAAGGAGACTTCACGCTCTCCGCTCCCGCCGGCGACCCCTATCCCTGGTTTTCCCATCAGCACGATGCCGAGTATGCGTCGAACGGATTACTGACCCTCTTCGATAATGGCAACACGCGCGTGAGGACTTTCCCCGGCCACAGCCGCGGACAAGGTCTGCGCCTCGACGAAACCAGCAAGACCGCGACACTCGCGGTCAACCTCGATCTAGGCGACTATTCTGGTGCCGTCGGCACTGCGCACTTATTATCGAACGGCAATTACTTTTTCGACCTCGGCTTCCTGAGCCCGAGCTCGAAGATGCGGGAATTCAGCCGATCGAACACGCTCGAAGCAGAGTTTGATCAACACGGATTCGTTTACCGCTCGTTCCGGATGAGAAGTCTGTATTCCCAGCAGTAACATTCTCCGCTGGGGATGGGAGCGGAAAGCGGCGCGGTGCGTCCACGCTTCGAAAAGAACGAGATGCTTTCGAGTACCAGCAGGGATTCGACGCCCATCCACATCCCGAGATTCGGCCTGGCTCTAGCTCGTTAATGGGGGCAAGCCTGCAGTTCTGACTGATAAAACATACTTGCGAGGTAATGTTTTGAACGAGTCAGAAGTGTTGTTGGGCTTGCCCGAATATGAGCTTACAGCGGTGGAGGAAAGAGCTAGACAGATCCATCTGCGGGCGCGGTTTGTAGGCAGGATTTCGTGCGCGCACGAAATCCTGCCGCGCTTGCGTGCGACCGAGACGTTCCGGCGTAGAGTGTGCCAGAAGCACTTCGACGGCATCAGCCGTAGTCGTTTGGCACAGCGCGAACGCCTCTCCAGCGCCAAGCTTATGGCTTCAGAAACTTTGAGAACTATCGGTTGCGCGTTAAGGTAATGTGTTCTTGAGATCAGTCGGAAGCGCCCCTGCCCCCATTAAGTGCGTAGAGCCTGCGTGAGCCTTCGGCCTTCACATCAAATATGGTGCGGATGAGAGGACTTGAACCTCCACTCAGTTGCCGGCACTAGAACCTGAATAGAGCCAAACGAGTGCCCAGGATTGCTGCTTACCCCCGTTTGCCGATTTGCTACAGGTGCGATAGCCCTCGGTTCCCCGGATTTTCCATGATTTCCGAGCCTCGGTGCTACTTTTGCGCTACTCACGATTCATCTATTCATCGCAGAAGGACCTCATGCCGCTTCCAGCGTAGTTGAGAGGAATCGTAAATACTAGGCCGTCAGCTGCGACTTATCGGCATTTAGGGGTCCATACCGGGACCGATTTGGGGGATGCAAATTACGGCCGACTGGTGCGTTAGAGCGAAGCGCTGAAACGGACGCGTGAGACCAGAATCTATTCAACGAACTCGCCGAAAGGTCTCGGCGCCTCCACTCCTACAACGAGGCCGCTCTTTGTCAATATTTTCCATAGCCAGTGACGTTGAGAACCCGACTGCTGCAGGTATGAGATCCGAATCTAACACCGCGGAAAGCCTTGGTGAGAATCGAGATGGTCTCTACAATAGCTTTAAAGTCTCAGCGAAAGTTTTTTACCAACATGATATTGGATTGGCTGAACTCGGTCTGATCGTACAGGAGAGATCTGCGATCGGCAGATAACGCCAATCCGCTACCGCCGGGCTTTTCTAAGGTCCAGATCGGTATGTTCTGGTGTGTGGCGAATTCGAAGAATTGTATAGTCTTACGAGAGCGCTTGTCTTCGTCTCCGATGAAATAGATTCCGTTTCGCCCAAGCGCCCACGCGGACCAACCTAAGTTACCAATACGATCGATGACGTGTGTCTCTTCACCGCCCTGTAGCGGCATTTTCCATATGCCATCCCCGACAACCTTCGAATAATAAAGAAAGCGTCCGTCGGAGGACTCCTCGCCGAAGATGCCGCCATTTCTTGTCACCTGCACTGGAGAACCTCCACGAAAGGGGACTTTCCACAACTGGAAGTGTCCGCCTCCGCGATCAGAATAGAAGTAGATTGATTGCCCGTCCCGCGACCAGTTAGGTCCGCCGTTGTCTGCGCCTGGTAATGTCGGGACCAGCCTCGGGCGCCCACCGGGCACCTCCATAACATAAACTTCGCTATGTTCCTTAGGACGAAACTCAAACGCAACGTAGCGGCCGTCGGGCGACCATCGAGGTGCGCCGGCGTGTCCCCGCAATGAAGTTAGCTGCCCGCAATTGGACCCATCACGATCGCAGGCCCAAATCTCCATGTACCCCAAGCGGTCGGATTGAAACGCAATCCTTTTCCCATCCGGCGAGAATTGAGGCCGCAGGATCCACCCTGTCTGCGATATCCGGATCGTTGGTGACCCGCGACGGTGCTTTTCATCGCTCAAATCTACTTCCCAGAAATTCCCTTTCTCGATTTCTTGCTTGTAAGCGAGCAAATCGCCTTTTGGGAGAAATGGAGGGACTATCTGCTTTACCAACACCCGCAACAGGCTGAGGTATTCCTCCGGAAGAAGATATCCGCCATAAGCTTGTAACGCCTCTTCGGTCTGAAGAGAACACGATCTCGCGGCCGTCAGCCGTCCAACCGAGCTGGCAATATATCGATCGATTGTCAGAAGTCAGTCGCTTACACTGACCACCTGTGACCGGTACGACATACAGATCTGTAACTACACCTGTAACTCTCGCCCGGACGAACGCCACAGTCGAACCATCGGGTGAGAAGGCTGGAGCATAGTCCAGCTCCTGCCCGGAGGGTGACGTAAGCCGTCGAGTGGTGTAATCGTCGAGTGAAAGCAATGCAATCCAGCCATGGGTTTTGTCCACATCAGCCTGCGCAAAGGCCAGAACTTTACCATCAGGCGACCAATCCAGCGTATGGGGGAAATAGTTTGCGGGTCCCGAGTAAAGCCGGTGGACCGAACCGCCCAAGGCCGAGATTACGTTGATAGCCAAGCCATCTTCTGAATGGCCTATGTACCCAATCTGTCGACCCATCCGGCGACCATCGAGGACAACAGCCATCACTGGTCAAGCGCAGCGGTCTTTCGCCTCCGATAACGGTCGTGTAGATTCCGGAATTCGCTGCCCCGCCAAGCGAGAAAGCGACTTGGCTGCCGTCGGCTGAGAAAGCCGGCGTGGTTTCGAGCCCGGACAGACCCGCTAAGGGCACCACTTCGATTGCCAGGCCGGCCGCATCTGTTTGGCTCCGCCGAAACCACGTTCCAACCGCGCAGAGTATGCCTACAACGGCTGCCAGCAAGGCTACCAAAGTCGCTGGCCTTATTCTCTTACGGGCATGCTCTGAAATAGTGGCTTGTGGCGAAGCTTCTGAACTTAGCTTCTGGACAGGTGCTATAAACCGATAGCCGCGCCGTGGAACTGTTTCGATAAATATGGGGCGCTCGGGGAGATCTCCTAGCACCTCCCGCAACCGCTTCATCGCCATGTTTAAACCGTTATCGAAATCGACAAAGGTGCCCACCGTCCAGAGGGTAGAGCGCAACTCTTCACGGGTCACGACTTGGTCCGCACACTCGAGAAGCTTTAGCAAGATTTGTAAAGGTTGATCCTGAATTTTCAATCGAACGCCGTTTTTACGCACTTCACCCGAGCGAGCGTCCACCTCAAAATTGCTAAACCGATAAATGGAATGAGATGCAAAAGGCGAGGACATCCGCTGCCTCCTCAGCAAAAAGATCTACGCTACCAATTCTTCGCTATCTTCGAATAACAAATTTGACATTCGGTTTCCTAACTCGCTGCATAACGGGCAGTTAGCGTATTAGCAGCAAGTACGAGTCATTTTGTCGCTGTCCTATTGAGCTTGGGGTTTTCTTAGGCTAGCCTCGGCCACAGACCGCCAGCAGCCGGAGATCAGGGCAACCTGACTGCATCGACTGCCGGTTAGAAAGCTGGCGGCCGCACTTCCGAAAAAGGAGAAATGCAAATGAGTGTTCAACTTCCGTTTCGAGTTGTCACAGCAGCGCTCGGCGGCATAGGCTTGCTGCTGGTGGCCCCCTGCCTTCCGGGCCAAAGTGGGAAAGCATCCAGCCCGCTGATTGGGTACGAAGTCGTGGGTCAGGTGCTGAATCCGTCCCCGCAGCAGTCTCTGCAATACGGGTACCTGAACTTCGTGCGGGGACTCGACCAGATCACTACGTCTGCCGGCGCCCCCGTTTCCGAATCGACGGCGCTGCTCACATTCTTTAACGACACAACAACAGAGCGGGTGATCAACAATGGGCCGATTCGGGTCGTGGACAGGACCGGGACTGGAGCAATCTATTTCGGCTCCGGAAACGCCACCTTCGCCAACCCCGATACGTTCCGTCTTGGCACACCGGTCCAGTCGTTCACTTTGCGGCATCAGGTCGTGATCGATACCTCGACCGGCTACTTCACGACCACGTTCGAAATGACGATCACGTCCGTCGAGTCTTTTCAGATCGACGGAAGGAGGTATCGGCTGGGTCATCCCGGACGGGTGTATCGCCTGAGTGTCTCCGGAAAGCTAGCGTCGCCCGGCCCCCCTTCCGCCTATATAGCCGGCGTGGCGGATGGAGGCGGCGGCGAGATGGATAACGATTGAGGCGCTACGCAAGCGCCCGGGAAGCCGAGGCAGCCGTCGCCCTGCCTTCCGGGCGGCTTGCCGCGCGTATACGGAACCACGCGTGTATACCGCGACCCGACCGGAACGGAACCGCAGGAGGAGAGGAGTTCATGCGACTGGTCTTCTTCAAAAGGAGGAAGCCGCCGCCCGATCAGGGCAATGATGCTTTTTCACAACCGCGAAGCGCGTCGAAGGAGAGCGCAGGGAAGACTTGGTAGAGCTTGAAACGGGGCCGGCGAAGTTCGCGTTGCACGTTAACCCGACTGAGATTGCGCATCGAATTCAAGTATCGTCGCCGGGACTACTACGTGAGAACAATCCGATAAACTTCAGGTTCGAGGTGAAATTCTACCTTTGAGCGCCAACATCTGGAGTCGCTGGGAGTGCAGATTGTGGAGCGCCCTTGGGTTTCCTGCGATGCAATCGATCCGAGGGAATCTTCGGATCAATTCGGCGGGCTAACATCGCGCAGAACGGCGCTTCCGGAATGTGTCGCCGATCTCGCTGAGGTGTCGATGAGTATCAGAAAAGCGCCAGGCTCCGACGACTCGGATTGACGTATGGTTGCTATGTCGGAGAATGCCGTGCCGATTACTCGCGTGTGTGTCAGAAAGGGTTACTGAAATTGATTGTTGTCCCGGTATGGGCACCGAGCGGCTGGGCCGAGAGTTGAACGTGAGAAAGAATTTGCCTTGTGTTCGCAGCCGAAATGCAGCGGTGGCACAGCGAATTAATTGTGTCTGTCTGGTTCGCAAACCCCCGTAAAGTAGCGGAACTAAAAGGCACCTGCTCCAAGAAAAAACGTTGCGGGGTCAAATGCACCTGAGCTTCCCTGATATTCCTCAAATAGCGCTACCCTCCGCGCTACTCTTGGTCGAACAGCAGCTTAATAGACAACCGGCCTCTGTGAAGTCGTTGACTTCATTGGTGCGGATGAGAGGACTTGAACCTCCACACGGTTGCCCGTACTAGAACCTGAATCTAGCGCGTCTGCCAATTCCGCCACATCCGCAAGATGCGTAGGACGCTCACCATTGTAATCCAGGGCGTGCTACGATCACGCCCAGAAGATGCTCAGAAAGTTCCCTCTCCTTTCTTACTTACTGATTGCGGTCTCCCTCGGTGTACGGTCGGCGCGCGCCGAAGAACCGGTCCGCCTGATCCTCGATACGGATATCGGGAACGATGTTGACGACGCTTTGGCTCTCGCAATGATTCATGCATTCGAGACGCGGGGTGATGTGCATTTGCTCGCGGTTACCATCACTAAGGACAATCGCTATGCAGCTCCGTTCGTGAACCTGGTGAACACGTTTTACGGCCGCCCCGATATTCCCATCGGCATTGTGCACGACGGCAAAACCAAAGAAGATTCACCGATGCTCAGGATTCCCGTTGACGAGCGCAATCCAGACGGCAGTCCCAGGTACCCGCATCAACACCGCAAAGAAACGCAAGTCCAGGACGCGGTCGAACTGCTCACCAGCGTGCTTTCCGCACAGCCCGACGATTCGGTGACGATCGCCCAGATTGGATTCAGCACAAATCTCATGAGACTGCTGGACTCACGAGGTGGCCGTGACCTGGTAAAGCGAAAGGTAAAGTTGCTTTGCGTCATGGCCGGTAACTTCGTGAAGTCCCAACCGGAATACAACGTCTACACCGATCCTGAATCGGCGAAGGCTCTCTTTGAAAGCTGGCCGACGCCCATGATTTTCAGTGGATTCGAAATCGGGTTGCAGATCACGTTCCCGTTCGAAGCGATTCAAAAGGACTTTTCGTATGTGCCCCGTCACCCGATTGCAGAAGCGTACCGCCTCTATGTCAAGAAACCCGAAGATCACCCAAACTGGGATTCGACGGCTGTGCTCGAGGCGATCCAACCGGACCGCGGCTACTTCGATCTTTCCGCGCCGGGCCAAGTGAAGCTAGGTCCGAACAATACGACTACATTCACGCCCGATCCTCAGGGGAACCGGCGATATCTGATCATGAAACCGGATCAGGTGAGCCGGATACGCCAGTTGATTTCCGATCTCGTCTCCGAACCTCCCCAAACGGGCCCGGCGACTGTGCCCGCCCGACCCGTTGCGTTTTAGTGCCATTGAAGAGGTCGCAAACGAACTCCGGCTAGAATTAGAGTAAATGCCGGCAACGTCCGTTAGCGCGAATACTTCTGTGCCCGCGCGCTCCCCTTGGCTTACTGTTGCCCTTGCCTGGTTTGTTCCCGGGTCGGGCCATTTTCTCCTCGGACGACGGGGCCGCGCCGCGATCATATTTGTGACCGTTCTGATTCCATTTATTCTCGGCCTCCTGATGCGGGGTCCGATGTTTCAGCCGACGAGCACAGGCGATGTGCTCTCGAGAGCGATTCAATGGGGCGGCTTGATTGCTGATGTTGCCAACGGGCTGCCATATTTCCTTGCCGTCTGGTTCGGATACGCTCCGCCCGATGTGGCTACGCACACCTGTGACTATGGGTCGAAACTTCTCGTCGCAGCCGGCTTACTGAACATTTTGGCTGTCGTAGACGCTTACGAGATCGCTACAGGGCAGAAGGATTAGTCAGTTACATGAATCTTAGCCTCAATCACCTTCAGATTTCTCTCCTGTTTGCTCTCTTCGCGAGCGTCATGCTCGGCCTGGTGACAAAACGGACCGATCGCGCCAGGGTGCGCTACGGCCTGTATTGCTTTGGCTGTTTCTTGCTGGCGCTCTTCGGAATTAGCTGGTTCATGCGTCTGTTGCACGGTTGAAGCGTTCGAGCCGCGCAAATCATCGCCATGAAGACTTTCTATATCGAGACCTTCGGTTGCCAGATGAATGCGCACGATTCGGAGAAAGTCGTGGGCACCTTGCTACAGAAGGGTTATACCCAAGTGGATGGGCCTGAGCAAGCCGAGCTGGTGTTGTATAACACCTGCAGCATTCGTGACAAGGCGGAGCAGAAAGTTTTCAGCAGGCTACAGCAGTTCAAGCGCGAAGCGGGCAAAGGCAAACTGTTCGGCGTGCTCGGCTGCGTCGCACAGCAGGAGGGCGAACGCATCTTCGAGCGCGCGCCTCACGTGAACCTGGTCGCGGGCTCTGCAAGTTACACCAAATTACCGGAGTTGCTCGTCCAGCTTGAGTCCGGTAATCGCCGGGTCACAGGCTTGAGTCTCGATACGGATGAGACCTTTGATACGCCGTTTACCCGGCGCGACAACCCTCACAGGGCGTACATCACGATTATTGAGGGATGCGACAAGGCGTGCGCTTATTGCGTCGTTCCTTTTACTCGCGGACCGGAGCGCAGCCGCACGAGCGACAGTGTGATGCGCGAGGCTCGGTCGCTCGCCGAATTGGGCTATACCGAGATCCAACTGCTCGGCCAAAACGTGAACAGCTACCGCGATCCGTCTGCGGCCGGATGGGACTTCGCGCAATTACTTGCCAAGACCGGTAGCGTCAGCGGTATACGCCGTGTGCGATTCACAACATCTCATCCGCGTGACTTCGTCAAAAGCATCATCGACGCGATAGACGAGAATCCAGTTCTGTGCAACCATGTGCATCTGCCGGTGCAATCCGGCTCGACTTCCGTTTTGTCACGCATGCAAAGACTCTACTCGAGAGACGAGTACATGCGGCGTATCGAATGGATGAAGAACGCCAGGCGCGATATTGCTATCACGACCGACATCATTGTCGGTTTTCCGGGGGAGACCGACGCCGACTTCCACGAGACGCTTCGTTTGGCCGAACAGGTCGAATTCGACTCTATGTTTATCTTCAAGTATTCTAAGCGGCCGAACACGCGCGCGCTCGAATATGTCGATCAGATTCCGGAGGAAATGAAGACCGCGCGCCTCATGGCCCTGCAGGAACGCCAGCGAGCCATCCAGATTCGCCGCAACGCGCGGTACATCGGGATCCGAGAAGAGGTACACATAGAAGGTTTTAATCGGGCTACCGGACAGTGGATCGGGCGCACCTCGCAAAATAAGACACTGAATTTCCAGGATGCCGGCTTGCCGGCTCCTGGAGCGGCGCGAACGCTGGTGGGTCAGTACTTGGATGTTCTGGTGACACGCGCCGGCCCTAATAGTCTGGCAGGAGAGCGGTTCGCTTCACAGCCCAGTCCAGTCGAGTTGCAGTAGCGTGGTAGTAGAGCGCGCACGATCCCGTGCCCGCTGCCGAGAGTGTTTCGGGATTGGAGACGAACGTGGAAGTAGAGATGAAAATTCGCGGCCTCATGATGGACCCGATGACCAACATGCCCATCGTAGTGTTAAAAGACCTCGGGGGCGATTCAGTCCTGCCGATCTGGGTTGGCATTTACGAAGCAAACGCGATCGCGCTGGAAATAGAAAAGGTGACAACGCCGCGGCCGATGACACATGATTTGATCAAGGTCCTTCTAATGGGTTTGGACACCTCGATCAAGAAGGTGGTCGTCAGTGAACTGAAGGACGATACGTTTTACGCTTTAATCTGGTTGGAGCGCGAGGGCAGGCTGATCAGTGTAGATTCCCGCCCGAGCGACGCTCTGGCGCTGGCGCTCCGGCACGACTGTCCGATTTACGTGGACGAGCGCGTCTTGCAGTCTTCGAAGAACTCGAGTGCGGTCTCCGAAAAGGTCAATAACGAAGAACTGCGCAAGTGGCTGGAAAATTTGAACGACGAGGACCTCGGCCGCTACAAGATGTAGGGCCGAGGCGGATCGGGCATGCCCGATCCCTACCGAATATGTTTATCGCCGTCGCCGCGTCGTTCCGTGCTTTGCTGGCGCGGTAGTCTGAACTCCCGGAAGGGTCGGATCCTTAAAGGTCAACATAAAGGGGTCTTTCGTATAGCTGTCCGCCACTCCGGAGAAGTCGACCTTCTGGCCGACCTTGATCTTGTCTAGGGCCGACGCCGGAAGGGGTTGCGAGAACGTCAAGGTAGCGTCCGGTTTCGTAGGATCTTCAATGCCGAGCACGACCTTGGTAGGACGGTCCGGAGGGTCCACCGAAATCACTGTCCCGCTAAAGGTCTTTACTCCCTCAGCGCCGCCTGGCATTTCCGCATCCTTCACGGTATTGCTAAAGAAGGCGTCGCCGTTGTCGCCCGTCAAACCCTGCTTGACGGAGTACCAGATTTTGAACGCCGGATCGGTGTCAATGCGTTTCTGGGTTTCAGCGGCCTCACTCTTTGCGATGTCCGCCTGGCTCGTGACAGCGAGATTATCGGGCGGCAGCGCGCTCGTCTTGGCTTGGGCGAGGATCTGGTCAGCTCCGTCCGGGCTTCCGTGGTAGTCTTTATACGCCTTATTGAAGAAGTCCGTCAGTTGCTTGCGGGTTGCCTCCGGCAGAGCGGGTCCGGGACCGGTATATTCGGCGGCCCGCGCATACTCGAACAGCGCTTGCGGAAATTTTTTGCTGTCGTAGAGCAGCTTCGCGTAAAGCGCGGAGATGTTCCCCTGGTCCGGGTTCGCCTGCAAGCTTTCCTTATAGTGCTGTTCCGCACCCGCCGTATCCTTCTTCGATGTGGCTTCCCAGGCAAGCGCATTGTGCGCGACGGCGAGAGTCTGGCCTTTGGCTTTGGTGAAATCGGCTTCGCTCACGTTGGCGGGCTTCTTTGAGGCGTCGAACGCAGTGTCGATTCCGCTGACCACCCCCTGCGCCGCCGAATCAACCTGGCTGAGCAGATCGGGCGAGGGGCTGGTACCGCCTACCGCAGGGCCCCACAGCGAAACCAGGTACATCGCTCTGAAATTCTTCGGATCCGCTTTCAGGAGTTCGTTGCACTTGTCCAATAGCTGCTGCCGCACACTCGGATCGCTCGGGGCCATTTGGCCCAGCGTGGCAACGAAGTATTCCAACCGTTCTTTCGAAAAGTCCGTCTGCGGATACTTCTGCTCCCACTGCTTCAGCAGATCCAGGCGGGCCTTGGGATCTTGCGTTTGGGTGATCTTCGAGTAGAGATCGTATTCTCCCCGATCCTTATAGTTCTTCTGCGCTTGCTGCCCGGCGGGTTGTTGGCCTGCACCTGACTGCCCGGCTTCCTGCCCCGCGACAACCGATGGCGCGATCATTCCGGCGAGCAGAGCAAAAGCGCTTGCGGCAAGAATCGGCCTGCCTGCCCTTTTGACGGAACGCGCGCACCGAACCGCCGGCGCCATACCTCCCGGTGCTGTGGCCGCCACCGGGACTTGCGGGTTTGGAAAACGAAACTCCACGACAACCCTCCTTCAGAGGAATTCTATCTTTATTCTGGAAGCGGAGCCTCCCGCACTTCGAGAGTGGCGGAAGGTTACTACAAGTAATGCAAACTGGCATTCTAGATGCCTCGAATGCCGCAAAGCCGGAGTATAACGAAATGAATTCGTGCCCGCAACCTTCCTACTATCTTAGATGCGGCGCTCGAAAAACTTGTTCCCCGTACAGAGCTTGACGAATAAAGGTTATTGGATATTCCGCATGCTATCATCCCCCTGTCCATGCGTGTTGCGGACCTCGCGGTAATCGTCGCGTATCTGCTGTTCATTACCTGGTTCGGTGCGCGGTTCAAAGAAAAGCAGACCACTCTTCGGGATTATTTCCTGGGAGGACGGGGAGCGCCCTGGTGGGCGATTGCGTTCTCCATTGTTTCGGCGGAAACCAGCACATTGACGGTAATCGGCACGCCGGCGCTGTCTTTTGCCGGAAATTTTACGTTCCTGCAACTTATTCTGGGCTATCTGCTGGGCCGCATTATCATCTCCGTGTTGTTCCTGCCCCACTATTTTCGCGGTGAAATGTTCACTGCTTATGAACTGATGCAACGCCGCTTCGGGGGGCGCATACGCAAATTCACGGCCGGTACGTTTCTGGTGCTGCGGGCTCTGGCCGAAGGAGTGCGTGTCTTTGCCATCTCTATCGTCATTTCCGTGGTCCTCGGATGGGGTGAACTGCCTTCTATTGTCCTGATCGTTTGTCTTACGCTTTTCTATACCTTTGAAGGCGGAATGACGGCCGTCATCTGGACCGATGTCGTGCAAATGATCCTCTATATTGCCGGCGCGCTGATAAGCTTCTTCTTGATCTTGCAACTTACGCCTGGCGGGTGGGAGCATGCAGTCGCGCTCGGCGAGGCCGCTCACAAATTTCAGATGTTCGATTTCCGCGCCGGATTTTCAGCGGCTTTCTTCCAACGAAATTACAGTTTCTGGGCGGGATTGATTGGCGGGTGCTTCCTGACTACCGCCAGCCATGGCACGGAACAGCTTCTGGTCCAACGCCTTCTTGCCGCACGAAACGAGCGCGAGAGCCGCAGGGCGCTTTTTGCCAGCTGGGCCGTGGTGTTCTTTCAATTTGCGCTGTTTCTCATGATCGGCTTTCTCTTGTACGTCTATTACAAGGCTCTTGGCAGGCCCACGCCGGTCATTCCGGAGCGAACCTACCCGGAATTCATCTGGCATCACCTTCCGGTGGGTGTGGCGGGGCTGGTGATTGCCGCCATTCTGGCGGCTGCCATGTCGAATTTGAGTGCCGCGTTGAACGCCCTGGCTTCCACCACCATCATGGATTTTCTGAGACCCCTTCGTCCGCATCATGCCGAAGCGCAATACTTGCGTTGGGCGCGCTGGGCCACGGTTCTCTGGGGTGGAATCCTATTTTCCGTTGGGCTGGCAGCGCGGCACTGGGGACGCGTGCTCGAGGCCGGGCTCTCGATTGCCTCGGTCCTCTACGGAGCACTTCTGGGCGTTTTCCTGCTGGGCGTTTTGACAAAACGCCCCGGGGAATGGGCAGCGATGATCGGTATGAGTGCGGGCTTCCTCGCGACATTTCTGTTTCGCACTCACGTGGCATACACGTGGTACGTAGTGATTGGTTCCAGTACCACATTTCTCGCTGGCGTTGCCGCCGGTGTGTTCCTGCCCCAACGCAGTGAGCGACATTTGGCTCCGCAGGTCACTGTTTAGGTATGACGCATCAGGAGCGCCATTCCGAGGCCGTGTCCTCGTCCGAAACTGCAGTGAGACGCTCCGGTCCGAGCCTGCAGAGGGTTTTGGGCTTGTGGAGCGCCGTCTCCATTGTCATTGGAACTGTAATTGGCAGCGGCGTGTTTCTGGTGCCGTCGACCATGATCCATTTCGTCGGGTCGGTCCCGATGCTTTTCGTGGTTTGGGTTGTAGCCGGGCTGTTGACGCTTTTCGGGGCATTGACGTATGCCGAACTCGCGGCCGCGATGCCAGAAGCCGGCGGCGAATATGTTTACCTGAGTGCCGCCTACGGGCCGTTCTGGGGATATCTCTACGGCTGGACTTCACTCTGGGTAGCCAAGAGCGGCTCTATCGCTACGCTCGCCGCAGGCTTTTATACGTACCTGACTGCATTCTTCCCGGCCCTCGGACTTTCGGTCCTGGTGCTCCCGTGGCACATCGGCCCGGGCGGCAGCCGGCTCGAGATTCACTACGGGCAGCTTGTCGCAATTGCATTGATCCTTGTATTGGCCGGGGTGAACTATGTAGGCGTACGATCCGGCGGCAATGTACAGGTCTTCGTCACAGTAATCAAAATGGCGTTAATCGCGGGCATTATCGTCGCCGGCATCCTGTTCGGCAAGGGAGATTTGGGGCACTTCCGCGGCGGAATCACCGGGGTGGGAGGTGTAGCGGGCTTCTTCGCTGCGATGGTCAGCGCGCTGTGGGCCTACGATGGCTGGAATAACGTGAGCATGGTCTCCTCCGAAATTCGCAATCCGGAGCGGAATCTGCCGCGCGCGCTGATTTTCGGCACAGCAGCGGTCATGCTGACCTACATTCTCATTAACATTGCCTACTTCTACGTTTTGACTCCGTCCCAAGTGGCGGCAAGCCATCGCGTGGCCGCCGACATGATGTCGCACGTTTATGGGAGCGCTGCCGCCGGCGCTGTTACGGTTGCCGTCCTCATTTCCATTTTTGCGGCGTTGAATGGCTCCATTCTGTCCGGATCGCGCGTCCCCTACGCCATGGCGCGCGACGGGCTGTTCTTCCGCAATACCGCAGTGGTGCATCCCAAATTCAGGACCCCGGGGAATTCGATGATCCTGCTTAGTCTCTGGTCCTCCATCGTCGTCCTGAGCGGCTGGTACGACGACCTCTACAATTTCGTGATTTTTGGAAGCTGGATTCTCTACTTAATGACAGCGGTTTCGCTCTTCGTCCTGCGCCGGAAGAAGCCGGATTTAGACAGGCCGTACCGGGTAACTGGTTACCCGTTTGTGCCAGTACTTTTTGTGTGCATGGCGGCCTTCCTCCTGGTGAGTACATTGCAGACGCGCCCGCGCGAATCCCTAATGGGGCTGGGGATTATGGCGCTCAGTGTGCCTTTCTATTTCTTCTGGAAGCATCGCAACGCTTAGGACTATTCTGGAATAAACGGCTGTTTCCACTTATCGTGTGGCAAATACGCTGGTACTACTAGAACTATTTGGCATTTTCGGTGCTCAAGTCATATTGAATTTGCCCCGAAACACCCCTTAAACTTCGGTTAAATCTTTGTGTGATTCGTGGTCTCATTGACACTCTTGAAGGTGAGCAAAGGGATCACCTAATAATGCAGCGGGATGGTGTAGGAGGTTGGCAATTTTGGACGTCGACAAAATGCTCGCCGAGCTAAGACTCGAGCGGGAACAGATCGAAGAGGCGATACTTACCTTGGAACGCTTGGCTCGTGGGCGCGGACGAAGACGAGGCAGACCTCCGGCTTGGCTGAAGGATGCTGCGGCTTCCTTGGACGAGTCCGACTCGAGCGATAACCCGGAACCTCCTTCTGAGCACAAGCGGCGCGGCCGCCCCCCTGGAAGCAAATCGAAGCAGACTGCACAGGCGGCGGAAGCGTAAAATCCGCCGGCCTGGCTGAATACGGTCCGCTGAAGCCTGATTGCTATCGATACAGCAGGTATTGTTTCCTTCTGCTGTCGAATTCAGCGGCTTGTGTCTGAGCCTCGCTCCAAATAGCACTGGCATCTTCTCCGGATTCCAGCCTTCGG
The DNA here is from genome assembly GCA_036557345.1 of Bryobacteraceae bacterium. GTDB lineage: Bacteria > Acidobacteriota > Terriglobia > Bryobacterales > Bryobacteraceae > Bog-105. The sequence goes on from DATBHS010000127.1 coordinate 15,208, forward strand.
ATCGTTCCCCGGTTGCCGATCAGGAACCGGCAGGCCGCGAAATCGATTTTGCCAGGATAAAGCTTCTGGAGTGCCGCGGCGAGCTCGATTCCGAGGCGTGTACTGTCGAATGCTTCACGATCCGTAACTAAGAACCGGATTCCCTGTATGCTGCGGCCCGCGAAATTTGACGAATTCGGGCAAAAGCTGGTCGGGTAGACCCGAACGCCCGGAATGAATCGGGAATTGAGATAGCGCGCCAGGATTTCACCTTGAATCCAATCGGCGCCGATCTGCTCGAAAGGCGCATCCGTGCCGCGCCCTACTGAGTAATTCTTTGAGGCCTCCAGCATCGCGAGCCCGGGATAGAGCAACGCTGCATTCAAACTGCGCATATTCGGCGACGGATTGACCCAGTTCAGGCCGGTCGAATCGAACCAGTCGCCGCGCTCCCAGTTTTGCAGCTTCACGACGTGCAGATCGGCGCCCCAATGCTGCTCGGCATTCGCCATCGCGGCGAGCTCGCCGAAGGTCATGCCATGCCGGAGCGGAATGTCGTAGCACCCGACGAAGGATTCGAGATCGCGCTCCATTACTGGCCCCTCTACGTGGGTTCCGGTGATCGGATTGGGCCGGTCGAACACATAAAACGGTTTCTTTGCCTTTCCGGCCTCCTCGAGGGCGTACAACAGAGTGCATGAATATGTGTAAAACCGGGCGCCCACGTCCTGTATGTCGAAGACTACAGCATCAAGATCGCGCATCTGGTCCGGAGTGACGCGCCGCTGATTGGACTGATACAGGCTGATGACCGGAAGGTGAGTCGCCGGATCAATCCCGGTTGCGACCGCGCTATCCTCGGTGCCGGCGATGCCGTGTTCGGGCGAAAAGAGCCGGACGACCTGTATTCCCGCCGCCAGCATCTCGTCAACGTTGCGGCGTCCCTGACGATCGAGCCCTGTTTGGTTCGTGATTAAGCCGATACGCCTGCCCTTCAGGATCCGAAAATCAGACTGCTCCATCACATCGAGACCGGTGTACGTCTCCGCGTTCCGGTCGATCTTACGGTGAACCCCGGCCCCTGCAATCGTTTCGTTGTAGCCGGTGAGAGAGACCGTATCGGGGGTGTCGATACCAAAATCGGCCGCCACTGCGGTTGCGAGCCGCGAACGCAGGGAACTCAGAGACTTCCCGCGTTTGGGGTGCACGGAATTGGTCAGCAGAATGAGGAACGAGTTCGTTGTAGGATCCATCCACATCGAAGTGCCGGTGAAACCAGTGTGGCCATACGATCCGATCGGGTAAAGTTCGCCGCGGTTGCTAGAAAAGGGCGAATCGAGATCCCAGCCCAGGCCGCGTAGAATCGGTTGATCGGCGGGGCTGGCCGGCTCGGTGAATTTCTTTATAGTCATCGGGCTGAACAGACGAAGGCCGTTATGCTTACCATTCGCCAGCAGCATTTCGGCGTATTTTGCCAGGTCGTCCGCGGTAGTGAACAGACCGGCGTGTCCGGCAATGCCGCCCATGTACCGCGCGGTCGGGTCGTGCACGATTCCGCGAAACGGCAACCCGGTATCCGGATTGATTTCGGTGGGTGCGATCCTGGAACGCAGCGCCGGAGACGGAAGAAACCCGGTTTCGCGCATCCCTAGCGGCGCGAAAACCTGGTCGTGAGCGAATTGCGCGAGAGTTTCTCCGGAAAGCCGGCGCACGATCTCGCCCATGAGAATGAAATTGATGTCGCTGTAAATGAATCGAGCGCCCGGAGGAGCAATCGGTTTGGTCTTCAGTGCCTTTTCGATGCCGGTCTGATACCCGCTCCAGCGCGGCTCTAGCTCCAGATCCGGCGGCATGCCCGAAAAATGTGTCATAAGCAGCCGCACCGTGATGTCGCTCTTGCCGCCCTGGAACTCCGGGAGATACTTTGTCACCGGATCGTCCAGCCGGAGCCTGCCCTCTTCGAACAGTTTCATTACCGATGGCGCGGTCGCGACTACCTTAGTCAAAGAAGCAGCATCGAAAATCGTGTCGACTGTCATCGGTTCACGATGGGGAATGAGTGCCCGCCAGCCGTACGCTTTTCGATAGACGACCTGTCCGTCGTGACCGATGATAAGCAGGGCGCCCGGAATGAGATCCGTTTCGACGGCTTGCTGGATGACGGAATCCAGTTGCGGGAATTTTTGGGCAGGAGACAACCGGTCCTGCGCAGGGCACAAACTGCCTGTAACGAGCAGAGCCCAAAGAAACGTTCGCATTGCCAAGTAGTCAGGCTAGCTTACTGGCAATTCTGTCGAGCGTGCGGGCCAGCTCGACGTCGTTCTGTGTGATCCCGCCCGAGTCGTGTGTTGTGAGATCGACAGTGACGCGGTTGTAGACGTTGAACCACTCCGGGTGATGATTCATTTTTTCGATCTGAACGGCGGCAGTGGCCATGAATCCAAAGGCATGCGCGAAGTCTGGGAACTTGTATTCGCGATGAAGCTTGCCGTTCTGGATCGCCCAACCGGAGAGCAGTCCCAACACGGACTGCAGCTCACTGTCATTTAGCTTTTGCCGGGCCATGTCGCCATTTTGGCAAAATTGGCGTTGCGGAACCCGAGCGTCGGTCCGCGGATGTGGCAATTGTTCTAAGGAGCACCGCGAGCCTCGAATCGTTACGCCAGTACCGCCATTGCATGGAAGAAGGGTCCGTTACTACGATCGCCGCCGGTCGTGATATCTGGTCATTCATTAACGGCAGTATATGAGCCGAAGCGCGAGACTCGCGGCCGTCTTGACATCGACACCTCCCAACCGCAAACGGCCCGCAACTGTACCATGGGAATTCCGGATTATTTCCCCGGATCTGCCGGAAGTTCAGGCTGTGGAGAGGAACGTGTAGTTTGGCTACCGCGAAGATCACTGCTCTTGGCTGCTGGGTGCCCCCCAAAGTTCTCACGAACGACGATCTCTCAAAAATCGTCAACACCAACGACGCCTGGATTGTTGAGCGGACTGGAATGCGTGAGCGCCATATTGCGGACAACGACATTGCTACGTCCGATATGGCTGTCGCGGCCGCTCGCGAGGTGCTCTGCCGGAGCGGCATGCCGGCCACCGATATCGATGTGATTATCGTTTGCACGGTCACGCCGGATATGTTATTTCCTTCCACGGCTTGCCTGGTGCAGAATAGCCTGGGTGCAAACAAGGCGTGGGGCTTCGACCTGTTAGCGGCCTGCTCGGGGTTCTTGTACGGGCTGACCACCGCTGCTCAACTCGTTTCATCAGGAACGCACAAGAATGTGCTGGTGGTGGGAGCCGATACAATGTCCCGCATCATCGATTACACCGATCGTGCCACGTGTATTCTCTTTGGCGATGCTGCCGGAGCGTTTCTGGTGGAGCATTCGGAGAGCGATAGAGAAGGTTTTATCGGGCACCTGAGCGAAATCGACGGCTCTGGCGCTCAGTTCCTCAACATGCCCGCCGGTGGAAGCAGACTGCCGGCCAGCGCGGAAACGGTAGCGCAGCGTCTGCATTACGTGAAGCAGGAAGGCCAGCAGGTCTTCAAGTTTGCGGTGCGTAAGATGTACGAGCTGTGTGACGCGCTGCTACGGCGGCATGAGCTGACGCCAGCCGATATCAAACTGCTGATTCCTCACCAGGCAAACAAGCGCATCATCACGGCAACAGCCGACCGCCTGGGACTCCCGCCGGAAAAGGTCGTCTTGAATCTGGACAAGTACGGGAACACCACCGCTGCCACAATCCCGCTGGCCACACAGGATGCCATTGCAGACGGGCGCTTGAAGAAAGGCGATCTGGTGTTGTTTGCGGCGGTGGGCGCGGGCTATACGGCGGGGGCTAGTCTGTGGCGCTGGGCGTACTAGCGCGTGTCGCTCCGGCCGCTGTTTTAGGCTCCAGCTTGTGCTGCCGCGCGTACTCTTTCAGAACCCCGACCACATATCGCCGCGTCTCCTCGTAGGGCGGTACGCCGCCGAAGCGTTTTACGGCCCCGGGCCCTGCATTGTAAGCCGCAAGCGCGAGCGCCGAATCTCCGTGGTAGCGCAGCAAGAGGGAACGCAGATACATCGCGCCTCCGTGCGCGTTTTCTACGGCACGATTCGGATCTATGCCCAAACCGGCGGCCGTTGCGGGCATGAGCTGCATCAAGCCAATTGCGCCGCGCGAGGACACCGCTTTCTGCCTGAATCCGGATTCGACTCTTGCCACGCTGCGGACCAGCTCCGGTGGCAGTCCCTCTGCTCTCGCGGCATCCGCAAGTACTTCGTTCAGCGTCCGTTCCGGCTGGGGTGCCGAACTGTTTCGAGCGTCGCTTGCCTGCGCGTTCGGGACGGATCGGATCTGCGTTACGTCACTGGCCGAGAACTCCAATGTGCCGGAACCGACGCGGAATACCAGAACGTCGGCTTGCTGTGTATGTGAGTCGACGTCCAGACAAAAACCTGTCCTCAGACAAACCGTTTCTTTAGCGGAGCAGATGGCAAGCCACACAGCACACAGCAGGGATCCCCGGAGAACTCGTGACATCGGAATTGGCCTAATATGAGCCGGCGATCATCCCATCCAGATCGGCTTGGCTTATCCGTTCCGGATCTCCTTCGAGTAGCGTCAGCTCGTGCTCGAGCAACGTCGCAGATACCAGCGTTTTCACCGCGATTTCCGCGATGCTGCTGTTCTTACCGTAACGCGCTGCAAACAGGTCGGAAACATCCTGCAGCTGCTTTCTGATACCAGACAGGTATCGAGCCATAGCAGCGTGTTCGTCCCGGCTTAAGGGATATTGCACGTGCGCTCCTTGGCAAGTTTTGGGCTTAAGGCTATTGTGGCACACCGCTTCCGGCGATGTCACGAAAAAAGACAGCCGGATAAGTCTCGAAAGCTCCAGAGGTTACGATAACTCCAGAAGCATGGGACGGCCATCGATCTTCGAATGTAGCCGCTGCGGGAAGGCGTTCTGCGCGAATCATATGCAGAGCCTCTGCGACTGCGGTGGACCGCTGCTGGTCAAATACGATCTGGCGCGACTGGCGGCGGAGTGGAGCAAGGAGGCTCTCGCGGATGCGCCGCAAAGCATGTGGCGGTACGCGCCGGTTCTGCCGGCGGAGGCAGGGGAGGCAATCACACTGCCGGAGGGGTGGACTCCTCTCGTCCGGGCAGAAGCCTTGGGCCGCGAGATCGGTGCTGCGGATTTGTGGGTCAAGGACGAGGGCCGCAATCCCACTGGCTCCTTCAAAGCCCGCGGCCTGAGCTGCGCGATCACGATGGCGAAGAAATTAGGCCTCCGGAAACTCGCGATCGCGTCCGCGGGGAATGCTGCCGGTGCCCTGGCGGCGTATGCGGCGGCTGCTGATCTCGAAGCGCATATCTTTATGCCACGCGATGTACCGCAAGCCAACTTCGTCGAATGCCGGTCCTTCGGTGCGCATGTCACCCTCATCGACGGTCTTATCAGCGATTGCGCGCGGACCGTTGCCGAACGGAGTAAGCATGAGGGCTGGTTTGACGTAAGCACTCTCAAAGAGCCCTACAGGATTGAGGGCAAGAAGACCATGGGCTATGAGGTCGCCGAACAGCTCGATTGGCGGTCCCCGGATGCTATCGTCTATCCCTGCGGGGGCGGCGTCGGCCTGATCGGCATGTGGAAGGCGTTCGCCGAACTGGAGAAGCTCGGCTGGACAGGCAGCAAGCGGCCGAAGATGATCGCTGTGCAGGGTGCTGGTTGCGCGCCCATTACCCGTGCCTTCGAGCAACACGCAGAAGCGAGCGAATTCTGGCAAGGCGCGTATACCGTCGCCAGCGGCTTACGGGTGCCGAAAGCGCTGGGAGACTTTCTGGTGCTGCGAGCCGTTCGTGAGAGCAATGGGATCGCGGTTTCCGTTTCTGACGAGCAGCTGATGGATTCCGCTCTCCTGTTGGCGGAACGGGAAGGCATATTTGCTGCGCCGGAAGGCGGAGCCTGCGTAGCTGCTGCCCGGCATCTCGTCGAGACCGGTTTCCTGAAGCCGGAAGAGCGAATTGTTCTCTTCAACACAGGGTCCGGGTTGAAATATCTTGGAGCGTTTTCCACGCGCTTCTCGCGGCAGGGAGCGACGGAGCAGGACAAACTGGGCGGCCTCATCACTCCGAGGTAGAGCGAAAACGGAATTTCCGCCAAATTGGCTTTCTTGCGATACCAAATTATGGGACCATAAAGAAGTCAGTTTGGAGTCTTCGGTTTTCCCCTTTGGAGTGACCCCTCGATCGATCGCCCAATCCAGATACCAGGTTCCGGAACAACAGTTAGGAGAGTGTGAGTGACAAAGCTGTTCGTAGGCAATCTGCCCTACAAAGCTACTGAAGGTGACATCCAGTCCTTCTTTGAAGAAGCAGGCGTGCATGTCGATAGTGTGAATATTCTTCGCGACCGCTTCAGCGGTGAAGCCAGAGGTTTTGGCTTCGTCGAAATTAACGACGACGCGGTTGCCACGCAGGCCGTCCAGAGCTGCAATGGCCGTGCCCTGATGGGCCGCGCCTTGGTGGTGAATGAGGCTCGCCCGCCCGAGCGGCGTGAACGTGCCCAAGCCGGTGGTGGCCGCCAGCGCGATTTCGGCGGCAGTAAGAACCGCTGGTAAATCTCAGCTCATCCTGACGCCCGCGCGTCCTGAATTCGATCCTTCCACTTGCCGCCTTTGCCACTCCAGTAGCAAAAGGCGGAGTGGAGAGTGGCGCCCACGTAGAAGAGCGCGATTGCGGGGAGCGCGAAACTCCAGACCAGTGAGCGCTTGTAAAACCGGACCATTGGTAAATAGCCCGCCGCCATCAGGAGCCACGCGACTGCACCGAACGCGATGATAAGTCGTCTTCCCGAAAGCAATAGAAGGGGCGGAACGAGATACGTGAAGAACAGACCGAGCACCGTACCCGCCAGAATCACGGCAGAGTGGTGCAGCTGATTGAACGCGGTCCGCGCGATCATTCGCCCGATTTCGGCGAATGTTCCGTAGCTGCGGACGCTTTCCGTGGTCGCGCTCAAGCCCATCCAGATTTGGCCGCCGCTTCGTTTGACAGCTCGCGCCAGCGCGCAGTCGTCAATGATTTCGCTGCGAATCGATGCCAGGCCGCCGATTCGTTGCAGTGCTTCCGGGCGAATCAGAATACACCCCCCGGCAGCGCTGGCCATTCTTTTTCGGTCTGATGCGATCCAAGCAGGCGGATACAGCATCAGGAAAAAGAAGACGAACGCCGGGATCAAAGCCTTTTCCGCCCATGTCTCGCATGTCAGCTTGACCATGAGCGAAGCGAGATCGCAGCGCCGCGCCTCGGCTATCGCTACCAGTTCGGTGATGCTGTGTTTGCCATGGCGAATATCGGCGTCAGTCAAGAGCAGATAGTCCGGAGCGAGCGCCATCGCAACCGTAACTCCTTGCGAGAGCGCCCACAGCTTTCCCGTCCAGCCAGGAATCAGGGGCCTTCCCTGAATGGTAGTCAATCGTTCCGGCGCGCCGTATCGCTCGGCCACGGATTTCGCGGTTGCGGCCGTTGCGTCCCCGCTGGCGTCGTCAACCAGGATGATCTCCAGCGGGGCCGGGAAGTCCTGTTGCAAAAGTGAAGCTACAGCATCTCCGATAACCGACGCTTCATCGCGCGCTGGAATCACGGCTATAACGCGTTTCGTCCGCGATTCACTGTTCGCAGGCCGCTCGAGTGACTTTGACACTCGCCAGAAAGTGCCGCGTGCTAAGAGCAGATAGATCCAAATGACTACGGGGACAGCGGCGAGGGCGGTGAGTAGCACGAAACCTACGCGGGCTGCTGCTGCGTCATGCAGTGCAACGTGCCTAATCCTAGGACCAGATCGGTCGGGGCGATGCCGACCACTTTCCGATCCGGGAACAACTCAGCTAACTTGTTGAGCGCGATCCGGTCATTGGCATCATTGAAAACCGGCACAAGCACCAGCCTGTTCGCAATGTAGAAATTGGCGTAGCTGGCAGGCAGCCGCTGGCCATCAAAATAGACCGGTTCGGGCATAGGTAAAGTCTCGATGCGAAGCGGCGCGCCGTCCTGATCTCGCATCTTCCGAAGGAGCGCCAGATTCTCTGTCAATGGCTCATAGTTCATGTCCATTGGATCTTCTTCGGCGACGATAACCACCGTATGCGGATTCGTGAATCGCGCGAGATCGTCGATGTGCCCGTGCGTGTCGTCTCCCGCAATGCCGTGGTGCAGCCATAACGTGTGGTGCACGCCCAGGTATTCGCGAAAGATCTGCTCCATATCGCAGCAGCTTAATCCCGGATTGCGAGCCTGCACCGGGCTCAAGAGACATTCCTCGGTTGTGATCAGAGAGCCGGCCCCGTTCACATCTATGCTGCCGTCCTCTAGGACGACGCGTCTTCCGTTCCATTTTGGCGCCCACATGCGCAAATCGGGCCGGGGACCAAGCTTCTCTGTCACGGCGTCGTCGCGTCCGGAGTTCGGATGCTTTGCCCATCCGTTGAAGCGCCAGTTCAGCATGGCGCGATGGCCGCGTGCGTCACGCAGGAACATGGGGCAAAAATCGCGCGTCCAGCTGCGGTCCGTCTCGATTCGAAAGAACTCAATGACTTCTAGCTGGGCCCCAGATTTTCTTAGTATTATCTGTGCCTTGTGCTCTGTTTCTTCATCTTCTACTAGAATGCAGACCCTTTCGAGTCGCGAAAGGTGCCGTACGATCTCGCCATAAACCCAGGGAATCGGCGCGAACTTGCTCGGCCAGTCGGTGATCTCGTGCGGCCACGCGATCCAGGTGACTTCGTGCGGCTCCCATTCCGCCGGCATGCGGAAGCCGACAGCGGCCGGCCGTTCGTCTCCGGTGAATCCCATCAGCCAAGCCAGCGGTGCATGATGGGGCCGTATGCGTCGATGCGGCGGTCGCGCAGGAAGGGCCAGTTGCGCCTGACCTCATCCATCAGCTTGGGATCACACTCCGCAACGAGCACTTCTTCGCGGTCCACTGCGGCTTCAGCCAGAACCCGGCCGAACGGGTCGGCAACGAACGAGTTGCCCCAAAACTCGAGCCCGTTCTCAGGCGGCCCTTCATACCCGGTCCGATTAACAGCAGCAACAAACACGCCATTGGCAATCGCGTGTGCCCGCTGCATGGTTCGCCACGCATCCAGTTGCGCTGCGCCATACTGCCGCTTTTCGGATGGATGCCAGCCGATTGCCGTCGGATAAAACAGCACATTTGCCCCTTGCAGGCTCGTGATGCGCGCGCCTTCCGGATACCACTGATCCCAGCAAACGAGCACGCCGATGCGCGAATACTTCGTCTCAAAGTTCTGGAAGCCAAGGTCGCCCGGCGTGAAGTAGAACTTCTCGTAATACAGCGGATCGTCGGGAATGTGCATTTTGCGATACATGCCTGCGAGCGAGCCGTCCGCGTTCAAGATCGCGGCCGTGTTGTGATAGAGTCCCTGCGCACGCTTTTCGAAGAGTGACGCGACGATGACAACCTGCAATTCCTTCGCTACCGAGCTGAGGGCTTCGGTTGACGGCCCCGGTATAGTTTCCGCTAAGTCGAACAGTTCGGCATTTTCTTCGCGGCAGAAGTACTGGCTACGAAACAACTCCTGCAAACAGACAATCTCCGCTCCTTTGCCCGCGGCATCGCGGATGCCCTGTATTGCTTTCTGAAGATTTTCGTCCCGGTTGGTCGAGCAGGCCATCTGCACGAGCCCAACTCGGAACTTGCTGTCGCGAAGCATTCAGGTTCTTCCCAAACCTACATGTAAATTCCGCCGTTTACGTCCAGCACGTGTCCCGTGATGAAGCCGGCTTCGTCGCTCACCAGGAACTTTACCGCGCCCGCGATATCTTCCGGCGTTCCCATACGTTTCAAGGGCGTCTCGTCGATCATCTTCTGCTTCAACTCATCACTCAGCCCGTGGGTCATGTCCGTTCCAACGAATCCCGGGGCAACCGCATTCACGGTAATGTTGCGGCTTCCGACTTCCCGGGCAAGCGCCTTGGTCAACCCGATCAGTCCTGCTTTCGAAGCTACATAGTTCGCCTGGCCCGGATTTCCCATTTCGCCAACGACCGATGAAATATTGATGATGCGTCCCCAGCGCTCCCGCATCATACCCGGCAGAACCTGCTGGACGGCGTAGAACGACCCACTCAAATTCGTTTGCAAGACAATCTCCCAATCCGCCTGCTTCATACGAACCGCGAGCCCGTCCTTCGTCACGCCTGCATTATTTACCAGGATGTCGATGCGCCCAAATTCTTTCGCCGCTTTCGAAAATCCGGTGGCGATCGATTCCTGGCTGGCGAGATCAACCTGAATCACAAGCGCTTCCCCGCCGTTTTCCTTAATTCTGGCTGCTGCCTCTTCCAACTTCGCGGTTGATCGCGCGGCGAGTACCAACCGGTATCCCGATGCTGCGAGGGATTCTGCACACGCTCTGCCGATACCGCGGCTGGCCCCTGTTACCAGCGCCGTTCGTTTGCTCATAAGTCCCTCTCATGATAATGGGTGTACTCATGGCTATCGACGATTTGCGTCAGTTTATCCGAGCGCTGGAACGGGAAGGGGAACTGAAGCGCATTTCGGTCCCGGTGGATCCGCATCTCGAAATCACCGAGTTTGCCGATCGTTCTGTAAAAACAGACGGGCCGGCCTTTCTTTTCGAAAAGCCCACGGGATCGACGGTCCCGCTTGCGATCAATCTTTTCGCCAGCATGCGACGGATGGAAATCGCGCTTGGCGTCGATAGCGTCAAGGCCATCGCGGAACGAATAGCCGGATTCCTGGAGATGCAGAAGCCCGAGGGCCTGCTCGACAAGCTTAAGCTGCTGCCGAAACTCGGCGAGCTGAGCGCGGCGTTCCCGAAAACAGTCTCGAGCGGAGGCTGTAAAGAAATCATCCGGCGAAAGGATTTTTCGCTCGATTACTTTCCGATCCTGCATTGCTGGCCGGGCGACGCCGGGCGCTTCATCACGCTTCCGATGGTCTTTTCTCATGATCCAAAGACTGACAAACGCAACTGCGGCATGTACCGCATGCAGGTGATCGATGGGCAGACCACCGGCATGCACTGGCAGAAGCATAAACAAGGAGCGGATCACTATCGCCGGCTCGCTGCCGAGGGCAAGCAAACGAGGATGCCCGTGGCCGTTGCGATCGGGGCCGATCCCATTACGATGTTCTCAGCGGTCTTGCCGCTCCCGCCAAACATCGACGAAATGCTGTTTGCCGGCTTCCTGCGCGGCAGGGCCGTAGAGATGGTGAAATGCGAAACCTCCGATCTTCTGGTTCCGGCGAACTCCGAAATTGTTCTCGAAGGCTACTTGAACCTGGGCGAACTGGGCCGCGAAGGACCCTTCGGCGATCACACCGGGTTCTATTCGCTCGATGACGATTACCCGGTCTTCCACATCGAGTGCATCACGCATCGCAAGAATCCCGTTTACGCCGCGACGATTGTCGGGCCACCCCCCATGGAAGATTTCTACATGGGTAAAGCCATTGAGCGGATCTTTTTACCGCTGATGCGCATGCAACTCCCGGAGGTCCGCGACATCTCGATGCCCGCAGAGGGCATTTTTCATAACCTGATGCTGATTTCGATCCGCAAGTCCTATCCGGGACACGCGCGTAAGGTCATGCACGCCATCTGGGGCCTCGGACAGGCGATGTTCAGCAAATGCATTGTCGTCGTAGACGAAGACGTTGACGTCCAGAATGTTCGAGAGGTCACCTGGAAGGCGCTGAACAATATCGACCCGCAACGCGACATTGAGTTCTGCCTCGGGCCGATCGATTCGCTCGACCACTCCAGCCGTTTGCCCAATTACGGCTCGAAGATGGGTATAGACGCGACCACCAAATGGGCCTCCGAAGGATTCCAGCGCCGCTGGCCGAACGTGATTCAGATGTCGCCTGATGTAGTTGAGCGCGTCGATGAGCTATGGAGGCGCGCCGGTCTGTGCCGTGACCGCCATTCTAGTTAATCGGCCGCCACGCCCTTCCGTCCTGCTCGAGCAATTCGTCCGCTTCGGCCGGGCCCTGGCTGCCCGCTGCATAGTTCGGGAACTCCGGCTTATGTTGGGCCCAGTAGTCGAGTACCGGTTGCACAACCTGCCATCCGGCTTCGATGTTGTCGGCGCGCTGAAAGAGCGTCGCATCTCCGATCATCACGTCATAGATTAGCGTTTCATATCCTGTGGCGGGCGCCGCGCCGAAGTAATCCTTGTATTTGAAATCCATGCGTACGTCGCCGAGCCTCATGGTGGGACCCGGAATTTTTGCGCCAAATTCGAGCGAAATGCCTTCGTCGGGCTGGATCCGAAGAAGTAGCCAGTTCGGGGCCGGCCTCTTCATCTGGGTGTCACGGAGGAGCGCGGCAGGCGTCTCCTTGAACTTGATCGAGATCTGGGTCTTACGGTTTGCAAGCCGCTTTCCTGTACGAACATAAAATGGAACGCCGGACCAGCGCCAGTTTTCAATGCCGAGTTTTAAAGCGACAAATGTTTCCACATCGGATTGCGGCCCGACGTCCGGCTCCTGCCGGTATCCGGCGACCAGCTGTCCATCGATTTCACCCGGGCCATATTGCCCGCGCACTGCCGTACACGGAACATCGCTCGAGTGGCACACTCTAATCGCTTCGATAGCTTTGGCCTTTTCGGTGCGCACCGCGTCTGCACTGAACGAGTTGGGCGCTTCCATCGCAGTCATGGCGACCAATTGGAAAACGTGGTTCGGAACCATGTCGCGCAAGGCCCCGGTCGTTTCGTAAAATCTTCCGCGCCGTTCCAAGCCGACGTTTTCAGCCACCGTGATCTGAACATGGTCAATCCGGTCCCGGTTCCAGACAGGCTCGAACAGCCCGTTGGCGAAACGGAACATCAAGATGTTCTGTACCGTTTCTTTCCCCAGAAAGTGATCGATGCGGTAGATCTGGGATTCGTCGAGAATCTTCAGAATCTGTCTGTCCAGTGCCTGGGCCGAAGCAAGATCGTGCCCGAAGGGTTTTTCGATCACGACACGGCGCCAGTTTCCGTTGCTCTGCGCGGCGAGTCCGCTCTGCCCAAGGTGCTCGATGGCCGGTTCGAAGAATCGATTCGCTACCGCGAGATAGAAAACGTATTTGCCGCCCGATCCATTCTTTCCGTCGGTTTCTCTCAGCTTGCCCTTGAGCTTCTCGTAACTCGCCGGGTCGTTGAGATCGCCTTGCACATAGGACATGCGGCTCGTCAGCCATTTCCAAACGTCTTGATCGACTTTAGTGTGATCGCCTTCGCTGTTGACAAAAGCCTGCAACATTTCCGCCAGCGAAGCGTGCCAATCGTCGCTAGTATGCGGTGCCAGATCCACGCCGATGATGGCGAACTCTTTCGGCAGCAGATTGGCGCAAGCCAGGTTATACAACGCGGGGACAATCAGCCGCTTCGTCAGATCCCCGGCTGCGCCGAAAATGACCACGGCGCAAGGACCAGCCGGCTCGGTGCCGCTTGCTCTGTCATGTGGCATAGGTTTTATTTTCGCCTGCCCGGTGTCGCAGTGACTTCGTTAGCATGACTGAAGCCAAACCGCTTGCTAACGCGCGCGGTTCAGTTCCGGTGTTAACGTAGCGTCAAGAATACGCATGAGCATCGGCGAACAACTCGCGTTCCTGCTTATCCTGGGCCTGCCCGTCGCATCCATCGCCTGGACGATTACGCACGAGGAGGTCTTTCGCGAGCCGCGCGAATGGTGCAAAAAGAGGAGCGAAACAGGCAAGCGCGCTGCGCTGCGCAAATTCTTCTATATATTCACTTGCGAATACTGCTTCAGCCACTACGTCGTGATCGTTTTCCTGATCATCACGCGATTCAAACTGCTCTATGACGGCTGGCGTGGCTACCTCGTCTCGCTGTTCGCCCTGGTTTGGGTTGCGAATCTTTACATGAATATCTACGCCCGGGTGCGACTCGACATCAAGAAAGAGCGCGTCGAAATCGAGGCGCAGGAGAAGAGCATGAGCGAAGATCTCGGAGCCGAAAGGGGGCAAAGGCGGTGAGCGATCAGCCCTCGGCGATCAGCTTTCAGTTAAGGCTGGCCCGACAGACCAGAAACCCGATGTCGCACCAAACTTACTGAATCAGGCGCCGCATTTCGTTGAATGAGATAGGTGCATAGATATCGCCGAATTCTGGAACGAACGGCTGTACTCGTACTCTACGGGCCTCGCCGGCCCGCCCAGCATGCTCGAGCGATGCGGCCAGCATTGCACGGGCATGCAGATCCGTATCTCCTGACTGATTCACGATCTGCTCCCACACTTGAACTGCTTCGGGATACCGTCCATACAGAAAGAAGCCATAGCCGAGCAGCGTCTGAGCGGAGGACTTGTCCTGAGATGCGGCCTCGACTTGGCTCCGCCATTGCGCCGGAGGTTCTGAGGCACGAGTGAGCAATTGCGCGATCGCGGTGAGCGTACCGCGGCTGCCAGCTAAGCGAAAGGCCTGAGCGGCGCTCCGTTGCGCGCCGGCGAAATCATGCGTCATGCACTGCCAAAAAGCAACCTGAACAAGACCGGCCGCATGCGCCGGCGGGTTTGTAAACGTCGCGCCCCGGACCGTTTCGATGGCTTTGTTCACATCGCCGGAGACCGCCAGCCAGTTGGCCCGAAACAAAGTTTTCAAGTCCGCGCTGCTTAACGATTCGATCATTTTCTGCATCGTCGCGTTGGCCTGCGAGACATTACCTTGGAGCAGTAGACAGACCGCAAGATCAGCCGGATTTGTAAGCAGCTTCCCGGCTTCCGCGTAGCGCCTCGTTTGAATGAGACCATGCGCTAAATCCCGACGGATTTTGTCGTTATCGGGACTCAGCTCCGAGGCCCGCTGGAGGAACCGGCGGCCACCTTCGGCATCGCCCTGCAGGAAACGTGTGGCGCCAAGGGCGGCCAGCGTATCGACGTCGTTCGGAGCGAGCTTCAAAACCGCCGCGGCGACCTTTTCCTGCTCTTTCAGCCCGGCATGCTTCAGCCGGGCCATGATCTCGTTGAGCCGCGCTTGATCCAGTGGCGTGAAGGCTGTAAACCGGTTAGTGACCTGCTGCATAGCCGCCGCCGTGTTCTGCTCGCCGGTCAGAGCGACGGTGTTCAGCAGCAGCATGTATGCGAGGCCGAAGTTCGGATCGGCCTCCACCGCTGCTCTCAGATCATGAATCCTCTGTTGCAGGTCCGAAGACTCCGCCGCTGCAGTGAATTCCTGTAAGGCCCGAACACTGGCAGTCGAGAAACTGGTAGATCGGGATTCGATCTGTTTAGCGACTGAATTCAAGGTTGGAAGCAGAGCCTCTTCGGAAGAAGCGCCGGCTTCAATCACTTGACGGTTGCGCTGTGTTGCGACGTCTAAGAGGATCGCTTGAACTCGAAAGCGTCCGTCTCGCAGTTCTTCCACGGTCGTTCGCAGCAATGCGGTCGCCCGCATCTGGTATGCTCCCGAGGCGCCATGCACGAAGGCGGCGCTCAGGTTGGGCGAGGTAGCAAGATCGTATTGGAATGCAATAGGAACGCCAAGCCGCATCCATGCTGCGGCATCCCTCGCGATGAGCACGTTTGCGGGCATGATAGCCAGCCGCTCGAAAGGAGGCGTACTCTGATGCGAACAACTGGAAAGAGCGAGAGATGTGAAACAAACCGCGTAAGCTCTAAGACGCAGTCGGGACCTCTACAGGGGTTTTGGATTCTCCACAAGAAGCTGCTGGAAGGCCGGACTGCTCTTCAACGAAGCGAATTCCGGCATGTCAGGAATCTTCTTGCGATCCTTTACGCCCTCTTCCAGCGCTTTGCGTAGATAGATGATCGCCCGGTCGTTTGCGCCCGATCGCGCGTACATCTTGGCAAGATACAAGTGAAATTTCGCGCGTTCTTCAACGGTTCGCTCCTGCATCAACGTTCCAAACGTGCTGTGGTGCTCAAACACATCGGGATCGAGTTTTAAAGCCTCCTCGTAATAAATCGTGGCGTGCTTATAATCTTTCCGCCCGAAGTACGCCGCGCCCAGGTTGGCATAGATGGACGCGCTCGGATTGCCGCACTTCAGCGCGCGCTTATAGTACTTGATCGCCTTCTTGTAGTTTTTTTGAGCGTAATAGATGGTTCCGATATTATTGATCGCTTCCGGATACTTCGGATCCAGCTTAACGGCGTGCTCATAGTTCTTCTTCGCTGTGTCGAGCAGAAGCAACTGATGGAAAGCGATTCCAATTTTGTTCGCCAGAATGGCCGAATCAGGTCCCCGGCGGTACATATCGATGGCGTCGCGGTACATCTTGCGTGCCATGTAGATGTCGCCGCGCAGTTCCGGTGTCAGCGGAGGAGTTGCGGGAGCATTCAGCGAAGGGACATTCGCGGATGCTCGAAGGTCCGATGACGAAAGCGGGGCCTGTTGTGAAGCGGCATTAATGCCGGTAACGAGGCAGAGTGCCAGAAGAGACCCGGCGAGGCGGCGCCAGCCCGAAAAAGAGACCATGTGATCCCCCTTGTGTGATCTACTATATACCCTTTTCAGGTAGGCTGGCGAGGAGAAAGTTTGGTTGGAGTCTCACAACCGCTCGGCCCCGACCGCGCCCGGTCGCGGCTCTAAAATCTTACCGGAAAATGCTTTTCAGCTTATCGAAGAAGCCGGATTTCTTTTTGGGCTTGTTCTGCGGGTTGTTATTCGGATTCTGAGGGGTGCCGGGTGGCGGCTGCGCCATGGCCTGAGTCGGCAAGACCGTCGGGAGCGCCGCCTGAGCGGACGGAGGAGGTGAGGCCTCCCACCCTGCTATTTCGGTTGACCCGCCGTGGTGGAGCAGACAGAATTGAACGGGCTGCGTGCCAAGCAGATAGTAATCGGTCACAACACGAGGACAGGCAGTAGTGGCAAGCTGGCCGGTATCGCCGTCAATCTGAGCGCTAACAACTCCATCCGGCACGTCGAAATTGGCGACGTCGCGATACGCGCGGTGCTTGTGCGCACGCTTCATGAATTCCGTCCAGATGGGAAGAGCGGCTTTTGCGCCGTCCATTTTGATGTCCTGATAGTCGTCTAAGCCGACCCATACAACGCACAGCAGCTTTGTGGTGAAGCCGGCGAACCAGGCGTCGTGTGAAGTTCCGGTTTTTCCGGCTGCGGGAAGCATGAACCCGCGGGCCCGAACACCGGCTCCCGTGCCGCTGCGCAAAACCTCCTCCATCAGGTTCACCAGCACAAAATTCACTCTTGGATCTATGATCTTGCGCGTTTGTGGCTGCGATGCCCATACTTCATTTCCAGACTGGTCCACAATGCTCGAAACCATGCGGGGCTGGACCATGACACCTTGGTTGGCGAATACGGTATAGGCGCCAGTCAGTTCGAGAGGAGTGACATCGTACGCGCCAAGAGCTTCGGCCGGGGTCGCCCGGATGTCCGCGAGCCCTGCCTTGTGCGCGAGATCGGCTACGGCCCCATAGCCGGCCTGCTCGGCGACTTCCACGGTGGGAACGTTGAGCGATTTTGCAAAGGCCTCGCGCACTGTTATGTTGCCGAGCCAGTCGCTATGGTGATAATCGACCGGCTCATACGGTTTTCCGTCAAACAAGAACGTGCGAGGCTCGTCCGGGAAGATAGTGGATGCCGTAATCGGGTCCGGCTGGTCCCACAACCCCGTATTCAGCGCAGCGGCATAAACAAAGGGCTTGAAAACACTGCCCGAAGGTCTCTTGGCGACCGCATGATTCAACTGGCTGAGACCATAATTCCGTCCCCCGATCAGGGCTTTGACTTCTCCGGTATGGGGATCCAGGCAGATTAGCGCGACTTGCGGTTCTTCGACAGGTGCGCCGTGCTTGTGCCGCCTTGCCAGGATTTCGTCCACACCGCGCATCCCGGTGGCGACCGCTTCGGCCGCATCACGTTGCAGGTCCGGATCGAGGGTCGTGTAAATCTTCGAGCCGGAATCGCCGAAGTCGCGGTCCTGGAACTCGTCGGTAAGGCGCTTGTTCACAAGATCGACAAAATAGGGAGCGTCTGCGGATTCGAAACCCTGCCGGGCGACCACCAGCGGGGCTTCGACGGCGGCATCATGCTGGCTCCGGGAGACATAGCCATTTTCGAGCATTTGCTGGAGCACGACATTGCGGCGAGCCTTCGCGCGCTCCGGCCAGCGAACCGGGTTACGGCGGCTGGGCTCCTGGATCAACCCTGCTAAAGTCGCAGCTTCCGGAAGAGTCAGGGAGCGGATGTCTTTTCCGAAATATGCCTGCGACGCCTCCCCGAAACCGCGAATGGCAAACGAGCCTCGACGGCCAAGGTCCACTTGGTTCGCGTAGTATTCGAAGATTTTTTGCTTGGTGAGCTTGCGCTCGAGGTGAATGGTGATCAACAGCTCGTCAAACTTGCGCGTCCATGTCTTCCGGCTATCGAGCCAGAGATTACGCGCAAGTTGCTGAGTCAGGGTGGAGGCACCCTGGTCTTTGCGGTGCTCTCTTAGATCGACCCAAACTGCCTTGACGATACGGATGGGATCAAACCCGGAGTGCTGAAAGAAGCGCTTGTCCTCGATCGAAATGATGGCGTGAACCAGAACAGGCGGAATGTCATCGTATTTCACCAGGCGTCGTTTTTCGCGATTCTTGTCATAGAGACTGCTGAGAAGCTGCGGCTCCAGCGTGTATTCGGTGCGTGGAGTGTTGTCGCTGAGGGCAATGATGGACGAAATTCGCCCGCTGCCAAAGCGGAGCACGCCGGGCTCGGAGTCCGTTGAAGACCGATCGCCTGGGAAAATTTCGATCGCATCGGGCCGGAGATGATACCAGCCGGTTGGATTCGTTCGGGCATCTTCTCCGTATCCGCTTTCACGCAGCCGCGATGCCAGTTGAAGGGGCGTCCCCGGGTCTCCTATACCGACCAACTCTGGTGCTGCGTAAAGGAGAGAAGTATTCGGAAATGGACCTTGCGCCAGCTTCTCATCCGTTAAGCGCGCGTATTTTGCATACAGGACGGAGACCACAATGATCACCGCCAGAAAGACCGCTATTGCGGCGAAGAGGGTGATGTACTTTACCGTCAAGACAGGTTTCGGTGAACCTGCGCGGCCGGAAGCTCTTCGACGAGGAAGTTTAATTCGTACGGGCAAACGAATAGCTCGGATAGAATAACACTCTCAACGGCTTGGACGCCCGGGGCTCCCCGAAGTTACTATTTCCGGGCCTGGTAATACGATTCTAGCTCTTTCCAGATGTCGTCGTCGTGCGGCTCCCAATCGGGAAACTGCCGGCCCGTGATCTGTAGTTCTTCGATGCGCAGAGTGCCATGGCCAAACGGGCAGATCCACTCGGTTTGGGGCCTGCCGGAGGTGACCATGTTTCCCCATGAACCCTTACGCAAAGGCATGATGAGCCTGTGCAAGCAGGTCCGGCATCGCCGGCGCTGATCCCAAAAAATCGCAAACAGCACGGCAGCGCCGATCAGCCAGACTCCCAGGGTCGCGAACGTGAACAACATGTCGTGGAGAAAGAGCGGCTGGGCAGGTCCGAACCGGGCCAGCGGAGCAGGAGCTTGCGGATAAAACGAAATAAGTGCGACCTGCAAGCCGCACACGGCTCCAGCGCCAAGCAGAAGCTTGGCGGCGAGATAGAGCCAATACTTCATTTCCTTTATTAGACTCCTTTTTTATCGTGGAGGTTGCGGCAGCACCGTATCAACTCCGGACGAGATTCTTGGCCAGGAAAAACAAGTTCGCCGGCCTTTCCGCGAGCCGGCGCATGAAGTAGGGATACCAGGCATCGCCGTAGGGTACATAGAGCCTGAGGCGAAAGCCCTGTGAAACCAGCTCGCGTTGCAGATCGCGCCGGATTCCATAGAGCATCTGAAACTCAAAACGATTCGTCCCGAGATTATGTTCCTTAATATGGCGAACCGCTTCCCGAAGGATGGACTCATCGTGGCTGGCAATCGCGGGATACGTTCCTTCGGCCAATAGCAATTTCATGAGCCTCACATAATTGGCATCGACGTCGGACTTCTTCGGATACGCGAGCGAGGCTGACTCCCGGTACGCCCCCTTGCAAAGACGAACCGGAATCTGGCGCAGAGAGAGCATCCGGATATCGGCCTCGCTTCGGTACAGGTAGGCCTGGATCACCGCGCGAACATGACCCGGAAAGAGCTCGTGAAGCCCGACCACCATCTCCACCGTGCGATCGGTGTAGGAACTCGATTCCATATCGATTTCGACACGGCTATCCATTGCCTTGGCCCGTTCGACTAATGCCGCAACGTTGGCGCGGCACGCGGCTTGGGAAAAATCGATGCCGAACTGGGTCAATTTGATGGAAACGGTGGCGGGCAGGCCTGTACGCTCGATTTCACTCAGCGCAGCGAGATAAGACTCCCTGGACCGGCTTGCGTCCTCGATCGATGCGACGTTTTCTCCCAGGAAGTCCAGCGTGGCAAAAATCCGCTCTCTTGAAAGCCGCTGGAGGACGCGAATGCCTTCAGGAAGTGAGCATCCGGCAATGAACCGCGAGGTGAGCCGCCGCGAAACAGACGAATCCTCCATCCAGTGACGAAGCCAGCTTTGCTCTGAAAGATAGAGGAGCGTTCGGCGCAACATGAAGATTGGCCGGAAATTTTATCCCAGCGCTTTTCCCACTTGGCTGTGGTGGTGCGTGGCCATTTCCAATATAGCGAGGTATAAAGAACCTAAGTGGGGCGAATCGCCCGATCCTCGCGCCTGGTGGCTTCTTCCGGTGAGATTACGTGAAAAGGCTGTGGCTGCTGAGTGCCAGGCCGCTGCCGATCAGCGCTCCGGCGATGACGTCGCTGAGGAAGTGCATGCCAAGCAGAATCCGTGAGACAGCTATGCTGAGGGCGCAAAACAGTAGTGCCGCGAGGAGTGCCGGGTAGAACTCGCCGAGCGTGATCGCGATCGCAAATGCCGTAATCGTGTGACCGGATGGGAAAGAGAACTGGTCCGGTGGAAGAAGAGTTGCCCAGCAGTGCGGCTCTATCTCGCAAGGCCGTTTGCGGCCGGAAAGCTTCTTCAACGACATGAATACGCCCACGCCCACCAGCGCTGCGGATCCGGCCGCAGCAATGGCGGTGAGGCGATCGTCTCCACCAAGCAGCAGAATGAACAGGCCGGTGAGATACCACAGCCAGCCGTCCCCGGCACGTGTTGCCGCAATGGCCCACAACCGGATCCACTTCGGCGCGGGCCACTTGTTCACCTTGCGCATCAACTTGTGATCGCGCGTGGCAATAAAATGGAGCATCGACTGGTGGGCCGTCATGGCGCGGCCCTCTTCGGTATCCAGTTTACGGGATTGAGCATGGTTCTCACCCTCGCTGCCTTCTTTTTAATGCAACTTGAATGACAGTACGGTGAAAATTTAGCGAATCGTTCGTGAATGCGGCGATTCCTGCCTAGGATGGGAAGTGCCTCGGACGCCAATTCTGGATTTTGTCTATTTCGAAGCGGGGGGCGGACATCGCAGCGCGGCCCTGGCCCTACAGAGCGTAATTGCTTCGAGCGGATACGATTGGCACGTCAGGTTGGTGAACCTCCAGGAGGTGCTTGATTCGCTTGATGTTTTTCGCAAGCTAACAGGCATCCGGCTGCAAGACCTCTACAATCTCTTGCTTGCCAAGGGCTGGACTTTCGGCTCAGCACAGTTGCTGCGTGTCATGCATGGGGTGATCCGTCTCTATCATCCGGCGCAGGTTCGGCTGCTCAGTACGTTTTGGGAACGGGAGCAGCCGGACATGGTGGTATCGCTGGTGCCGAACTTCAATCGTGCTCTCTTTCAAAGCTTACGGCAGACGCTTCCGGAGGCGCCTCTGGTAACAATACTCACGGATCTCGCCGATTATCCGCCTCATTTTTGGATAGAGCGCCAACCGCAATACTTTATCTGCGGGACACAACACGCGGCAGAGCAGGCCGCCGAAATGGGCCACGCGAGCTCACGCGTTTTTAGAACCAGCGGAATGATTCTGCGGCCGGACTTCTATGAGACTCGACATTGCGACTGCGCCCCAGAGCGGGTGCGGCTTGGGCTTCAATCGGGCCTGCCGGCTGGGCTCGTTCTGTTTGGCGGAGAAGGCTCAAGGGCCATGTACTCGATTGCCGAACGTTTGGGGAACAGCTCGATGGATCTGCAACTGATCATGATCTGCGGCCGGAATGCCGAACTGCGCCGGCGGCTGGAGCGCCTGAAAACCAGGAACAAGATTGTTGTCGAGGGCTTCACAAAAGCGATTCCTTACTATATGCGCGTGGCGGATTTTTTCATTGGAAAGGCAGGACCGGGAAGCATTTCAGAGGCAATACAGATGGGGTTGCCGGTAGTTGTTGAAAGGAACGCCTGGACGCTGCCGCAAGAACGATACAACACCGAATGGATTCTGGAAATGGGCGTTGGAGTCGTATTGCCCAATTTTCGCGGTATCGAATCCGCAGTACGGGATTTGCTTGCGAGCGGCCGCCTGCATACGATGAAGGCGAAGATAGCCGCGCTGGAGAATCGGGCTGTGTTCGAGATTCCGCCGATTCTAAAGAAGATTCTTGACGAAGCTCGCGCTAAATCGGGATCTCCGGCCACGCATGCTTGGGGTAACGCCGGCTCAGCTCACGACGAACTTGCGGATAAAGATTCTTCCAGAAGCTGACCAGGTCGGTAGTAACTTGTACCGGGCGCTGATTGGGGGCGAGCAATTGGACTACGAGCGGCACCGTTCCGCGCGCCACCGAAGGAGTTTCTTTCATACCGAAAAAATCCTGCAGGCGCGATGCTACGGATGGCGGCCGGCCGTCGTGATACTCAATGCGCGCACGTCGCCTCCCGGGTAGCGTGACGAAGGCGGGCGCGACCTCGTCAATCTCGCGCATCGGCAGTTGCGATTGCAGCGCCGCAAGCAGGCCCCCACCCTTCGTAGCATCGCGGAGTTGAGCGAAACTGCTGCGCCCTTCAGCGAGCCGACGTACGGCCGCGGCGAGAAGATCGTTTGGAATCACAATCGCAGAGTGTTGGGAGGCAAAGCGGACGCGGCGAAGGAAGCGGTCTAATTCCTCGCGATCGACAAAACGTTCTATACC
>DATBHS010000128.1:0-14168 GCA_036557345.1 Bryobacteraceae bacterium
CATCGGCGGCGGGTGGTAATGGCCGGCCCTCTCCTAGCAGAAAGTCGAGATCTGAACAGTTCATGCCGGTTCACCTGCTGCCGGTTCTTGCGCAAGAATCGCGCGAAGACGTTTATACGCGCGGTGCGCTTTCTGCTTCACGGACCCGACCGTGGAGGCGGTTACTCTCGCGACCTCCTCGAGGCTGAGGCCCTCGACTTTAAGAAGCGTCACCACTTCGCGCTGGTTCTCGGGCAGACACGACACGAGCGCTTCGAAGTCCGGCAGTTGCGGTGTCGCTTCGTCGTTCGCCGCTCTTTCGGGTAGAGTCTCTGCTGCAACCTCTCGTTGCGAGATTCGTCGGCGCCTGCGGTAGCCATCCACTCGGACATGCCGTGCGATGGCGTAGATCCAAGGCAGTACGGGTTCGCCTGGCCGGTACGTATGACGGGCCTTGTGAATTCGAAGCCATGCTTCCTGCAATAAATCCTCGGTCTCATTCCGGGTTGCGGCCTGGCTGGAAAGAAAACGAAAGAGCGCGGGGCTGAGATACTGTATCAAGGCGCGGGCCGCATCGGGATCCGCTGCCTGGTACCGTATCATGCAGTTCTGCAGCTCTTGCTGAGAGTAGGCAGCCCGGGTCTGGGCGCCCGCGATCTCCATAGTTCATCATTACTGAGTTCGCTCCGGCAAAGCAAAATGTTATGGCTGCTTGAGCGAAACGGGACCGAGCCAAACGCCGCGTAACGTGCGCCGCCAGACCGCACCTGTGCGTGCGCGGTCCGAAGGGAGCGTGAAGTCGTATTCGTACAACAGGGCGCGTATGTATCGTGGTGGCTTCTCAAACGGCGTAAAGTCGAGCAATCCCAACACTGCCTTCTCTCCGGTAAGCAGCCGGAAGATGAGTTCACCGGCCCACGGATCGGCCTGGTAACTACCCAACGCCGCAAACCACATTTGCCAGTCGAGGCGTGGCTGGTAGGGCGCTACAAATGGGAGCCCGCGGTACACATTGCCGGGTTTGTACGGAAACGAGTACTCTCGCCAGTTGACCTGGTCGTCCGATCCCTCGAGAACGATTTCGGGCCGGGTCGTGGTCATAACGGCGAAGAGTCCGTACGTGTTTACGATCTCGAAAGGAGCGATTGCCGCTAGCGGCCTGGCGAACCCGTGCCTCGTGTGGAGTCCTAGCATATCCACTACCTCGATGGCGCCAAAGAAGATGAGAATGGCGATCGCAACATTCCCGGCTGCTCGCCAGGCGGGCACGCCAGGCAGATGATATCGGCGCAAAACAAAAGGGCGCCAATGCAGGACGCGGCTTAAGGGCGCAAAGGTTCGGTCATCGAGGCCGCAAAGGCAGAGCGCCAGCGCGAGCAAGTTGAAGAAGGCGTAGTTACCCGTCAGGACGATCGTCAGTTGCAGGAGTATTAACAAGGCAACGCCGGCTTGGCGGAAGCGCCTCGGACAAAACAGCAGGCATGGAGCGGCCAGCTCAATGCATAGAGTTGCCGCGGTCATCCCGTCCAGCATCCAAGGCGGGAGCCGGTATGCATAGTATGCAATGGGATTCGGTAACGGCTGTGTCATGAAATGAAATCGAAGCGCGTGAAGATTTCGCCAGTTCGGGTCATGCGAGGCCAGCTTGACTACGCCGGATTCAAACATGAGGCGAAAGAGTAGAAACCGGTACGCCCAGATCAGCCATCCGGTACCGGTAAAAAAAGCTAGAAAACCACATTCGAGCAACAAGGCGTCCCATTGGAAGGCGGTGAACGGCTGGCCGATCGACACCAGCGACAGATAAAGCACGAAACAACTAACGGCAGCAAGACGCCGAAAGGCGCCGCAGAGCAACAGCAGCGCGGCAATACATCCAAGCGCGCACAGCCACACCAGCGCGGAATCGGTGGGAAAAAACCAGAACAGCGATGGCACATCCCAGAAAGCCGCGCTGCCTGCACCGGATTGCAACGCCTCTATAAGCTGTGCCGCCGGGGCCACGCCGTGAGAGCCAATGAGGCCGTCTATCTGGGGCCAGAGCGAGGCAAAGGCTGCGAGATAAGTCAGCCCGAGCAGCCGCAGGAAGAGCTCCTCAGTGAGTTCGAAGGCGCTCGGAGCGAACAGGCGTTCCACAAACTTACGAGCCGTTGTCGGTACGTTCATCCGTTGGATGAGTGTATCGCGCAGGCCAAAGGCGGCTCGTGTGGTATGTTGCGGAGAGAATACCCTCAACCGGCGCGGTAGCCAAGTGGTAAGGCAGAGGTCTGCAAAACCTTTATTCGGCGGTTCGATCCCGCCCCGCGCCTCCAACAACTTACAGAAAATAAAGACCTTCCATCCCGGACGCCAGCGGACGAGAACGGACGCCAACGGGCGAATAGGAATCGAAGCGGCCCCCAAGCTGTAGCCGCTACTGCCTCTGCATCCTCGATTTGGAGGGCGACTACACATCGCCCGAAGCGCTCCCGGGTGTGACCGTGTTTGGCAGTGCCGATCCACCACTACGACCACGCGATCTGCAGGAGCGTTGCGTCACCCGGACGGGAGCATCGTGGTCGATCTGTCGCACACAGGCTACGAGGAGAAGCTGGACTATCTACGTACGCTGCTGCCATCGCTGGATCGCGGAAGTTTTCGGCGATTATCCGTTGGCAAATGACGTTCAGGCTCTCGAGAATCAGTACTGTGCCGATGGTCTGGGCGACGTCGCCGGCAGGCTGACCGAGCTTATCCGCTCGCGATATGAATTCATCGATCCATGTGGGGAGTTGGGCGGCGTTTAGTTAACTCGGTACATCCGCGCTGTATTTAAGCTATATTCGGCCATTCCATTTGATGAATGACGCGTTGCAGCAAATGCACGATCTGAGAGGGATTATCTCGGCGATAAACCAACCCCACCTGGATGTCCGCGTTCGTGTCGAGGAGGCGAGCGTAGTGTAACCTGCTTGTGAACTGCCGCTTCAGGCTAGCTGGAACAATGGCCACACCATCGGCGCTGAGCACGGAATTCAGCAATTCCGGGAGTGTATTTACCGGGATGACTCGTGCGGCGCGATATTCACCTCGATCACATAACAGGCGGATGTAGCGATAAAAAGCCGGGTTGAATTTCTTACGGATGGCGATTCGATTCTGCCCGGATAACTCGGCGATTCGAACCGCTCTTCTGTTGGCGAGCCGATGATCGTCCCGCATTATTACGACAAGTGCCTCCCGAAACAAGAACTCGAGCGTGAGAGAGTCGTGTTCCTCCAGTGGCAGTCTCACGAGCCCGGCATGCAGACTGGCATTGCGAATCAGCGGCGGCTGTTGGTCAGAAGGAAGGACATGGCGTTTCACTTGTACGTGAGGGAAATTTTTCCTGATGTGCGCTTCCAATGCTGGATAGGCGCTAGCCTCGAGTAGTGGCGCCACACCGAGCGCCAGCTGGCCCAGCTCTCCACGATGTGCTCTCTGCGCCAGTTCGAACGAGCGAGACACCTGTTCCAGTGTTTTTCGTGTTTCCTCCAGAAACACCCGGCCTGCCACCGTGAGTTGGACCACATGTTTCGTTCGCTCGAACAGCGGAGCGCCTAACGCCCGCTCCAGTTGTTGGATCTGTCTGGTGAGCGGAGGTTGTGAGATACCGAGGCGGCGAGCGGCGCGGCCAAAATGAAGCTCCTCGGCGAGCGCTGCAAAATAGCGCAGCTGTCGCAACTCAATTGATTCAGTCATCCCAGAAACGCTACTGCACGCCGCTGGCCAGCTAGGAACTTTAATACCTAGGGCGTATTACCACACCTGCAATTCGTATTTTGTTCCCGGCTGGGCAAGCGGTAATATACCGGCGGCGAGGGAATCATGGTTCGAATCCTCATCGTGGATGACCGGCCGGCAAGCCGAGAACTCGAGCGCCTCATGCTCGAATCCTTCGGATATGAAGTCATGGAAGCCAGCAGCGGGCGCGAAGCCATTGCAACGGCTTTACATGCCATTCCGGATCTGGTGTTGCTCGATCTGTACATGCCCGAGCTGGATGGATTTCGAACCCTCGCTGAGTTTCAAAAACAACAGCAATTGGCCGGAGTCCCTATTGTTGCGCTCACCGCGAGCGCTATGAAGGGTGATGATCTGCGGGTATTAGGGGCTGGCTTTTCGGGATATATCACCAAACCGGTCTTTCTTCACGAGTTCCGCGACCAGATCCGTCGCTTTCTCGCCCAGTGTTCAGCTGCTCGCTGAGGCGGCAAGACCGTATTTTTTCATCTTGTAGCGCAGAGCGTCTCTCCCAATCCGCAGGAACCGCGCAGCTTCTGACTGGTTTCCCGAAGCCTTCGCCAGTGCATCGGCAATCAAGCGGCGCTCCGTATTTTCGAGCATGGAGGCGGCGGATCCAGCTTCCGAGGTGGTGGGCACTGTAATTGTGGCGGTGCGCTCGCTGGTCCCACCTTGGGCGTATTCCGGACTGCGGAGATATTCCGGCAGGTCGCCGACATCGATCGTATCGCTCAAAACCATCATGCACGCATGGCCGATTGCGTTCTCGAGCTCGCGCACGTTTCCCGGCCAGTCATACCGGCTCAGAACAATGCTGGCACGCGGCGTCACGCCCCGAACTGGCTTGTCGAATTGCTCAGAAAACTTCTCGATAAAATGTCTGGCCAGCAAGGGTAAATCCTCCTTGCGCTCGGCAAGCGATGGCACTCGAATCTCTACCATCGAGAGCCGGTAATAGAGGTCCTCGCGGAATTTGCCTTCTCGAATCATGGAGCGAAGATCTTGGTGGGTCACTGCGATCACGCGGATATTCACCTTGTGAGGCTGCAAAGAGCCCACGCGCTGCACTTCCTGGTTTTGAATCGTGCGCAACAGTTTTGCTTGCGTTCCGAGCGGCATATCCCCGATCTCATCCAGGAAAAGCGTGCCGCCGCTCGCGTGTTCTGCGAGTCCCACTTTGTCATGCGTAGCGCCGGTGAAGGACCCCTTGACATGGCCAAATAGCTCGCTTTCGAACAGCGTCTCCACCACGGCGGAGCAGTTCAGTACGACGAGATTTCCTGAAGAGACGGGACTTAGGCGATGTAGTGCCTGCGCAACTAACTCCTTCCCGGAGCCGGTCGGCCCAGTAATCAAAACCGTTCGGAAGTGGGGAGCAATGCGGCGGATACGCGAGAAGAGCTCCCACATCGCCGGGCTGTTGCCAATAATGCGTTCGAATTGCGCGCTGCCGCGGAGTTCTTCTTGGAGCTCAGACGCGCGCAGCCGCCGGCGCACCTCCTCAATCATCGTGCGGAAGCGCTCGCGAAGCGCGGGGATGGAAACCGGCTTATTCAGGTAGTCGCTGGCCCCTTTGCGGATCGCCTCTACAGCAGATTCGGTCGAATAGTGGGCCGTCATGAGCAGCACTTCAATCGCAGGATCGAAGCTGACAATCCGCTCCAGCAACTCGAGCCCACTCATTTTCGGCATCACTAAATCGGTCAGAACAAGCTGAGGATGTTTTTGAAAGATGAGGTCCAAGGCTTCCTCGGGATCGGTCGCGGTCGAAATGTCCAGACCTGGTTGTTCTAAGGCCGTGGCCAGCAGCTCGAGGCTCCCCGGGTTATCGTCCACAATGACCAGGGAAACGCTGAGCCGATTCCCCGACTTCTCGCTCGTCCTGTTACGAACTCCAGAAGCGTTCTCACTCATTCCTGTGCTCGCAGGGGATTTTGCTCTCATGATTGCACCCCGGGGAAGGGATGTGCGCTTTCTCCCGATTTCGCAGGCCTTTCGATTCCGGCGCGCGGAAGTGTCAATTGAAACCGGCTACCCTGGCCCGGCGTGCTCTCCACCCAAATGCGCCCGCCGTGCATCTCCACTAAGCTCTTGGTGATGGCCAATCCGAGGCCTGTGCCTTCCCGAACACCGCGCGTCGTGGATCCCAGCTGATAGAACTTGTTAAAGATAGCCTGCTGCTCGGCGGGATCGATGCCAATACCCGTATCCGTGACCGCGAAGAAGACACTCTTAGGCCCTTCGCTTGATTCGATCGTGATTTGGCCTTTTTCCGGCGTGAACTTGATCGCATTGCTGATCAGATTGGAGAGAATCTCTTTGAAACGCAGCCGGTCTGCAGTGATCTCTAATTCGCGGTCGATCGCCTCAGTGATACGGATCTGCTTATTCTCCGCAAGAGGACGAAGCCCAGCCATGGCTTCGGCAACGGCATCAGGCACTCGAAACAGCTCGGGATGCAATTCCAGGCGTCCCGACTCAATTTTGCTGAGGTCCAGAATGTCGTTGATTAGCTCCAATAGGTGGCGGGAATCCCG
Source organism: Bryobacteraceae bacterium (assembly GCA_036557345.1). GTDB lineage: Bacteria > Acidobacteriota > Terriglobia > Bryobacterales > Bryobacteraceae > Bog-105. The sequence goes on from DATBHS010000128.1 coordinate 6,279, forward strand.
CTGAATGTGGTCGAGAAAGCGTTTTTGATTTTGATTCAAAGGTCCCTTCAGCTCTTCAGCCAAGAGATCCGCGAATCCGACGATCGTATGCAGCGGCGTCCGGAGCTCATGGCTCATGCTGGCCAGAAACTCGCTCTTGAGCCGATTTGCTCGCTCGACTTCGCGGTTCCGGATTTCAAGCTGCTGATTCTTTGCCGCCAGCTCAGCGGTAAACGCCTGGATCTTCGCGTCGGCCTCCTTTCGGCTGGTAATGTCGCGCACTATCGCGATCACGCGGGATCCCTCAGACGATCGAATGGGGCTGAGACTGATTTCAACCGGAAACTGACTCCCGTCGTTCCGTCGTCCCCAAAGCTCCAGACCGATGCCCATGGGACGCGTGAGGGGGTATTCCGCGTGACGTCCCCTGTGTTCGTGATGCCGCTGCCTCAGGGATTCCGGAATCAAAACCTCGATTAATTGACCCAGCAACGCCTCGCGTTGATAACCGAACATTCTCTCGGCAGCAACGTTCAGGAGCACGATCGTGCCGTCCAGCTCCACCTCAAAGATGGCGTTGGGAGCGGCTTCGAGCAGATCCCGAAAGCGCCCATAGGATTCGATATGGATTTGTGGCTCCATCGGCGCCGTGGCAGCTTGACTCTCATCGCCGCCGGCTGCAGGGTTCGACTTACCTTCTTCCAGCGTTCACGTCTTATGCCGAAATTACGAAAATGCCTTTCTCCGCAGCAGCGAGCAGCAAAGTTCCTGGCATCTTGGTTGCCAGTTGCAAGGTTAAACCTCTCAAGGAAGAGGCCCAAGTCTGCGGGCGGTCTTTTCACGGCGGTGAACCAGTTTCGGTCTGAGAGGAACTCGGCGTCCATGGCGAATCTAGTTCCCTTTTGTGTCTTTCCACGCAGCTGTTGCGTGAATTGGCGCAGGTACGTAATTCAATTCTCAAGTGGCTACCAGTGCAAGGAATGCCAGAGGCACTAGAGCCACTTTTATGGTCGGCCAAGTGCTCGCTAGCCAGCCAAGCCAAAACGCATATTGTAAACGGAATGAACAAAAACTCGCCCGAGGCTAACATATGGAATTTCGGCACATTCTATTCCCTATAGATTTCTCGAAGCCCTGCGAGCAAATTGTGCCATGGGTTGTGGATATGGCGCAGCGCTTGGGGGCTCACCTCACCGTTTTGAATGTGTGGGAGACTCCCTACTCTTGGTCCGGCGAGATTGATCCGCTTCTTCTAGAAGGCATAGGGAGTTTCAATGAACTGGAAAGCACGCAGCGAATGGCCCTCGAGGAGTTTCGAAGAGCACACCTTCCTTCGATTGGGGCTGACGCGGTAGTACGGAAGGGCGATCCTGCGGCACAAATAGCGGAGTATGCAAGGACTGCAAATGTCGACCTGATTATGATGCCGACGCATGGCTACGGGCGCTTTCGCGCTGCGCTTCTTGGGTCTGTCACCTCAAAGGTTATTCACGACTCTCTCTGCGCAGTGTGGACCAGCGCTCATCTGGAAAACTTGCACAGCCCGCCGTATCCGTGCCGGTTGATCATGTGTGCCGTTGACGACAGCGAGGAAAGCGTCAAAACGATCCGGCACGCCGGTTTGCTCACAGAAGATCTGAAATGCTCACTGATCATCGTGCACGCAATTCCGCCGGACAAAAAGCAATCCGAACCTGAACTTTCCTCGCGATTGCAGTCTTGTGAAACATCAGCACAAGTGAGCGTTCCCATTTGTGTCGCGAAGGGCGAGATCGCAACCGTCATAGCCGAGACGGCAAAAAGCTATGGGGCCGATTTGCTTGTCATCGGAAGGGGACATGCCCGGGAGGTGCTAGGCTCCTGGCGCTCCCATGTGTACTCCATTATCCGCAACTCACCCTGCCCGGTACTTACGATCTAGCCGGAGTGATCTCGCGCTTGCATGACGACGAGCGCAGTCATGTTCGGCTGTGAAAGCCGATTGCCAATTGGAGTATCCATGAGAATCGATCACATCTTGTTTCCAGTAGATTTCTCGGACCACAGTCGAGCACTCAACCCGGAAGTCGAATGGCTATCATCGCATTTTCATTCCCGTGTCACTCCGCTACACGTTTTTGAAATGCCTACCGGGCTTCCATGGGAAGCACATTGGAAGTGCGTTCAGTGTTAAGTGGTCGTGTGGCGATGCCCAGTGAACTCCTCCAGATGGCGGCGGGCCGCTGTGAAGGCATTGTGTACCGCCATTAGAGTGTCCTTGTGCTCTGCCTTCACTTCTATCCGTTACATCCCCTCGGTGTTCGCCGCACCGCCGCGAAACTCAGCTGGTGTGGCCGCGTCTTTAGTAGGAACCCGAAACAAAAGCCGGACTTCGGCTACGCTGGCTCGCCGTGAATGGCTGGGGAGTTCCACGTCCACGCGGCAACCAAAGATCCGGTTGTAGAATTTTTCCAGCTCGGCCACTTCCTGCCAAATACGGGTTTCGACATCTTCTATCGGTCGACGGTTGTGAAATTCGATTTCTAATGGAAGGACCATGTTGTCTCGGGTATGCCGGCTCGCGTTTACTGGTCCACGCTATCAAACTCACGTTGATACATTCGAAGACGTTTTATGGAGTTTCCGACCGCGGATCTGTTAACCCTCGCGCTGCATTGTTCTTGTACCCGCGCTGCCACTCCAGAAATCCCAGAGATTGGGCAAAATGCGACCGACCGTTTGTGGCCAGCCGCTCTGGTCAGTAGCGCAGAATGGCGGCTACCGGCTGAGTGGCAGGAAGGCGATCCTGCGCCACCACAAACACTTCGCCCGTGTGCCGCAGCGTTTCGGCAACGGTCGCGTTCACCAGATCCTCTTCGCTTGCATCCACCCGATCCACGCCCGAAGAACCATACAGTTCTGTTTCCGCCCGAACGCACAGTTGATGCACTCGCCCTTGCGCAGCGGCATCGAGAGTCGCTCTCAAATCGGTAGTCACACGCTCCCGGTCCCGCATCTCGCGCAACTTGACAAACACTGCATCTCCGCGTTTGTAGTAGTCCTCTTGAAGCGTCTCGCGCACCCGGCTCGCGACCTCAGATGGCGACAAGGACTCGATGTTGCCCGGATCGCCGACAAACAACGCGTTTCCGTCTATTGCGGCTTCACGGTATGCCGTCATGTGTTTCTGGATGCCCATGAGCAATAGAGGCCGGCCTGCCAACAAGGTCTTCAAACCGCGGTCGATCCTCACAAAGAAGTCGTGAAGATACGCGTCCTCGGTCTCACGGTCTGTTGCGGTACCGAAACGGACACGGTGTAAGTCTCCCACTGAAAAACCTGCGGAGGAACGGTTCTCGAGATTGCGCTCAGAGCGGTCGAATTGCCCTGCCGCGTCCAGATTGGGCGGGACTGTTTCCGGCAGAGTGGCCTGATGGCATTCGCCATGGGAATACTCGAACAGCCGAAGATGCTTTGTGCTCAGACCCAAAACGAACAATTCCTCCGGAATTAAGCCATCGGCGAGGAACGGCGACAACAAAAAGTGGCTAGCGATCGACACGCTCTCAAGTCGTGTGTGCACGCGGTAGGATGCGAAAAAATCAGCTGCGCGGAAGAATGCCCAGCCCGGCCCGCCTTGCTCCAAAGTGGGGTCTTGACTGATCTCTTCGAGCGGCACCAGCAAACTCTTCGCTTGCCGGGCCAGCCTGCTGGTGGCGAGTTGCTCGACAGCCTTCTTCAACAGACCGTGAAGAATGGCGCACCGGGAACCTTCCGTAACTCCGGGATAATGATCCGGGAGCACCATCGTAATGCACGGTCCCGTGTGGCCAGCCAGGAGGTTGAGCGCGTCCCGGTTCAGGTTCTTTGCCGTGCTGGCGAGTGTAGATGTCACTATCTATTCCTCCGCCATCCCCAACGCACGCTGTTTGCCGAAATGCGAGATGCGTTTGGGTTGGGAAGAATGTTTGTGGCGCTGCTGAGTTGGGCTATACCGCCCGACGGGTTGCGGCAAATCACCCAATACCGGATTGCCGTCACCCGGCTCTATAGGTGAACTTCCACCAATGAGCACATTCTTGAGGTCCGGAAAAAGAGCAAGAGATTTCGGGCATTTCACCCCCGCCTAGCGCGTCGGATCTCGGCCGAATTGGCCGTTTGTGCCTGCTTCCGTGGATGGATCACTCGTACGGTGCTTGCTTGCGGTCCTTTCTCCCCCATCTCTTCAGTGAAGGAAACACGGCTGCCTACACGAAGCTGGCTGAAATGCCCATGAAGCACGGAGTCCTGCTGGAAGTAGATTTGGCGGTCGTCTGCCGTCTCCAGGAAGCCGTATCCCTTTTGTCGGAAGAGTTCCTTTACCACCCCTTCCTGCATTTTGTGAGTTGTCTTGACGAAGCCCTCCTGCTTGCGTGCATAGTCCTGCAGCCGTCGCCGCATTTCGTGAAAGGCCTCGTGAATGGCGCGTTGCGGGCTCTTGTGCACAAGCACGGACTCCGCTTCCTGCCGGGACCTTTCGGACTGGAGATCTTGCAGGGTTCCATGAAGCGTAGGCGTATGCTTGACTACGAGCTCACCGTTTGGCACACCCAAATCAATCCGCACGTGGAAGAATTTGCTGGATTGGGCTCGCTGCGGACGTTCCACAACTACACGGCAGCTGTTGATCCGATGATAGAAGTGCTCCAGTTTGGCGGCTTCTTTTTGTACCAGTTGTTCCAATCCTGCGTGGTCCTCTATGTTTCGAAACGTCATTTGAACTGGCAGTAACATTGGTGAGAAAACTCCTCTTCTTTCACAACAGGTTTCAATGCAGCTTGACGGCCAGTCTCAATAGCCCGTGCGCTGGCAAAGTGCTTGCGAGAAATGTAGCGCGATGGCGCCCCTGCTGATCATGCAGATGCCCAGTGGAAAACAGAATGAACCGAAGAACTGAAGAAAAGCCTCTGTCGGAAAATCCTACCCGAGCTCTGACGGAACTCGCACTGAACTTACGATGGTCTTGGAACCATTCTGCGGACGAGCTATGGAGCCGCTTGGACGCTGAGCTCTGGGAGTTGACACAGAATCCCTGGGTGATGCTCCAAACCGTGTCGCGGGAGAAATTGAGAAAAGCGACGTCGGATGCCCAATTCCAGCAGAGGCTTGAGGAGCTGATTGAAGAAAAGAGGCGCCACGAGCAGACACCCGGTTGGTTTCAGCAGGCGTATGACCCGCCCCCGTTCACTTGTGTCGCCTACTTCAGTTTGGAATTCATGCTGAGTGATGCACTACCGATTTATTCGGGCGGCCTCGGAAACGTTGCCGGCGATCAGCTGAAGGCGGCAAGCGACCTCGGTGTTCCCGCCGTCGGTGTCGGTTTGCTGTACCAGGTGGGCTATTTTCGCCAACACATCGATGCGGAGGGCAAGCAGCTGGCACTCTATCCTTTCAATGATCCTGGACAATTGCCGATCCAGCCAGTGCGCCACCAGGATGGCGAATGGCTACGCATTCCTCTCAACCTGCCAGGCTTTAAGTTATGGATCCGGACGTGGGAGGTTCAGGTAGGGCGGACAAAGCTTTATCTGCTAGATACAAATGATCCAGCCAATCTGCCGGAATACCGGGGTATTACGAGCGAGTTATATGGAGACGGGCCGGAACTACGTATTCGCCAGGAGCAGGTATTGGGCATCGGTGGATGGCGGCTGCTGCGCGCGCTCGGAATCAAGCCGGAAGTCTGCCATCTTAACGAAGGTCACGCTGCCTTTGTAGTTCTCGAGCGGGCGCGCGACTATATGGTCGAGACGGGACAGCCTTTTGAAGCCGCTCTCACCGCCACACGAACGGGGAATCTCTTCACGACACACACGCCCGTAGCGGCAGGCTTCGACCGGTTTGCTCCCGAGCTCGTGGAACGGCACTTCAGACACTACGCGCAAAGTGGATTGAATCTATCGATGCAGGAGTTCCTGGCATTGGGCCGGCATAATCCAGAGGACGCATCGGAACCATTCAGCATGGCGTATCTGGCGATGCGCGGCAGCGGGGCTGTGAACGGCGTCAGCCGTTTGCACGGTGAAGTGAGCCGGCGCATTTTCCAGGTTCTGTTTCCACGCTGGCCGGAGGCAGAAGTGCCAATCGGCCACGTCACCAACGGGGTTCACGTTCCCATCTGGGACTCGGTCGAAGCCGATGACTTGTGGACCGGAGCGTGCGGCAAGCGCCGCTGGCGCGGAGATCTGGAAAAGCTCGAAGAAAATCTCCTATGCGTGCCAGCCGCAAAGCTTTGGGAAATGCGCGCGAGCGCACGGAAGTCCCTCATCGAATACGTTCGGAAGCGCTCGTCCCGACAATTAGCAGGGCACGGCGCGTCCGAGGAAGAAGTCGCTGAAGCCGAAAGGATCTTCGATCCAAACAATTTAACCGTGGGATTCGCACGCCGGTTCGCACCTTACAAACGGCCGAACTTACTTCTGCACGACCCGGATCGCCTGTTAACGATTCTCACCAGCAAGAGCCAGCCGGTTCAGCTGATTCTCGCTGGCAAAGCACACCCGCAAGATGCCCGCGGCCAGGAGATGATCCGCGAATGGATCGAATTCATCCGTCATACACCGGCTCGCAGGCAGGCTGTTTTTCTGAGCGACTACGACATGCGTCTGACCGAGCATCTGGTTCAGGGTGTGGATCTTTGGTTGAATACGCCGCGCCGCCCTTGGGAAGCCTGTGGCACGAGCGGGATGAAGGTGCTCGTGAATGGAGGTCTGAATCTTTCCGAGCGGGATGGATGGTGGGCTGAAGCGTATTCGCCCGTTGTGGGTTGGGCTCTCGGCGACGGGCTGGAGCATGATGACGATCCGGCCTGGGACGCTGCTGAAGCCGAGCAGCTGTATACGTTGCTCGAGCAGCAAGTAATCCCGGAGTTCTATCGCCGGGACGAAGCCGGTATGCCGATTGGCTGGATTCATCGGATGCGGGAAAGCATGGCGCGCTTAACGCCCCAGTTCTCCGCGAATCGAACAGTCCGCGAGTACACAGAGAAACATTACATCCCGCTTGCAGCCGCGTACCTTCAGCGCAGTTCGGATGGAAACAAGCTGGTCGGAGACCTGCTGAACTGGAAGCGGCAACTATCCCAGCACTGGCCCAAAGTGCGCTTTGGCTCTACGAAGGTCAAAACTGAAGGAGACCAGCACGTGTTTGGCGTTCAGGTATACCTGGACGAGCTGGACTGTAATGCGGTCCAGGTCGAGCTGTATGCGGAACCTCTCGACGAAGGGGAACCGGTCCAGCAGGCGATGATTCGGGGAGAATCGCTCATCGGTACAGAAGGCGCGTGTCGCTATTCAGCGGCAGTTCCGTCGCGTCGCCCAGCGAGCGATTATACGCCGAGAATCATCCCCTGGCACCCCGCAGCATCTGTCCCACTGGAGTCGCAACAAATCCTTTGGTACCGGTGACGGGCTCGACCGCTGTTGGATTTGGGCTCTGGGGCGGCGGCTTGGCCATTTGGCGCAAGCGGCTGCGGAATATTGCTCAAGATGCGCGCACTTTTTCCAATTCAAAGGAGATGCCTCGAGATTCAAAGGTTCCGCAACATACAGGAGAATCCGAACATAACATCAAGGCACGCTCAAGCAGTCCCGTTCAAACGGGTACGAAAATGCTGGCAGACTGCGTTACGAGCGTCCTCTATGTGGAACGGAAATACACTCCCCTCATTCGATATTTCCGCTGAGCAAACGTATTTGTTGTCCGACAACATCGCAGCCGTAGAGTTGATTCCATCAGCAACCGGTGAGCCGGGCCTGAGTCCGGTATCCAGGATTCCCGAGGGCGCCGAAATTGAAACTTGCGGCGCTGGATTCAATGAACAGACGGTGAAGGTCCGCTGGCGCGGAAAATTCTATTTTGTTTTTCTTGAAGATCTCCCAATCCAGCGCAAAC
>DATBHS010000129.1:0-16522 GCA_036557345.1 Bryobacteraceae bacterium
ACCAGGTCCACGAATGCGAATTCGTCCATGAAGTCGTGGAGGAACCGCCGGTCTTCCACGCGATGAGGCTGAGGAATGTAGAGAGTTTCACCAGCGGGTTCGGCAGTGGCGCTTTCTGGATTTCCTGCCAGCGTCGCACAAGCAAGCCCTGTGAGGAGATCGCGACGATTCATATTGGCTTCCTGACTCCAGCAGCACTTGTTAACGTTGCGGCGCGCCGCCGCGTCCCATGATGGACCAGGCGTCAATCACCTGGTCCCCTCTAGTGACGTAGTACCGATCGTACGCCGCTGTGCTCACGTCCAGATTCGTCGGGTAGATCTCAACGCGATCGCCGAGCTTGAGTTCGGGTGCGCCATCCTTCCACCGAAGCGCCCCATATTCGGCGCCTTGCGTTCCCACTTCCAGCCAGGGTTTATCTTTCACGCGATCGGTGGATCGAGCCATGGCCTTGTTGCCGTAATCGGTCGTTACAAGATTGGGATGCAGTTTCCCATCGACTGTGGTGAGTACCGTCAGCGCGCTGGAAAAGTCTGAATAGATTTCGTTGCCGTCTTTTCCGCCGATCGCCCAATACCCAGTGTCCATAAACACGTAGGAACCAGCCTCGAGCTCCGTGAGTCCGTTGTTTTGGTCGATATTGTAGGTGCCCGTTGATCCGCCGCTCACAATATTCACCGGAAGGCCGCACTTTTTCGAAAGCTCGATCGTTTCTCGCACTCCGGCGAGATCCTCTGACGAACGTTTGCAGCGAGCTTCAAATCCTCTTGTGTGCGCCGCGTTTCCCGAATACGCCATGTAGCCCTCGAAAGAAAAATGAGAAGACGAGCTTAGCTTTTGCGCCAACGTAAGAGCGGGTTGGCCCGCTTCAATTCCTTGCCTCGGCATGCTCGCGAAGACCGAAACAGCCACGCGGCATTTCGCTTTTGATGCCACTGCAGCTTGTTCCACCCAATCGACGACCTCAGGGGCGTCTACCACAAACATGAACGATGGATCACGTTTACTTAAGGAAACGGCGCGCCAGATATTGTTCTGGCTGGCGGGCTGCTTGGTCCAAAGCACGCCTTGTATACCGGATCCGGACATCAGTTCTGCTTCGGCGATTGTCGCAGCCGTGAGTCCGATGGCGCCTAACGCCATCTGCCGCTTGGCCACTTCGACACTCTTGTGCACTTTTACATGAGGACGAACGCTGATACCTACGCTCTTGGAGTGAGCAGCCATCTTCCGAATGTTCTGCTCAAAGAGGTCCAGATCGAGCAGCATACACGGTGTCGGAAGGACATATTTAGTCATGCCCTGGAAATCACGCCGCGCAATCCGCCTTTCGAATTCTGAATAGGTATACGGCGCGGTGGTGTTAGCCCGAGTGCGAACAAGCGGCAACAACCCTGCGGCGGCGCTCGCTCTTAGAAACTGCCGGCGTGAATTCATGACAAGTTCCTCCCAGTCTTTATGATCCTGCAAAATTACCAAAGTACCGATCGGTCGATCGATGCGATCGTCGGCCGTCCGGTCAGCATCATAGCTAATTCCAGCTCCCTGCGCAGAATGTCGACCACGCGCGTGACACCTGCCGCCCCCGCCACGCCCAAACCATAAAGGTAGGGACGGCCGATTTGTACGGCAATGGCCCCAAGAGCGAGCGCTTTCAAAATGTCGGTACCGCGCCGGATTCCACCATCAACAAGAATTGGTACGCGTCCCTCGATGCGTTCCACAATCTTAGGCAGGGCGTCAGCCGTTGCCGGCACCGTGTCGAGGTTGCGCCCACCATGGTTGGAAACAATGATTCCATCTATGCCGGCCTTTACACTGATGTCAGCGTCATCGGCGTTTAGGATACCTTTCAACAGGACCGGCGTTCTGGCGAATGACCGGAGCCAGTCGATATCCTTCCAGGTGAGGGAAGGATTCAAATAGTCCTTACTGATGAAATTCGGCAGCTCCCGATCAGGTAATTGGCCCTTTGCCCGCTGCTCCCTGTCGCGGATTCCATGTGTTGGCGAATCGACCGTGACGCAGAGTGCGCGGCATCCGGAATCTTCAGCTCGCTGGACAAGGTCTTTCGTGAATGCGCGGTCGCTTTGGACATAGATTTGGAACCACACCGGTCCCGGGGCATGCCGCGCCACTTCCTCTACCCGGATTGAGGCGCTGCTGCTTATGACGAGCGTTGCCTGGGCGGCCGCTGCGCCGGCGGCTGCTTCCAAGTCGCCGTTGCTTTGAATCAACCCCTGGGCGCCGGTCGGCGCTAGCAGAATCGGGAACGGCAATTCCTGACCAAACAGGTTCACCCGCGTGTCGAGCATTGAAACGTCTACAAGAACGCGTGGCTGTAGTCGGATGCGCTGCCAGGCTTCCCGGTTCCAGCGGAGCGTGATTTCGTCAGCAGCACCTCCTTGCATACGCTCCCAAGCTCCATGCATGACTCGTTTCTCGGCCAAGGCTTCAAAGTCTTGGATCGAAAGAAATGAGTCTGGTTCCGCGCCCCGTTCCATTTGATTTTCTTGCATCGACGCCTGTTCTGTCGCAAGCATAAAACCGTTCAGTTGCTCACGGGGCGACCACTTTGCGAGCAGAAGACTGGTTCCGCTTCACCACGGATACGGTAATTTCCGACGGATATTGCTTTGAGTGATGAACGGAATTGTGAGCTACCACGCCTTTTGCTTCGTCGTAATTATTACCGCCCGTGTTCATATTGCGGTCAAAGCGTGGAAAGTTGCTGCTCGAGACCTCAATCCGCAATCTGTGGCCGGCGGCGAAAAAGTTACTGGTAGTCATGGGCTGCAGCGTGAGTTTATAGACCTTGTCTTTTTCCATCCAAACCAAGGGCTTGTCATAGCCCTCGCGGTAGCGAGCACGCTGAATAGTCTCGTCCAGGTTGAACGCTTTGCCGTCGGGGTAGACATCTATGACTTTTATCGTGAAATCAGTATCCTTCGCATCGGATGAAACGTAGAGCGTCGGTACTAGCGGGCCACTCACTTCGACTCCTTCTTGAAACGGCTCTGCCGTGTAAACGAGAATGTCGGAACGAGCTTCCATCTTCCGCTGGTCGAACGCACCCCCAATCACGGCATTGCCCGTGCAACAAACGTTACCGCCGTAAGAAGGCACGGGATTCATCGGATCGTAAGTAAACGTATCGGGTATGTCGGTAGCCGGTGCACTCGCACTCAGCACTCCATCCCCATTCAGGCTGTTCGCTTTGCCGCCGCTTCCAAGGAAAAATGTCAGGGAGTGCGCGCCCTCAGGCGGCCACGTATAGGAGGTCTGCCATTTGTTCATACCCATCGTAAAGTAGCGGACTTTGGGCGTTTTCTCTAAAAACTGGTTCTTCTCGCCCTTCAGGAAATAATCAAACCAGCCGTAGGTCAGCGCGTCATAATCAAGCCGCGCATCACCCATGCTTCGTTCCCCTACGATCGTATCTTCGCTCGCGCGCTTATAGGAGCAATGAAGGGTCGGGGCAATGATGGCATATTGCTCGTTAGCGATTTCAGGCCGTGCGGTCTTCCGGACATAGTTGTAAGCGGCCAGATTGGGGCCGACCGAAACGTCATACCAGGACATGAACCAGAATCCGGGCACATTGATCGGCATGCTGTCGTTCCACAACCCGCCGCGATACCAGGCCGGATCGTTTGGCCGGCGCTTGATCATTGCGCCGCCCGTTGCCACTTCCGCTCTATCAGCGAAAATTCCGTGCGGCCCATCGACGGATTTAATGATGTCCATTTCCGGAAGGTGCGCTAAGGCTTTCGACCAATCGACGGGAGGGAGTTGTGGCGCGAGATCGAATGCCTTAGAAGTCCGAATCAGATCTGCTTGTGTAGTATTAGGCGGAAACATGGGCCGCACCTGATTCTGTTCGCCATAGAGCCACGCGATGAATAACATTTGCACTGCTCCGCCGCGATACCAATTGCCCTGTTCATAATATGGGCCGACCCGACCAACGCCGGCACCAAAGCCTTGCGGGATCGTCGCAGCTAGCGCAGGGTTGTTCTGCGCGGCCACACCCAGTTGCCACTCCGCGGTGGAAGAGCAACCGATGACGCCTACTTTGCCGTTGGACCATGGCTGGTGTGACATCCAGGTAAGCTCGTCATCGCCGTCCGAAAGTGGGGCGCCCAAGATATCGTATTCACCTTCGGAAAAGAAGTGGCCACGCTCATTCATCTCGACATACGCATATCCGCGCTTCACCGCATCAAGTTCCGTGGTCATGTCACGCGGCGCGCCGAGCTTCACATCCCAGTAGTTGAAATTATAGGGGGTCCGCACAAGAATGACGGGGTACTTCTTCGAAGTGTCCTTAGGGCGGTAGACGTCGGCGGCCATCCGCTTGCCATCTCGCATGGGAACCATCAGTTTGCGCTCGATGATGGCAATTGATTCAAGTTCTTTCTCAAGGGCATTGCGCTTAGCAATTAGTTCCGCTTCTGAGGCGGACTGTTGCCCGCTCATGCAAAGCACAGATGCGTAGGTAAGAATCGCCAGTATCAGTGGTTTCATTTTCGGAATTCCTGACTTGATACATTATCCGGTCATGAAACCGTTAAACTACGTAGCGGCGATTGCCTTGTTTGCCGGCATCGTGATCAGGCTCACGCCCGCGGTCTCGAGCGATGCCCGCCAATATCCTCGAGAACTCACCAAAGCAGATGTTGATCGATGGATGTCGGAACTTTCAAATTGGGGCAGGTGGGGTAAGGACGATCAATCCGGAACGGCGAATCTCATCACCCCAGCCAAACGGTTGGCCGCCGCGCGGCTGGTAACTGAGGGCTTTTCCGTGTCGCTCTCCCGTCAGGCGGACACCGTGAAAGCAGTGGACAACAGTTCTCCCTGGAGTCACATTATGACCGCGACCGGCGATCATCCGGTAGCAGACCAATTTGATCTCGATACTTATTCGGTCTCTTACCACGGGTACGGAACAACGCATCTGGACGCGCTCTGCCATATGTTTTACAAGGGACGGATGTTCAATGGCTTTCCGCAAAGTGCTGTGACGCAAGAGGGTGCAAGCAAGCTCGATGTCACTCACTTTATGGGCGGTATTTTCACACGCGGCGTGCTCATTGACATACCGCAGTTGAAAGGCGTTCCATATCTCGAACCAGATGTGGTGATCTATCCAAAAGACCTCGATGCCTGGGAGCAAAAAGCCGGTGTCCATGTCGAGAGTGGCGATGTGGTTTTCATTCGGACGGGCCGCTGGGCGCGTCGCACTAAAAAAGGTCCGTGGGACGTAGCAGCACATTCGGCAGGGTTGTACGCCTCCTGCGCAAAGTGGCTTCATGAACGCGACGTGGCGATGCTTGGGAGCGATGCGGCAAGCGACGTAATGCCCTCGCGTGTCCCGGGTGTTAACCAGCCGATTCATCAACTGGTCCTGATCGCACTCGGTACGCCACTATTCGACAACTGCGATCTCGAAGCACTTAGCAAGGCTGCGCACGAAAGGCACCGGTATACCTTCTTACTGACGGCCGCACCGCTGGTGATGCCAGGTGGGACCGGCTCGCCTCTGAATCCAATTGCTACTTTTTAGCGAATTCACTACTGCAGGACACAAAAGGATTAATCTATTTGAAATGGGTGACGAGGCCTATGAAATCTAACAAGATGGCACGGCGTGAGTTCATTGGCGGACTTGCTGCAGTTCAGGTCGCGGCCGCACTTGAAGCGGATATGTCGAATGGAATGATCTACCGGAAGCTGGGGAGTACCGGTGAACGCGTCTCCGCGATTGGGCTCGGAGGCTATCACATCGGTGTACCCAAAGATGAACCGGAAAGCATCCGCATCATTCGAAGTGCCGTTGATCGTGGAATCACGTTCCTTGACAATTCATGGGACTACCACGAAGGCGCTAGCGAAATCCGCATGGGCAAGGCGCTGAAGGATGGCTACCGCGAGCGTGTTTTCCTGATGACCAAGTACAACGGACGAACCCGCGAGGCGGCCGCCAAACAAATTGACGAATCGCTAAAAAGGCTCCAGGTCGATGTGATCGATCTGATTCAGTTCCACGAGAACATTCGCATGGAGGACCCTGACCGCTATTTTGCAAGTGGCGGGGCACACGAAGCTGTAATGGCGGCCAAGAAAGCCGGCAAGATCCGCTACATCGGGTTCACCGGGCACAAAGATCCGGCAGTTCACTTGAGGATGCTGGATGTTGCGGCGCAGCATGCATTTCATTTCGATGCTTGCCAGATGCCCTTAAATGTCTTGGATTATCATTTTCGGAGCTTCGCGCATGAAGTTGTTCCAAGGCTTGTGAAAGAGGGCACAGCCGTGCTCGGCATGAAGCCACTGGCGTTTGGAAACGTGCTGAAAGCCGGGGTTGCGACGCCGATCGAGTGCCTGCATTACGCATTGAATCTGCCAACCTCGGTTGTCATCAACGGATGCGATTCAATGGAACGGCTGGAGCAAGCCTTCGAAGCTGCGCGCACGTTTAAGCCTTTGAGTTCAAGTCAGTTGACTGCCTTAGTTGCAAAAACCAAGAAGGCCGCGCTTACGGGTGAGTTCGAACCTTTTAAAACGACTGCAGGATTTGACGGGACCGCACAGCACCCGGAGTGGCTCGGATAGAACCGCAGTTGAATTCACGAGAGATCATCATTGTGGGCGCCGGAGGAATTGTTCGCGGTGCCCATCTGCCGGCGTACCGTAAGGCTGGATTGCGTGTTGCCGGAATCTACGATATTGACTCGGCCAAAGCGGCCGCACTGGCGGCTGAGTACGGCATCCCGATGGTGCTCGGCAGTATGAGTGACGTCAGGAAGGCTTCACAAAATACCGTTTTTGATTTCGCCACGCCGCCTGACGCATTCCTGCATTTGATCTCTTGCCTGCCCGAGGGCGCCGCGGTTCTGCTGCAGAAGCCGATGGGGCGCACGCTGACAGAAGCACGCACGATCCGGGAGGCCTGTCGTGCGAAAAAGTTGAACGCCGCGGTTAACTTCCAACTCCGGTTCGCGCCGGCAATCGCAAAGGCGCGGCAGATGATTGAACGAGGTTGTATTGGGGAATTGCATGATATGGAAATTCGCGTTACCGTCTACACGCCCTGGCACCTTTGGAGCTTCCTTGAACGTGCGCCGCGCCTTGAAATCGTTTACCATTCAATCCACTATGTGGATCTGATCCGCTCGTTTCTTGGGAATCCCGCGCGAGTGTACGCCCGAACGGTAAGGCATCCAGCGGCTTCAAAGCTTGCCTCCACCCGCACGAATATCATCATGGATTACGGCGACCTCGTCCGTGCCAACATCACAACCAATCATGGACATGCTTACGGGCAGAAGCATCAGGAGAGCTATGTCAAATGGGAGGGGACGCGGGGAGCGATCAAGGTCGGCCTCGGAGTATTGATGGATTATCCGAAAGGCCGGCCCGACACGTTCGAATTTGTGATTCTGGAGGACGGAAAGGAACCGGAATGGCAGACAGATGTAGTCGAAGGCAACTGGTTCCCGGATGCTTTTATCGGAAGTATAGGTAGTTTGTTCGCTTTCGTTGACGGGAAGACGAATGTCCTGCCGACTGCTGTGGACGACGCGCTGAAGACGATGGCCGTCGTCGAATCGGCTTACGAATCAAGCGATCATGGTGGTGTAGCGGTTGCATACACGTGATTGGGAAGAATTTGACACAAACGAAAATGAGAGCAAGCGACCTTGCAATTTCGATTTCAATCCTGATGCTGTCCGCGATGGCTTTGGGGCAGACCGCGGAACCCCGCATCAATCAACTGGGACCCTACGGACTTTGGTTGGCAAATGACGTTCTTGGCGATGGCCCGGCGCGCTTGTCGTTTCGAACGGGTCGGTGGAAGGATGTTGATACGTGGCGGCAGGCGGGCCGCAAACGCGTGCTGGAATGTATTGCGCCAGTGAACCTGGGTGGCCGGCCGGTGGTGACAGTGACGGGACGCACGACTTATGACGGATTAGACATCGAGTTCCTAACGTGGCAGTTGCCGATGGGACCTAAGACTGAGGCGGTCTTTCTGAAACCGGCAGGCGCGCGTGGGCCGCTCCCCGCAATCCTGGCATTGCACGATCATGGCGGCAACAAATATATGGGATGGCGCAAGATCGTACGGACCGATGCGACGCCATGGCCTATTCAGGAAGAGCACCAGGCCCATTACTACGGAGGCGTGGGTTGGGCGAACGAAATTGCCAAGCGCGGGTACGCGGTGCTGGTCCATGACACGTTTCCGTTTGGCAGCCGCCGGGTGATGGTGAAGGACGTACCGGAGCAAATTCGGCATGGAGGCGTTGACCCATTGCCAGAGGATTCGGCTGGTATCGCCAAATACAACAAGTTCGCCGCAGAGCACGAGAATGTGATGGAAAAGAGCCTGCTGGCTGCCGGAACAACGTGGCCGGGCGTTTACCTGGTTGAGGACCAGCGGGCGCTGGATGTCCTGAGCAGTCGGCCGGAGGTGGATCCGGCGCGAATGGGATGCGCGGGATTGTCAGGCGGCGGAATGCGAACCGTGTTTCTTGGCGGGATGGACGCCCGGATTAAGGTTGCGGTAGCCGTAGGCTTCACGACGACCTGGCGGGATTTCCTGCTCGACAAATCGTTCACGCATACATGGATGACCTTTGTACCGCTTCTGCCCAAAGACTTGGATTTTCCGGAAATTCTTGCTCTACGGGCTCCGGCGGCCACCATGGTCCTGAATAGCAGGCAGGATGGCCTCTACACTCTGCCCCAGATGCAGCGAGCGGATACCATGATCGCCGATACCTTCAAACTCGCGAAGGCCTCTGATCGATACAAGTCGATCTACTATGACGGTGGTCACAAATTTGACCGAAAAATGCAAGCGGATGCCTTCGACTGGTTCGATCGCTTCCTGAAGACTCCTTCGCCGCAGCACTGAAAAATCATGAGCGTGTGAACCCGGGTCCATATAAAATCATCCCGGGCCTCGCGCCTGAGTGTCTTCCATTCGTAAAGACGAGTTTTCCGTTAACCAGAACGTAGTTTATGCCGGTCGCATACTGGTGAGGTTTCGTGTACGTCGCATGGTCGATGATTGCCGTCGGATCGAACACTGTTACGTCGGCCCACATGCCTGGACGCAACAAGCCGCGATCGAAAATGCGTACTTTCGATGCGTTCGCGGAGGTCATTTTGCGTATCGCTTCCTCGAGAGAGATCACATGCTCATCGCGAACATAGCGCCCTAAAACTCGCGCAAACGTGCCATACGAGCGCGGATGCGGGTTGCCCTTCGACAGCGGCCCTTGTATGTTCAAAGCCAGGCCGTCGGAACCAATGGAAACAAACGGCTGTTGCAGCGCATAACGCATATCATTTTCATTGTGGTGGAAGTAGACGGTAGGCACGGAGCCGCCATTCTCTTCGAGAAGCTTGAACAAGACATCCAGCGGCTTTCCGCCTTCCTCTCTGATCACTTCATCCATTCGCTTACCTTCGTACTTCTGGTATGCCGGATTCGAGAGAGAAACGAGGAGCATGCCGTCCCACCCTCCTGTGGCAGTGTAGTGGTCGTACCAGTTCGATCCTGCAATTCCGTGTTCAATCTCGTTTTCCAGGCGTGGATGCACTGCCGGATCCTTCAGCCGTTTGATCATGGCGCTCGCGCCGCCCTCATGCGCCCAGGGCGGGATGATGCTCGCGAGATCGTTCTGCCCGGCGCGGTAGGGATACACATTCGCTGTGATCTGCTGCCCGTTTGCCCTCGCCTGCGCGATCGTTGCGACTAACTCGGGCATCTGACCCCAAAGTTTGTGATCCGCGATCTTCAGGTGGATGATGTCCACCGGCAACCCGGCGTCTTTGCCGATTCTGATTGCCTCGGCCACTGCCTCAAAGACACCTTGTCCCTCGGTGCGCATGTGAGTCGAGTAGATGCCGCCGGATTGTGCAGCTACTTTGCACATCGCGACGAGAGTTTCCGTATCGATCCAGGCGCCTGGAGGCCCGCTCAGTTCGCTGGCCACGCCCAAGGCGCCCTGATGCATCGCGTCGCCCACCAGTTTCTGCATCTCCGATACTTCGGCGGCGGTAGGCGGCCCTGCCTCCATGCCGCGGATATACGTCCAGATCTGGCTCGAGCCGACATAGGTCCCAACGTTCAGAGAGATGCCGTTCTTTAGCAGGCGGCCAAAATACCCGCTCAAGTCCTTCCAGTCCGGATCGTGCCGGCTTTTCAGTTGCTTTCCCCCGACGGGCGCAGCCGATGCTCCCTCGCCTAGAATGACCGACGTAACTCCCTGCCGGATCATACTCTCTGCGTTCCCGTCGATGAGCAACGTGTAATCGGAGTGGTTGTGAATATCGACGAACCCGGGTGCAATCACTAAGCCGTGCGCGTCGATCATTGTTTCCGCTGTGTGCCCGGCCAGCCGTCCCATCGCGGCAATTCTTCCACCGCGGATGCCCACATCACCGATCCAGGAGGGGTTCCCTGTGCCGTCGACGATGCGGCCATCCCGGATTAAGATGTCGAAATCTGCTGCATGTACCAGCGCCACTGCGGCGGCAACCAAAACAAGAAGCTTCATTTCGGAGATTGTACGACTCTTTATGCCAAGAGCCACCGCGCCATGGGCCAACCCGTCTCCGATTCAATCGCCAGCAGCCGATTGTACTTCGCCAGCCGTTCTGATTGCGTAATGGAGCCGGGCTTGAATTGGTCGCCTTGCCAGCCGGCGGCCAGGTCCGCGGCCCAATTATCTTCGGTCTCGCCGCTGCGTACGCTGACCGATACCTGCCATCCAGCGCCTTTGGCGATCCTGCAGGCTTCGGCCGCTTCCGTCAGAGTTCCGATCTGGTTGGGTTTGAGCAGAAGTGCGTTGCAGGCGTCGGCTTCAATCGCTCGGCCAATGCGCCTTGGATTCGTGCATAGCAGATCGTCGCCTAACACGAGCGCCCGGCCCTTCAGCCTTTCGTGCAACTTCGGCCACCACTCCCAATCGTCTTCAGCGAGGCCGTCTTCGACGCTGACGATGGGGTACTGCTCCACCCAGCTTCCAACTTGCGCAATCATGCCGGCACTGTTGAGCGACTCGCCATCCAGAGAATAATGCCTGTGTGCATAGAAGTGACTGGAGGCGATGTCGAGCGCGAGCGCCACGTCCGAACCGGGCTGATAGCCTGCGGCAACAATGGCTTCGACAGCGGTCTCGATCAATTCGCGCGAGCTTTTGCACGGGGGTGCCAAGCCGCCTTCATCGGCCCGAAGGAGCCGCATCCCATAGCGCTTCTGGACAACCTCGGCGGCTGCTTGATAGACATCGTAGGCAATCACCAGTGACTCATCGACCGTTGTGGAACGGATCGGCACGATAAGCACGTCCTGAATGGCGACTTGCCGGCCTCCGTGCACGCCGCCGCTGAGGAGATTGATCGTGAGGCGCGGCAGAGTGTCCGGTTTCGTACCCAAAATCTCCGCGAAATATAGATAGAGGGGTAATCCGCGGTACAGCGCGCTTGCACGCGCGAAGGCCACCGACACCGCCAGGATGGCGTTCGCTCCCAGTCGACACTTGTTTGCGTTGCCGTCCAGATCGATCAAAGCCCGGTCAAGTGCGGCTTGATCTCCGAAGCTTTTGCCAAATAGGGCATCGTGTATATCTTTGTTGACGTGAGCGACCGCCCGACGGCAACCCAGACCTCGATAGCGTTTGGCGTCGCCGTCGCGCAACTCGAGTGCCTCGGCAAAGCCGGTGGACGCGCCCGACGGCACAGATGCCGATGCAGTCGGCCCGCCTGCCAAACGGCATGTCGCGATAATAGTCGGCCGGCCTCGGCTATCCAGAATCTCGGCCGCGCTCAGCCGTTCGATAACGGGCACAATCTTTCCTCGAAGATGGAAATGAGTTCCGGCATCTGGCGGGGCACCCGACCTATGATGCTTAGCACTGCCTCCCGCTGCCGCAGACGCTCATCCTCAGCCAGATATTCCAGCGGAGAGCGACCCACAACACGGGCGAGCAGGCAGCCAAGCGTGTGACGCACGGCTCGCGCCTCCAACGTCTCTGCCCACGGGAGGCCGCCAAGTCTCTCCCGATACGTTTGCCAGTAATCGCTGGCAGCAGCGACGAACGGGCGCCTCCGCCCGGGCATGTGGTGCGCCTTGCTGAGGAAGTGCGCCATAGAGAAGCCAAGATCAAACGCTGGATCGCCGAAATGGATCACTTCATGATCAAGCAGCACCAAACGCCCGCGATGGATGAGGATGTTCTTTGGGCTGAAGTCACCGTGCACGAGGGTGATTCGGCACGACAGGGTTTCCTGAATCAGCGATTCCAGGAATCCTGCGGCAATGGGCACCCTTTGCGCGGAGTAGCCGTAATACGGCTCCAGGCGAAGCGACTCGAAAAACGAGCGGTCAGCAAAAATTCCCTCGAGATCGGCGCGTCGACAATACGCTTCGCGATGAATTGTGGCAAGCAGTGTCGCAAACTGACGGAAATACTCTGGCTCGATTTCTCCTGCGAGGAGCAGCGATTTCCAATTCTCGTACGGCTGCGGTACGGCTTCCATCGCGAGCAAATACTGTTTATGATCTTGAAATAAAAGCGCAGGGATTGAGCCATGCGGAACAAGCCTCGCCAACCACTCCAGACCCAGTGCTTCCCGAGCGATACGTTCCGGCGAACTGAACCAATCGACGCGAACGCGCAGCTTCGCGAGCGCTTGTTTCAAGACCCACGCCTCGCCTGAGGCTCGTTGTACCATGACGGTTCGGTTGGAAACTCCGCCATGCAGATTGCAAAAGTGAGGTTGCTCTTCCCGGCGGATGCGGCCGGTTTGCCTCAAGTACGTCAACAGGGCCTCCGGGTTCTCTATGTCAAGGCTTTCAGAAACGCACTTTGGGCCTCGCGACTGAGCCCGGTCCTTAGCCACGGATCCAATCAGTCCTTGCTGATTGTCTCGTCCATATTGAGCAGGACGTTTGCCACCATCGTCCAGGCGGCGAGCTCCGGTGCATTACTCGTATCCGTAGGCTTCGCATCGAGCGTCTTGGCGGCCGCTTGCGGATTCAGTTGATATGCCGCGAGCTGCTGATTATAAAAGCTCAGAATCTGATCCAATTCACTCTGCTTCGGTCGACGGGAGACTGCCAGCCGGAAACCGTAGGTGGCCCGCTCCTGCGGGCTCGTCCCGCCCTCTGACAACATCCGTTTCGCCATGGCGCGCGCGGCATCGAAAAAGTAAGGATCATTCAGAACCGTAAGCGCCTGCAGCGGTGTGTTCGTGCGAACGCGCCTCACTGTACAAGTTTCGCGGCTGGGCGCATCGAAAGTGCTTAAGCTCGGATAGGGCGCGCTACGGTGAATCATCGTATAGATCGCTCGACGATACCGATCTTCGCCTCGGCTCTCGATCCACTTCTCATCGTTATAGGGCAGGTCCAGAATGCCTTCCGGTTGATACGGAAACACGCTCGGACCATACATCTTTGCGCTCAGTAAGCCGCTCGCCGACAGCGCGATGTCATGCACCATTTCCGCCTCGACGCGAAAACGCGGCCCGCGCGCATACAACTTGTTATAAGGATCACGAGCCAGCAACTCGGGAGTAACGTGTGAGGATTGCCGGTAGGTGGCCGACGTGACCATCAGGCGCTGGATCGCTTTCATGCTCCAGCCTCTTTGCTCGAATTCGGTTGCGAGCCAGTCGAGCAATTCGGGATGAGACGGTAACTCGCCCTGGCTACCGAAGTCCTCGGCTGTTTCGACAATGCCGTGGCCAAAGATCGCTTCCCAGAAGTGGTTCACCGTGACTCGCGCGGTGAGTGGGTTGTCATCACTAACAAGCCAGTCTGCCAGGCCGAGCCGGTTCGGCATCACATTTTTAGGAAGCGGGCCGAGCACAGACGGTACATCCGCATAAACCAGTTCGCCTTTGCTTGTAAAGGTCCCTCGCTCGCGAATGTAAGCTGTTGGCCGTGCATAACCGGGACGTTCCCGCATGATCATGGCCGCGTCGATGCCCAGTTTCTCCAGGTCGTCCTGCAACTTCGCGATTTGCTTCCGATGGGGCTCGAGCAAAGGCGCTACGCTGCGATGGGCTGCTGCCAGCTCGCCGGCCTGCTCTGAAGTGCGCTTCTGCGCCGGAACATCGAGCAGGGGACGCAATCGGGCGGGTATTCTCACCACGAACTCGGGGTCTTGGTCAGTCGTGATAGATAAGCGGAAATGCCCGATATTACGGGAGGCATGCCGCATTTCATGCTTGAGAGTGATTGTGAGGACCGTGCCGCCTGGAAAACCAAATGGCTTGTCTGGAACAAAAACCGCCTCACGCCGGGGTGAGTGAGTCGAAGCATCGATGGCCCAGCCCCGTACGCGATCTTCATCACGATTGCTGCCTCCCTGTGCGATCCGCTTGATGTTGTAACCTTCTTGCGATTCGTCTGCAGCCGCATCTTTCCATTTGACGAGCTGTTTCCGGTCCGGATCGCCGGCTGGAGCGCTCTGCACCTCGAACTTGCTGAGAAAGAAATTGCCCTCAGGATCGCGGCCCGGGCCGCCGTTCGGTAAGCTTGGGTCTCCCAGGACCTCGATCCTCATTCCGGTGATTGACTGGCTGTTGATGCGGGCTTCCAGGACGTACGTATCGGCTTGCGGATTTTTTCCGGCCGTCAAAATGGATCCGTCCGGCAGACGCTTCATCGCCGCGCCTCCCGCCGATTCATAGCGATCTGGGACAACCGTTGTCCATTGCCGGTCGGCGGCGCGCATCTGGGCTTCCCAGGATTTTTGGGCCGCATCGAGTTGCGGTGTCTGCGTATCCAGCACCTTCTGTAACTCCGCGATCCGCCCCCGCAGCTCGCGGCTCTTGGTTTCCTGGTCCGGCGTGGGCAACTCGAGTTCGGGTTCCCGGGCCCAGCGGTCTCCTTCCGGTCCTTCCTTGTATTCGCTATTGCTATAAAACGCGAGGAAGCGATAGTAATCCTTTTGCGTCAGGGGGTCAAATTTGTGGTTGTGGCACTGTGCGCAACCGAGCGTCAAGCCAAGCCAGACAGAAGCGGTCGTATTGGTTCGATCCACGAGCGAATACCAGTAGTACTCCTCCGGATCGACTCCTCCTTCCTGGTTCAGCATGCTGTTCCGGCTGAATCCCGTCGCGATCAATTGATCGTGGGTGGGATGGGGCAACATGTCCCCGGCAATCTGCTCAATCGTGAAATCGCGGAAAGACACGTCCTTATTGAGCGCGCGGATCACCCAGTCCCGGTATTCCCAGGCAGTCCGCCGACGGTCTGCCTCGTAGCCATTGGAGTCCGCGTAGCGTGCAAGGTCCAGCCATTGACGCGCCCAGTGCTCACCGTATCGCGGGGAGCGAAACAGCCGGTCCACAACCTTCTCATATGCGTCGGGAGATTTGTCCGCCAGAAACGCATCCACTTCTTGCGGCGAAGGCGGCAGCCCGATCACGTCCAGATACACGCGGCGGATGAGTGTCGCTTTATCGGCCTCCTCCGATGGCCTGAGCCCGCTCTGTTCCAGTTTCGACAGGATGAAATTGTCGATTGGATTGCGGCACCAGCCTGCGTTCTTCACGTCCGGAGTGGCCGGCCGCGCAGGTTTTACGTAAGCCCAATGCTTGCGAGGCTTTGACGGAGCAATTGGCGCGGAACTGTCGGGTCCTGGTGCGCCTGCATCAATCCACTGGCGGATAACATCGATCTCTTCGTTTGACAGAGGAGGGCCACCGTAGGGCATGAGCGGCCGCTCCTTCGCCATTAAGCGCCGGACAATGCGGCTCTGATCGCTGCGCCCAGGTACGATTATTTTTCCTGATTCACTCCCTTTGAGCACGTCCTCTAATGAATCAAGTCGTAATCCATTCTGCTGAACCTCTGGACCGTGGCAGCTATAGCATCGGGAGGCGAGAATCGGGCGTACTTTGGTGGCGAATAACGGCGACTGAGTGCCGGAAGAGCTATTCTCTTGTGCTGATTCGCCAGTCTTGGCCTTTGACGGTGTTTTGGCACTCGCTTCGACTTCGGTGAAATCGCCTTGATCGATCCATTTTTGAATCAGCTTCACCTGGTTGCCAGGCAGCGGATCGCTATTCATGGGCATGCGCGGCCCTTCGGTCAATCCGAGAACACGTTTTATAAGAAGGCTGGCACCAGTATTGCGCGGCACGACTGCCGGGCCCGAAGCGCCGCCGCGTAGAATGGCCGCTTCCGAATCCAGCCGCAGCCTTCCCGCTGCGCTATCGCCGCTGTGACACTTGGCGCACGATTGTCGAAAAATGGGCGCAATGTCGCCGCTGAAACTGACCGGCCCGGACGCCGTCGGGGCGGACTCATTTTTTGTCTGCGCCGCGAAAGTCGAAGCGATCAGCAAAGTTAGAAGTGACCGAAGGGCGATGGGCCGCAAAATCAAACGAGCTGTGGATGAGAAATACAAACCGATCTGATTTTACTGGACTTTTGTTGAATCATCCGCGGAGATCGAACATTACTCGTTCGCGAGCATGTCTCTCA
>DATBHS010000130.1:0-13959 GCA_036557345.1 Bryobacteraceae bacterium
GGCAAGCGCTCAGGGCGCCTTTGGGGAGGGCCGCTGGAAGAACCGGTACTTGTCGACTCCGAGGCGGCGGATCTTCGATTCCAGCGTGGAGGCGGAGATGCCGAGCCGCGCGGCTGCGCCCCGAGATCCGGCAACACGGCCATTCGAACTTGCCAGCGCCTCTTCGATCAGCTCCCGCTCATGCGCAAACAGCCGGCTGCCACCGTTATCGGATCCGCCACTTTCCCGCACTACGGGCAATTCATCTCCGAGTGCGCCTGCGCCCATCCGAAGCACTCCGCCATCGGCCAGAATCACGGCGCGCTCGACGATGTTGGCCAGCTCCCGAATGTTTCCAGGCCAGTCGTACTGGCTCAGAATTTCGAGCGATTTCCGATCAATACGGTCGATCCGCTTGCCGGCGCGGCCGGAAAACCGCGACACAAAATATTCAACGAGCAGGGGGATATCCTCTTGGCGCTCGCGCAGCGCGGGACTGTGAATGGGAAACACGTTGAGCCGGTAATAGAGGTCGCTGCGGAATCGCCCGTCCGCCACCTCCCTCTTCAGATCGCGATTGGTGGCGGCAATCACTCGCGCGTCGGTGGAAATGGTTCGCGTACCTCCCACCCGCTCAAATTCGGATTCCTGGAGAACACGCAGGAGGGCTACTTGCATTTCATGCGGCAACTCTCCGATTTCGTCAAGAAAGATCGTGCCTCCGTCCGCCATCTCGAAGCGGCCGATGCGCTGGTTCAGAGCTCCTGTAAACGCTCCCTTTTCGTGGCCAAACAATTCACTTGCTATGAGGTCCTTGGGCAGCGCCGCGCAGTTCACTTTCACAAGAGCCCGGTGAGCGCGCGAGGAGCGGCGGTGAATCGCGCGCGCCAGCAATTCCTTACCTGTGCCGGTTTCGCCCGTTATCAGGACAGTAGCACCAGTTCCCGCAACACGATCAATCAGTCCGAGAATCCGTCTCAAGGCGGCCGACGTACCGACGATCTCCTCGAACATCGCGTCGTGATCGATGTCTTCGCGCAGCATGACATTTTCGGTCTGCAGGCGATCTTTGAGAGTCCGTAGCTCCTCGTACGCGAGGGCGTTCGCTACGGCCGTCGCGAGCACGCTCGATACATCGTCCAAGAGGGCCAGTTCCGAAGACAAAAATTGACGGACCGAGTATCGCGCATAGTTGACGGTTCCGATGAGCTGATCGCGCACGATCAAGGGCACTTCCATCACAGTACGCACTCCATTCGCGCACATGAACTCTTCTTCAGAGAAACTTCGCTCACTCTGAAGATTGACGCGCACAATCGGCTGACCGGAACGCGTCATCTGCTCCGCAGCCGATCCGCTGAAAGGTAGCGAAACGGGCACGCGGCGGTCTATGTTAGCGAGGGGAACATCGAGCGCTCGCGAGGCGACAGTCTGAAACGAATCGCCAGGAGTGATGCCGGTTTTTACGGAATACAGCGAATGCGGCCGCACACGATCACCCTCAACCGAAACGACCGCGATGCCATCCAGACGGACTCTCGGATCAAGGCATTTCGCCGCAGATTGCAGGACTGCCGGAAGCTCGAGCTGCGCGTTAACCGCCCGGGAAATCTCCAAAAGCAATTGATACGCCTCGCCCGAGTGCTCGCTTTCTCTCATCATCGCGATTCCATTCCTCATCATCGCGCCCTCATCATCGCGAATTCGTGCTTAGGGACGAATTCGCAATGCCGGTAATCGTGCCCTGGCACGGCGCTGAACTCTGAAGTCCTGAAATATCTTCCGCTTACCTGACGCAGGCAGGAGTGGCTCGGCGAGTGCCCTAATCGGGATCGTGATGAAACGTTCCCGCTGGCCGATCGCGATTGCGGTTCTTGCGTGCTCTCACATCGCGGCGGCTCAAAGCAAACCCGCACTTCAGCTTTCGCTGGCGCAGGCCGTCGAGCGGGCGATTGCGCAGAATCCGGAAGTACAGATCGCGGATCTTGAAGCTGCCGAATCGCAGGAAGATCGCAAGATCGCGCGCTCGACCCTACTGCCGCAGGCGAGCCTCAATGCATCCGAGAGCATCCGCCGGCTCAATGTAGAGACGCTGATCGGGCATGAGCTGCCCATGTTTGGACAGATTTCCGGACCTTTCCAGGCGATGGCCGCTGGCCCTTCATTCTTCGTACCAATTTTTGACCTTGGCCTCTGGAAACGGTACCGCGCGGCAAAGGAACGCGTGGGCGCAAGCCATGCCGACGACCAGACACGGCGTGAAGAGATCAGCCTTCTCGTGGTATCGCAATACCTCGGTGTCCTCCGGGCGACGGCCAACGTGGACGCATCCAAGTCGCGCATTGAACTCGCCCAGGCGCTGCTTGACCAGGCCAGAGCGCTGCATAAGGCCGGAGTTGCGACACAAGTGGATGAAGTCCGGGCCGGAGTTAGGCTTCGCCAGGAACAGCAGAGGCTGATTGTGGCCCAAACGGATGCCCAGACGGCGCTCTATGCGCTGGATCGGCTTCTGAATCTCCCGCCGGAGCAGGAGATTCAAGCCACGGGCACCAAACGGTTTTTCGAAACCTCGGACATTCCGCCCGCCGCAACCATCGAAACGGCGATACGAAACCGGCCAGAGCTCGCATCCGCCGAATTCAGCGAGCATGCGGCGGAGGCCGAGCGATCGGCCGCCAAGGCGGCGAGTCTTCCCTCAATCCGATTTCAGGGGACTTGGGAGGAAGCCGGCAGGAACCTGCCCGGCATGATCCCCACTTACGAATACGAAGCCGCGATTTCGATCCCGCTGTTCACCGGCGGACGGATTTCAGCCGAGAAACGGCGCGCTCAGATTCAAGTGAAAAGGGCGGCGCAGGCGGAACTCGACGTTCGTAACCGCATAACAGAACAGGTGAAATCGAGCATTGCGGAATGGAGAGCGGCCAGGAACGAAGTGAATGTCGCAAACGATGCCTTGCGGCTGGCACAGCAAGAACTGAATCTGGCAAGAGGCAGGTTCGCAGCGGGCGTCACCGACAACATCGAAGTGATCTCCGCGCAGGACTCGCTCGCGCGGGCCAGCGATAACCGGATCGATGCGTTTTACAGGTTCAGCGCGGCGCGCGCGACACTTGCTCGGGCCACGGGCCGAGTAGAAGAAACCTTCGGAAGGAGTAAATAGAGATGCCCACAACCACCCTGGATTCGAAGATCGAAGCGGAATTGGAACAGCGCACTCCGCCGCCCTCAAAGAAATCCCCGTTTCGAAAGGTAGCTCTGGCCGCGGCCGGCGCTACTGTGTTCATAAGCGCGGCCGCCTTGGGCCTCCACTACTGGCTTTGGGCACAAGCACACGAGGAGACGGACGACGCCTATGTGGCAGGTCATGTCCACCCGGTCGCCGCGCGTATCGCCGGAACTGTCGATGCAGTGCTGGTCGATGACAATGAGCATGTCGAGCCCGGCCAGGTGCTGGTCCGGTTAGACGCGCACGACTATCAGGTGCGGCTGGCCGAGGCGCAGGCCGCGCTGAATGTGGCGCGTCACCGGGCAGCAAGCGCGGGGATAGCGGTGGAGTTTTCCACGCAGTCCGCCGCTGCCCAGACAACTGAGGCGGATGGCGGAGTTCGTTCCGCTCAAGCGGCCATTGCAGCCGCGGAGGCGGCTGTCGCCGAAACATCTGCAGGTATACCCCGAGCACAGGCGGCGCTTGCCGAGGCAGAAGCAAACCGGCGACGGGCCGAGCTCGATTATCGGCGTTACACGGACCTGGTAGCGAAAGATCAGGTTTCCCGCCAGCAGTTCGATCATGCACGGGCTACGTACGATGCGGCCGTGGCAGGCAAGAATGCCGCGGAAGAATCGGTCCGGCAGGCCGAAGCTCGCCTGGTCGAGGCTCGTGAAAAGGTGGGTAGGGCTCGCGCGCAGCTCATCGAGTCCCGAGGAAAGGCGCTCTCTGCGCGCGCCGCTGGAACCGAAACCAATGTTCACAGGAGGCAATACGAGGCCGCGGTGGCTGCGATTGCGCAGGCCGAATCGGCGCTAGAGGACGCCCGGCTGCAGCTCTCCTATACGGAAGTCCGCAGTCCGGTTGCGGGCCGGGTAGGAAGAAAGGGAGTCGAAGCCGGACAACGGCTTCAGCCCGGACAGCCGCTGCTTGCGATCGTCGAGGACGACGTATGGGTAGTGGCGAACTTTAAGGAAACCCAGCTCACGAAGATGAAGCCGGGTCAGGAAGTCGAGATTTCGGTTGATTCGTTCCCGCACGACGCGTTTCGAGGCCGGATCGACAGCCTGTCGCCGGGAACCGGAGCGCAGTTCGCTTTACTCCCGCCAGACAATGCAACCGGGAACTTCACCAAGATCGTCCAGCGCGTGCCGGTAAAGGTCCGCTTTGACCAGCAAAGTACCCGCGGATACGAAGACCGCATCGTGCCCGGAATGTCGGTCGTGGCGGTCGCCGCGACCCGTTAAAGGAGCTCTTATGCCAACTCCTGAAGAGCATGTCCCGACACGCACGTGGATCGCGCTCATAGGCGTTCTTTTGGGCGCGTTCATGGCTGTGCTCGACATCCAGATCACAAACGCATCGCTCAAGGACATCCAGGGAACGCTCAGCGCCAGCGTGGATGAAATCTCCTGGGTCTCGACCGCCTATCTTGTGGCGGAGATCATCGTCATTCCGCTGACTGGCTGGTTATCGCGAGTCTTCTCGACACGCTACTACCTCGTCGTGAATTCATCGTTGTTCATTTGTTTCTCTGTCCTCTCGGGGCTTGCCAGAACGCTGACCATGATGATCGTCTGGCGCGCTCTCCAGGGATTCACCGGCGGCGTGCTCATACCGATGGCGTTCTCCGTCATCCTGAACCGCCTGCCCAAATCGAAGCAGCCCGTGGGATTGGCGCTGTTCGGGCTCACGGCCACGTTTGCACCATCCGTCGGGCCGTTGATCGGCGGGTGGCTCACCGACAGCTACGGCTGGCCTTCCATCTTCTACATCAACATCATTCCCGGAAGCTTCCTGATAGCGGCTATCTGGTTCGCGCTCGACCAGGAGGAACTCCATCTGGATGAACTGGCCGGTGGAGATTGGTGGGGAGTGATGACGATGGCGGTTGGACTTGGAGCCATGCAAATCGTTCTTGAAGAGGGCAACCGCAAGGATTGGTTCGGCTCACCTTTCATCGTCAGACTGACCGTAATCGCCGCCGTATTCCTGAGCTCGTTCCTCGTAATGGAATTCGTGCGCAAGGAACCGCTGGTCAATCTGCGCCTTTTAGGGCGGCGCAACTTCGGTCTGGGAAGCGTCGTAAATACTGTGCTCGGAATGGGACTGTACGGCTGCACGTATATCTTGCCAGTTTATTTGGGCCAGGTACAAGGCTACGACGCCTACCAGATCGGAAAGACCGTCATGTGGATGGGACTGCCGCAGTTGGCCATTATCCCCTTAGTGCCGCGGCTCATGAAACGAATCGACGCGCGCATGCTGATCGCGTTTGGCGTCGGGATGTTCGGGTTGAGCTGTCTCATGATGACGCACATGTCGGCTCTAACTGGATATGAGCAGTTTCGCCTGCCTCAAGTGGTCCGCGCGATCGGGCAGCCGTTTATCATCATTCCGCTGTCAGCCGTGGCGACCGCGGGTATTGCAGCCGGAAAAGAGAGCGGCTCGGCGTCGGCGCTGTTTAACATGATGCGCAATATCGGCGGCTCAATTGCAATCGCGGCGCTGGCGACTATGATGACGAATCGCGAGCATTTCCACTCTGCTCGCATTGGCGAATCCGTTTCCTTGTTCGATTTTCGTGTTCAAGAGCGGCTCGTCGCGGCCACACACCGGTTCTCCAGCAGCGGTGCCGATGCCTGGACGGCCGGGTGGCAGTCTCTTCATGCTCTGGACGGAATTGTGAGACGGGAAGCCTTTGTGATGGCGTTTAACGATTGTTTTTATCTGCTTGGAGTGGCGCTGTTACTGAGCGGGCTTGTGATTCCGTTCTTCCGGCGCGCTAAGACATTGGGAGGCGGGGCGGTGCATTAATGGCCGCTCCCGCATGAGAGAATCTCATCACATGAACATCCACAATTCGTACACGGCAATGCATCGCCTCTGGCTCACAGGGCTGCTCGCGCTCTCTCTTTCGGGTACTGCGCTTGCGCAGCACCAGGCGATCGGGTTTACAAAAGGCATGCCCTTCAGTGAAGGATATATTGCTGGCAACACGCTTTATGTCGCTGGACAGCAGGGACCCGATTCGAACGGCAAAGTAACGGGCACCGATATTACACTGCAGACGACGAATGCTATCGCCGCAGTAGAAAAGGTTGTGAAGCAAGCGGGTTTTCAGATGACGGACATTGTTTCCGTAACCGTCTATATCACCGACCTGAACGATGTTCCCAAAATGAACGAGGCCTACAAAAAACTCATGCCAGACCCCAAGCCGGCGCGGGCAACGGTTCAAGTTGCAGGCCTGATCGGGGGCGCGAAAATTGAGATCTCGGCGATTGCTGTAAAGCACTAGCCAGCTCTGCCAACGCGGGTGGATGAGCCCGCGTTTTATCAGCGAGGCGAAGACTCAAAGTTGCCGTGCGGCGCGCCTTTTGGAATGCAACCAAAGCTCGATCAGAATGGCATTGATCGAGAAACCGATCCAGAATGCGATTCCGAAGAACTGCTGCGGCGCAAGACGGGTGAGCGCACTCGTGGCGAAGAAGACGCCCATAACAGGGCGAGTGGTTGCGATGCCCAGCAGGATGCCGACAGCTCGGGTGATCCACGCGCGCTTTCGCGCGGGCTCGCCGCGCAGGCGGAACCAGTAGGCACGCCCGAGCGAGAACAGGAACCAGGTATTGAAAACGAGAACCGCGGAGCGTTCGACCCAGCCGCCGATTGCGTAGCGATTCATCAAGTAGGCGGTAGCCCCCGTAATTGCGCCGAAAAGAAAGAAGAGCCGCTCGAGCCAATCGCCGCCGGCCCGCCTAAGCAGGACACCGGCAGCAAGCAGCACGAAGACGGCCGCCGGAATAATGTGGGCATAGGTCAGCACAGCGTGCGAGGAAAACGTTGTGTCAAAATTCGCCATCGAGGGAGAACCGCCGCTTGATGGATGGAGCAACGCGCTGAGCCTCCGGAGAACAGCGGCGATAGCGATCACAACGCTAATCCAGAACCCCGCCAGAAGCCACACGGGATGGCGGAACGTTCGAGGCAACCCAGCCTGTTGTTCCGTTTGGCTGTGCTCTCTGATTTGCATGCCTTGCTTCTGTCTTATCCCTCGCGGAGCGCCGCCAAAGGTTCTACGCGGCCTGCGCAATACGCCGGCAGATAACACGCCAGCAGCGCCACGAAGACAAGCACGACTGCCGCACTCGCTATGCTGAGGGGGTCGCTTGCACTTACGCCAAAGAGCATTCTGCTCAGCAGGCGGCCAACGATTAAAGCCGCCACGAAGCCAATCAGCACACCGGCCGCGACCAGAGACATACCTTGTTTCACAATCAGCCGGACCACGTTCGCGCGGGCGGCTCCCAGCGCCATGCGCAACCCGATCTCTCGTTTGCGCTGATGGACCGCATAGGCGAGAATTCCGTACAGGCCGATGCTCGCCAAGCCAAGCGCCAGCAGTCCAAACAGACTGAGAAGCGCGACGCCCACTCTCGCGAAGAACAAGCCTCCTTCGACAATTTGCTGCCCGGTTCGTACATCAATCCGGACTTGAGGCCCAGCCGCGTGCAACTCGCGTTGTATGGGAGTCAGGATCTGTTTCGGATCTCCTTTGCTCCTCACATATAACGTCATGACATCCGAATAGTTCTGCTCCAAAGGAACGTAAACGCATGATTGGGGCAGCTCCGCCCAGTTAGAATAGTTGCCGGTTCTGGCGACGCCTACAATCTGCCGCATTTGCTTCTCGCCCGGCAAGCGAATGCGCTTTCCTAGCGCGCTCGCGCCCGGCCAGTAGTCGCGCGCCATCTTCTCGTTCACAATGGCTACCGGAATCGAGCTCTCTTGGTCCAGATTGGTAAACGCGCGGCCGCTGTCGATCGCGACGCCAGCGGTCTCAAAGTAATTACCGTCTACGGTGTTGATTACGGTGGTAATCCTGTCTGCCTGCGATCGTTGCGCCCGGCCCTCCACCTGTAATCCGCTTACAGGGTCGGCCCAAAGCGGCAAATTCGAGGCCCACGATACAGATTCAACTCCCGGAACCCTCACGATGCGATCGCGGACCTCCTTATAGAACGCTTTCGCTCGTGGCTTTTCATATCCGGCCTGTCCCGGGCTGGTCATGAAGACTGCAAGGTGCGCGGTCTGGAAGCCCGGATCGATCTCGTACGCCCGCTCGATACTTCGCAGGAACAGAGCTGCGGTAACAAGCAGCAGAAATGAAAATGCCACCTGGCCCACGAGCAGCGCGTTTGCCAGCGTGACCCGTTTTCGGCTTCTCCCCAGGGTGCGAGCCTCATCTTTCAATGTTTCCGAGACACTCACGCGGGAAGCCTTCAAAGCGGGCACAATGCCGAACAGGAAGCCTGTCGCCAGCGAGATGGCCAGCGCAAATATGAACACGGTCGCATCTAGCCTCGGGGTCACGAAATTCGACGAAGCCGGCAACGCCCGGAACAACAGATGCAGCCCGAAATACGCGATCAACAATCCGGCCACACCGCTGAGAAAGGCAAGAAACACGCTTTCGGTAAGGAGTTGCCGCACGAGTCTGCGGCGGTTTGCTCCTAGCGCTAAACGGACCGCCATTTCCTGCTGGCGGCTCGCTGAACGCGCTAGCAGCAGGTTCGCCACATTCGAGCACGCGATTAACAACACGATTCCTACAACGATCAACAATCCGGCACTCGCAAAAAGGATCGGAGTGGCTGTGCTGCTATTACTGGCAAACAGCACTTCGCGGACGGGCTGAACCGTAGCCGTGCGGCCCTCATTTGTGGTTGGGTACTCGCGAGCCAGATACGCGGCGATGTTAGCGATATTGGCTTGCGCCTGCCCGCGCGTAGTTTGCGGCTTTAATCTACCTGCTCCCTGGAAAGTCGCTTTGCCGCGGTCCGTGAATACGTTGCGCATCTCGTTCGGCAATAACTGTTCTGCCATAGCGGCTGGTACCCACAAATCGGGACCGAAAATTGCGTTCATGCCAATAAATTGAGGCGGAGCGATGCCGATGACCGTAAAGACAATGTTATTGAGCCGCAGCATTCGTCCTATGATGCCGGGATCGCCGCCGAATCGTCCCTGCCAGGTACCGTAATTCATCACTGCTACGGCGTGGGCACCGGGAGTGGTGTCCTCTTCCGGAAGAAAGAAACGCCCTTTGACGGGATCAAGACCGAGGGTCGAGAAATAATTGCCCGTCACCAACTCCGCAAACATCCCCTGCGCGGCGTTGTCCGCCTGCCAGGTTACAGGGCGTGGAGATGTGTAACCGGCCAGTGAACGGAAAACGGTATTGTCGGTGCGATAGTCTTTCAAATCCGCTAATGGGAGCAGCAACGGTGCGCCTGATTTTGCAGTAACACCGGTCTCTGGTTTGGCTGCGCTGAGGACCACCAATCCGCCAGAATCCGGGACCGGAAGCGGATTCAAAATCAATGTATTGATCACGGTGAAGACTGTGGTATTCGCGCCAATTCCCAACGCCAGCGTCAAGACCACAAAGACTACGAACGCCGGGCTTTTCCGCATTGTGCGAGCGGCGTAACGAAGGTCCCTCCATAAGTTCTCTGTAAGATTTCCGGATCCTGACTCGCCGGCGGGCACGGCATCGTATTTGCTCAACTCTCGCATCTTCCGCGCGTTTTCCCGCAGCGGATGCGTGTTGTCCAACTCCGACAGCGTCTTCTCGAATGCTTCTTGTTCGCTTTCTCCCCCGATCCGGAAGTAGCGGTAGCGATCTTCAAGATGTTGTGAAAGTTCCTCGACAAGGTCCGACTCGGCGGCACCCTCCAGGCGGAACGGAGCGATACGGTCTCGAACAATCCTCTTCCAGTCAGGCATGTTCAACTCCTGTTACGCGGCCCATGGCGGCAATGAATTCCTTCCAGCTCTTTCGTTGGGAACGAAGCATTTTTCGACCTTCCGGTGTCAGGCTGTAATAACGTCTTCGCCGCTGTTCGCGCTTTTCGACCCAGCGCCCCTGGATCCACCCCCGATCCTCGAGCCGGTACAGCAGGGGATAAAGCGAAGTCACGTGAAATCGCAATACACCTCCGGACCGCATCTCAATAAGCTTTGAAATGTCATACCCATGGCGGGGTTGATCTTCGAGTAACGACAAGACCAGAAGCTCAGCGCTTCCCTTCTTCCATTCCTGATCCGGTGAGGTCGCAGGCATATTTGTTACTCCATTATATAGGGGCCACAAATAACAGTACGCTAACCTCGGGCTTGTTGTTCTGTCGAACAGACAAAATTTTGGCGAGGGGCCCAGCGCGAAACTTGCGTGCGCGGCACCTTCCGCACCCTAGTCGGTCAGGTCGCCCGTGAACTGAAGCCGCGTAGGGGCTGGGCACGCCCGGCCCGCTGAGCTGACTGCTGACGGCTAATCGCTGCATTCGCAGTACGACAAAATAATTAGGAACTTTACTATTTTTCGTGAATCGAACGAATGTGATTAGCAACCGGCGGGAAGCATACTATTACGACCGCGTCCGTGAAGCCGGTCCGCGGTACGAAAGCTTCGACGTGCTCTCTACCGAGCTGGCGTTGAACTTCCTGCATACCTACGACCTTTTTCTACAGATCCTGGGTCGTTCCATGTCCGAATACGGTCTCTCGAAATCGACGCTCAATATACTCATGCTTCTTCGCCACGGACCGGCCGAAGGCATGCAGCTTCGCGATCTCGGAGAGCTCTTATTCGTCAGCCGGGCAAACATTACGGGGCTCATGAATCACCTCGAAGAAAAGGGATACGTGAAACGCGTGGTGGATGCGCAAGATCGCCGGGCCCGTTACGCGCGTATCACGAGGAAAGCAGAAGCCCTTCTCGACGAATTCGTGCCAATCCACTATCGCAGGATAAGAGCCTTGCTGCGGGACCTATCGGGTGAGGAGAAGCAAGCCTTGCTCCTTCTCCTGCTGAAGGTTCGGAAAAGCATCAACGCTCACGCCAGCGAACGCGACACAAAGGAATCTATAGCTTATCCGACAATTGAGTAGCATTAACAGCCAAAGAACATATGGAAGAGGTTCAAGAACAGCAGGAGCGCCAGCATCAGGACCAAGGGAGGAATCGTGAGGAGCCGCGGCCCGAAGATGCTTCCCACCGGAGGAGGTCCGCGAATCCCCGCCGCAAGCGAGCGATCCGCTTTATCATTTTGGCCCTTGTCGTGGTTGGGATCATCGTCGCGATTCCCATTTATGCCTACTACTCTGTTCGGGAATCTACCGATGACGCCCAGGTGGATGGCCACCTGGTTCCCATTAGTCCTCGCATCACCGGCACGATGCTCTCTGTGCTGGTAAACGACAATCAGGAGGTGAAAGTCGGCCAGGAACTCGTTCGGCTGGATCCTGCCGACTACCAGGTGGCTCTGCAACAGGCACGGGCCGCGCTCGCAACGGCCGAAGCGAATACGACAGAATCGAGCGTAAACGTTCCTTTGACGGCCATCAACACCCGGAGCCAGGTGAGCACAAGTTCGGCGCAGACACAAGAGAGTCAAGCGGCGGTGGCCGCTGCTCAACAAGCCATCGACGGCGCGCGTGCCCGAATCAACGCCTCCAATGCCGCGCTGGCGGAGAAACAGGCGAACCTCGTGAAAGCCGAGAAAGACCTCCTGCGCTTTCAGGATTTAGTTTCGAAGGACGAAGTTTCGCGGCAGGATTACGATGCTGCCGTGGCTGCCGCTCAGGCGAATCGTGCCCAGGTCGATTCCGCAAAGGCCGACATCATAGCCGCCCAGCATAATCTGGACCAGGCAGTAGCCGAACTGAACCAGGCGAAGGCCCGGCTCTCGACTGCCCAAATCCAGCATCGTCAAAGCCAGGCAGTACAGCCCAAACAACAGGCAGTCAGCCAGGCCCGTTTCAAACAGGCACAGGCACAAGTGCGGCAAGCGCAGGCCAACGTTGATCAGGCCCAGTTGAACATCGGGTACACGACGATTCGCGCTCCGGTAGATGGGATCGTGAGCCGGAAAAACGCGGAGCCGGGCATGCATGTTTCGCCCGGGCAGCAGGTCATGGCGCTGGTGCCGCTCGACGATGTCTGGGTCACCGCGAACTTCAAAGAGACGCAATTGAAAGGCATGCAGGTGGGTCAATCGGTCGAGATTTTGGTGGATTCGCATGGTAGCCGCAAATACCACGCGCACGTCGATAGCATTGCTGCGGCGTCGGGGGCTCGATTTAGTCTGTTGCCGCCTGAAAACGCCACTGGAAACTATGTGAAAGTCGTGCAACGCATTCCTGTCAAGATTGTTTTGGAGCCCGGGGAGAACCGGGATCATTCCCTCCGTCCGGGCATGTCAGTCGAGCCCACAGTGTTGCTGAACAGCGGGACAAAATAGCGGTTGCCGGGCATCTGCTCTCATACCCACCGCGAGTGAGGGCATGACCTCCGCTATTGGTTGCTAGGGAGAGTTTAGCTTGACCTGGCGGCGACAATGAAAACTTAGCCATGTCCCGCTTCGAATGGATGGTCGCGCTTCGCTATCTTCGCGCAAAGCGAAAGCAGACGGTTATCTCCGTGATCACCGTGATCTCTATTCTTGGCGTGGCGGCTGGAGTAGCTGCACTGATCATTGCGCTGGCCATCAACAACGGCTTTCAGAGCACTCTCGAAGCGAGCCTTCTCGCCGCCACCGCGCACGTCAACATCCTCGAGCGTAACCCGGCATTCGGTATTGAAAATTGGGAACAGCTCCTGCCCAGGCTCCGCCGCCTGCCTCATGTCACAGCCGCAACTCCCGGACTGTATGGTCAAGTCGCCTTGAAAGGTCCCCTCATCGGGTCCGGCGCCGTTCTGAAGGGCGTCCCGCTCGGCGGCGAAGCGCAGGTTCCCCAAATGCTACAGCACTTGAAATCCGGATCGCTCACGTCCTTCGATAAGCCGCAGGGCAAGCGAGGGATTGTGCTCGGGTCGCGCCTCGCCGAGCAGGTCGGCGTCGTTCTGCACAGCCCCGTTACTGTCATCAGTTATCAGGGGCAGCTCACACCCGTAGGCGTTGTACCGAGCCTCTTCCATTTCCGCGTCGTGGGAATTTTCGAATCGGGACTCTACGATCTCGATTCCACTTGGGCCTTTACATCTCTTCCCGCCGCGCAGAACGTGCTCGATCTGAATGACATCGTGAACACGATCGAGCTCCGCCTTGACAACATTTTCGATGCACCCCAGGTTGCGCGTCAGGCCGACCAGATCATCGGACCCAAGCTCATCGCCTCCACCTGGATGGATCAGAACCGCTCTCTACTCGATGCCCTCAAGCTCGAGAAGGCGGTCAGCATTATTACCGTCAGTTTAATTGAACTGATAGCCGCGCTCAACATTCTCGTTGTTCTGGTTATGCTCGTGATGGAGAAGCACCGCGATATTGCCATCCTGATGTCCATGGGCACGCGGCGTCAGCAGATCCAGCGTATATTCGTGTTGCAAGGACTTATCATCGGAGCTGTCGGATCATGTATTGGCCTGATACTGGGCTACACAGTGACTGCTCTTTTCAATCACTATCGCTGGCTCAAGCTCGACGAGCAGATCTACTCGATCAGCTACGTTCCATTTCAAAGCCACTGGACGGATGGCATCTGGGTGGCTGCCCTGGCTCTGCTAACCAGCTTTATCGCCACTCTGCATCCATCTCGAACCGCTTCTCGTATCGCGCCGGCCGAGTCGCTGCGCTACGAGTAGTTCATGGTCCTTTCAGGGCCACAACGAAGGATGAAAAGGGGCGCGATTGGGAGTATGCTGGCGTGAGCCGTGTGGCGAGAGAGGACGAGTCACTCTGGCGCGCTTTAGAGCCCGCGTAGGAGTA
>DATBHS010000131.1:0-7484 GCA_036557345.1 Bryobacteraceae bacterium
CGGACCGGAGCGGAGTCTGTAATCGTCGCAGGCGGGGTCGCATGCAACCAGGGCCTGCGCAGTCAGGCGGCGCGATCTGCCGGCTTGAACTTTTTCTTCCCTTCTCCGGGTCTCTCGACAGACAATGCGGCGATGATTGCAGCGGCAGCTTTCCCAAAGTTCCAGCACGGGCAATTCGCCGGCTTCGATCTGAAGGCGCAAGCGAGCCAGATGCTAGCTTGAGGTTATGGGTCCTCACGCTCCTGGGGAGCAGCCGAAATTGCCGATTCCCGGCGTTCAGAACATCATTGCCGTGGGGTCCGGCAAGGGTGGAGTAGGGAAGAGCACGATCGCCGTCAACCTCGCCATCACGCTTTCAAAACTGGGCTACACAGTAGGTCTGTTGGACGCGGACGTGTACGGGCCCAACGTGCCGCTGATGATGGGCGTCCGGCAGACTCCACACGCTATCGGCCAGCGAATTCAGCCGATCGAAACGCACGGAGTACGCCTGATGTCGATGGCGCTGCTCAATCCGGGAGACAAGCCGCTGGTTTGGCGCGGGCCCATGCTGAACAGCGTGATTCAGCAGTTCCTGCGTAATGTCGATTGGGGTCAGCTCGACTACCTTGTTATCGATTTACCACCCGGCACAGGCGATGTGCAGCTTACGCTGATTCAGACCACGCCACTCACTGGCGCCGTTGTCGTGACCACTCCATCGGATGTCGCGCTCGAAGACGCACGCAAAGCTGTCAACATGTTCGAGCAGGTACGCGAACAGGTTCTCGGCATTGTCGAGAATATGAGCTACCTGGAGCACAACGGCGAACGGCTATACGTTTTCGGTAGAGGCGGCGGGGCCAGAACTGCCGAGTTGATGAAAGTCCCGCTACTCGCAGAAATCCCGCTCGACCCGAAGACACGCGAGATGGGCGATTCGGGCCAGCCCATCGCCACCCTGAAGGAACCGAATTTGCAGGTCACAGCATTTGAGAAGCTGGCCCGAACGGTCATTGAACGCGCCGAAGCGACCAAGCAGAAAGCCCGTCCGACGATTACCATTGCGGATTAGCCGTCAGAGCCGCGACTATTCGGGAGCGGAACTACCGCTAGGGTCTAACTCTGCGATTGCTCGTCAATTTGCAGCTTTGAGCCTGTGCTCCATTCGGTGAAAGGACGGACCGTCGTGACGATTTTGTCGCGCTCGCGCCAACTGCCTCGTATGTAATCGCGATTCATGGCGGCGATTACTTCGAGCGGAATCTCTTTGGGACACACACCCGTGCATTCGCCAATGTTGGTACATCCGCCGAAGCCTTCTACATTCATCTGCGCAACCATGTTGATGGCCCGGCGGTCGCGTTCCGGCTGCCCCTGGGGAAGAATCCCCAAATGGGCAATCTTCGCGCCCGTAAATAGAGCGGAGGATGCATTCGGGCAGG
Organism: Bryobacteraceae bacterium; assembly: GCA_036557345.1. Classification (GTDB taxonomy): domain Bacteria; phylum Acidobacteriota; class Terriglobia; order Bryobacterales; family Bryobacteraceae; genus Bog-105. The sequence goes on from DATBHS010000131.1 coordinate 1,425, forward strand.
CCGCCACGCAGGCTCCGCATCCGATGCACGCGGCCGCATCCATCGCGCGATCGGCTGCGTCCTTCGCCACGAGAATGGCATTTCCGTCCGGCGCGCTGCCCGTCGATACGGAGATATATCCTCCAGCCGCAATGATACGATCGAACGACCGCCGATCGACAACCAGGTCCTTAATCAACGGAAATGCCCGCGCGCGCCATGGTTCTAGCACCAGCTCTTGCCCGTCTTTGAAATGACGCATGGTCAACTGGCAGACGGTAGTCGCGGGTAACGGGCCATGCGCGACACCGTTGATCATGAACCCGCATGAACCGCAGATTCCTTCGCGGCAGTCGTGTTCGAAAGCGACAGGCTCCTCGCCCCGCTCTGACAACTGCTCGTTCAACACATCCAGGCACTCGAGCATCGACATGTCAGGATTTACCTGATCGACGCTGTAGTTGACGAACTTGCCTTTGCTCACCGCGCCGCTCTGACGCCAAATCTTCAACCGGACGCGCACTTACTTGTAGCTCCGTTTCGCCGGATGTACATACTCAAACTCGAGCGGCTCCTTGTGCAGCTCCGGATAATTTCCATATCCTCGATAGCCCCATGCGGCGACGTACGCGTAGTTTTCGTCATCGCGCTGCGCCTCTCCATCCGGAGTCTGATACTCCTCTCGGAAATGGCCCCCGGCCGATTCGTTACGTTCGCGAGCGTCGATACACATTAGCTCAGCCAGCTCGAAGAAATCGCCGACACGGGCCGCCTTCTCTAGGCTCTGGTTCAAGTCGCCCGCGCTGCCAGGGACCTTCACATTCACCCAATATTCCTCCCTCAGCTCGCGTATCTGTTCAATCGCCTGCGCCAAGCCCTGCGCGGTGCGGGACATCCCGCAGTACTCCCACACAATCTTTCCCAACTCGCGATGGAAAGAATCGACCGTGCGCTTGCCGTTAATCGAGAGCAACTTTTGAATCGTTTGCTGTACGCAAGCGACCGCGTTGCGGACTTCGGAATCGGAGCCGCTCACAGGCGTCACTTTGTTGTTCGCCAGGTAGTCCCCCACCGTGTACGGAACAATGAAGTAACCATCTGAAAGACCCTGCATGAGCGCGCTGGCGCCCAAACGGTTTGCGCCGTGATCGGAAAAATTAGCTTCGCCGATCACGAACAGGCCAGGGATCGTGCTCATCAAGTAATAATCGACCCACAGCCCACCCATCGTGTAGTGGATAGCCGGGTAGATACGCATCGGCACCTGGTACGGATCCTCGTCCGTGATCCGCTGATACATGTCGAAGAGATTACCGTAACGCTCTTCGATCGTCTTTCTGCCGAGCCGGCGAATGGCATCCGAAAAGTCAAGATAGACGCCAAGGCCGGTCTCGCCCACTCCGCGTCCTTCATCGCAGACGTATTTCGCATTGCGGGAAGCAACATCGCGCGGAACTAGGTTTCCAAAGCTCGGATAGCGGCGCTCCAGATAATAATCGCGGTCTTCCTCGGGAATCTGGCTGGGCGGGCGTTTCTCGCCGTTGTTCTTAGGCACCCAGATACGCCCGTCATTGCGGAGCGATTCGCTCATCAACGTGAGCTTCGATTGATAATCTCCGGAAACTGGGATACACGTCGGGTGAATCTGCGTGAAGCACGGATTCGCGCACAGCGCGCCCCGTTTGTGCGCACGCCAGATGGCGGTGGCGTTCGATCCCTTGGCATTGGTGGAAAGATAGAACACATTCCCGTAGCCACCCGTCCCGAGTATCACTGCGTCAGCAAGATGCGTGTCGATCTCGCCGGTAACGAGATTACGCGTCACGATACCCCGCGCCTTCCCTTCGATGACGATCAAATCCAGCATTTCGGTGCGCGGGTACATCTGGACAGTCCCGGCCTGCACTTGGCGCTCGAGTGCCTGATATGCGCCAAGAAGAAGCTGTTGGCCGGTCTGACCGCGTGCATAGAAAGTTCGGGAGACTTGAGCGCCGCCGAACGAGCGGTTTGCCAGCGTGCCGCCGTATTCGCGCGCGAAGGGAACGCCCTGCGCGACGCACTGGTCGATGATCTCGACGCTGATCTGAGCCAGCCTGTAAACGTTGGCTTCTCGGGACCGGAAATCGCCGCCTTTTACCGTGTCATAGAAGAGCCGGTAAATGCTGTCTCCGTCGTTTTGATAGTTCTTGGCGGCATTGATGCCTCCCTGCGCGGCGATGGAATGTGCCCGCCGCGGCGAATCCTGGAAACAAAAGCAGCTTACTTTATAGCCCAGTTCGCCAAGCGTTGCTGCGGCCGATGCCCCCGCAAGTCCAGAACCGACAACCAGGACGGAATGCTTCCGCTTGTTAGCGGGATTCACCAGCTTCATCTCGAAGCGCGCGTTGTCCCATTTCTGTTCGATCGGGCCGGAAGGGATTCTCGAATTCAGTTCCATTTACTTGATCAGACCCGTCGCCACCGCGATCGGGATAGAAACGTAACCCGCTGTGATCGCCAGCGCGAGCATCAGCGCCGCCTTCTTCAGGACCGGCGTGTGACGCGGGTGGTTAAAACCCAGCGACTGAAACATGCTCCAGGCGCCGTGGCGAATGTGGAAGCCCAGCAGAATCACGGAAAAGATATACCAGGCGGACACATACCAGACCCGGAACCCGGTAACGACATTATGGTAAATATCCGTTTCGATAAATCGCCCACCTGGCTGAATGACGCCGGCCGTGAGATGGAGGAGATGATAGATAACGAAGGCCAGGATAATCGGCCCACTCCAGTACATGGTGCGCGAAGCATAGCTCGACGCGACATTCTCGCGTTTCGCATAGCCAACCGGGCGTGCTTCAACCTTCCGAACCGCAAGCGCCACAGACGCCCAGATGTGAAGCACCACGCAGACGATCAAAACGCCGCGCGCTGCCCACAAAAGCTCAGGAACGTCGTGCAGGAACCGGCCATAGCCATTTAGTTGCGCCGGGCCTGCAAATATCTGGAGGTTTCCGAGTACGTGAGCGATGATGAACAGAAAAAGCACGACGCCGGTTACCGCCATAACCGCTTTCTTCCCGTTCGTCGACGCCCAGAAACGTGCCGGGCGCACTTCACGCGCTCCGATTACAGTCGTAGCCATGTTGTTTCCTGCAATCTTCAGGATAAAGGAAGCGCTATTTTCTTCTAGCCGATCTGGCTTTTCACAAACGCCAACAGATCCGTATCGAAATCCAGCTGCTGATCCACGGATTTTCCACCGCTGTGGCCGGTCAAGGTGTCGTACCGGATCAGGATCGGGCGTTCCCCCCCAGCCTCGGCTTGCATCAAGGCCGTCATCTTTCGCGCGTGCAAGGGATCAACACGCGTATCATTGTCCCCAGTCCAGAACATGACAGCCGGGTACTTGACGCCTCGTTCGATGTGCTGATATGGGGAATATTTCACGATGTAGGAAAACTGCTGTGGATCGTCGGACGATCCGTATTCCGGGACCCATAGTTTCGCGATTTTGAAGTTCTGATAGCGAATCATGTCGAGCAGCGGCGCTCCGCAAACAACTGCCCTGAACAGATCCGGCCGCTGGGTCATCGCCGCTCCTACGAGAAGCCCGCCGTTCGAGGTTCCGACGATCGCGAGTTTCTCTCTCGAGGTCAGCCCGCAATGAATGAGATGTTCGGCCGCCGCAATGAAATCGTCGAAGACGTTCTGTTTTTTGTCAAGCATACCGGCTTTATGCCAAGCTTCTCCGAATTCGCCTCCGCCACGCAATGCCGGTAAAGCGAAGACGCCACCCTGCTCCAGCCACCACGCTGTAACCGCAGACCAACGCGGCGTGAGCGCGATATTGAAGCCGCCATAACCGGTCAGAAGCGCCGGCCTGTTCCTTTGCTCTTGCCCTTTTCTCGCGACAATAAACATCGGAATCTTTGTTCCGTCCTTCGAGGCATACCAGACCTGCTTCACCTCAATCTCGTCCGCGCGGAGCGGGACAGTCGATCGCCACCAACTGCTGGTCGAGCCATCAGCCGCAACCTTGAAGATTTCGTTCGGGTAAGCAAAGGAAGAAAATGAGAAAAAGGCCTCGGGGCCTTGTTCTTCGCCTCGCACTTCCCCGGTCGTTCCCGCCGCGGGCAGCCTGATCCCGGTCAATGTCTTGCCATTGAGCGTGTACGCGTGGAGGCGTTCTGAAACATCCTCGAGCGTCGTTACAAACAGCCTGTTCGCCGCAACCGCAATTTTGGTGATCGGATTTCGTCCTTGTGGAACAATTTCCTTCCAATCGCTCAACGCAGGCCGGTCCAGATCAACCTCGACAACTCTGCCGTTAGGTGTCCCGGAGGACGTAAGCAGGTATATCGAATCGCGGTATGCTTCGACGTCGAGAACGGCCGGAACGTGTTTTGCGATCACGCGCGGCGCCGTGTCCCTACCCAGTTCCTGAACGTAAAAATCCTCTTCGGTCGTTGCCGCTCCACGCTCAGCCTCACAGAACAGATATCTGCCAGTCGAGGTGATGATGCAGCTTGTACTGTAATCGGGTCCGTAGCCGGCTCCGAAGACTTCTTTATCCTTTGAGACCGGGGTCCCCAACTGGTGGCGGTACACCCGAGAACCCTCGGTTAACCATTTTGAATAATAGATCGCGCGCGAGTCGGGCGTGAATGCGTAATCTCCGGCAAACCCATACCTCGCTCGCGGAAAAAGATCGGGCAAGTCGCGCTTCGCGTTCACATCAAGGAAGTGGACCTCCGTTTCGTCCTGCCCGCCCTTTCGAAATTCGTAGGCCAGGATCGAGCCATCCCGAGTGACGGAGCCAACTAAAACAGAGACGGAATGGTCCGGCGACAGGGCGTTCGGGTCGACTAGCTTTTCATCGCTCCCGGCGGCTTCATGCCGCATGTAAAGGGAAGCTTGCTCCTCCGCGGAGCCACGATGTGTAAAAAAGTACTTGCCGCTGGCTGTGACCGGTACACTCCTGGTCGCCAGGCGTTCGAACTTTGCCAGCGACTGTCGAATATTTGCGCGCTGCGGCAGGGAACCAAAGAACTCCGCCGTGTACCTCTGCTCGGCGGCAATCCAGGCTCGCGTACCAGGACTGTTCTGCTCTTCCAGCCACCGGTAATTGTCTGTAATGGTTACGCCGTGAATCGTTTCCGCGACGGGATCGACATGAGCTTTCGGCGGGGATGGCAGTGGCACGCTTCCTGGCGCCAGCGCCAAAACAGGCAACATCCCTATAAGCACAGAAATGCTGTGCGCAATTTGCACTGAGAAACCCTCCCTGGATTGCTCCGATACAATTTCCGCTCAGGTCCCACAAAATAGAAACCGGAGACATATTCGAGATAATCTGACTTCAATTATGAGTAACACGGCCGTCCTGCTCATACACTGTCCTGACCGCAAAGGGCTGGTAGCGGGAGTTTCGAGCCTTCTCTACCGGCATGGCGCAAACATCATGCATGCCGATCAGCACCAGGACCACGAAGCTGGCCTGTTCTTTATGCGCATCGAATGGCCGCTCGCCGAGTTCGACGTGGAGCCCTTCCAGAAGGAGTTTGAAAAGCTGGCAGCGGATCTCCAGATGCGCTGGAAGCTGGTGTCTATGGCGGAGTACCCACGGGCCGCAGTTTTCGTATCTCAACATCTGCACTGCCTGATGGACATTCTTCACCGGCAGCAAATCGGTGAGCTTCGCTGCTCGATTTCGGTGGTAATCAGCAATCATCCCGACGGAGAAGCTTTAGCACGCTTCTACGGCGTCGAGTTCCGTCACATTCCGTTAGACCCCGAATCGAAGAGAGGAGCGGAACAAGCTCAGCTTCAACTCTTGCGAGAGAAATCGATAGATCTGATTGTGCTGGCCCGGTACATGCAAATTCTCTCACCGGAATTCGTTCGGCAATTCCCGGAGCAGATCATTAACGTACACCACTCGTTCCTGCCGGCTTTTATCGGCGCGCGCCCATACCATGCGGCATTCAACCGCGGAGTAAAGCTGATCGGCGCAACGAGCCACTACGTTACGGAAGCATTAGACGACGGACCGATTATCGACCAGGATGTTGCGCGCATCTCGCATCGCGACCAAGT
>DATBHS010000132.1:0-53162 GCA_036557345.1 Bryobacteraceae bacterium
GAAATGGCTAATGAAGTGCTTCCGGTTGTCACGAAGACTCCGGTTATCGCAGGCGTTTGCGGAACGGACCCGTTTCGCATTATGGACGTGTACCTTCGCGACCTCAAGCAGCTCGGCTTTTCTGGCGTGCAGAACTTTCCAACCGTAGGCCTTATTGACGGCGTCTTTCGCATGAATCTCGAAGAGACCGGAATGGGGTACGCGCAGGAGGTCGACATGATCGCTCGTGCTCACAAGCTGGATCTGCTCACCTGCCCCTACGTCTTTAATGAGGAGGACGCGAGAGCCATGGCGCGGGCCGGCGCCGACCTTGTCATCGCACACATGGGATTGACAACCAAAGGGACGATCGGCGCCACAACGGCCGTAACTCTCGATGAATCGGTCTCCCGAATTCAGGCGATCCACAATGCGGCTGTCGCAGTTAACCCTGAGATCCTGGTCCTTTGTCATGGCGGGCCTCTCGCCGAGCCAGAGGATGTTCAGTACATACTCAGTCGCGTCTGCGGTATTGCCGGATTCTTTGGCGCCTCGAGCATGGAGCGCCTGCCAGTTGAACGTGCGGTTACCGAGCAGGTGAGGAGTTTTAAGAGTTTGTCGATTGAAAGGAGCAGTCATGCCTGAAGTGCCCGGCCGGAGATTCGTCTCACCCGCCGATATAGAGACACAGGTATTCGATTGGGGAACGATTAAATGGCTCTCCGAACCTCGCGTGACAAACACAGAGCGGTTCACCATGGGCGTCGTGCTTCTCCAGCCCGGGAAAGGCCACGCTCGGCACAATCATCCCGGAACCGAGGAAATTCTGTACGTTGTATCGGGAGACGGCAAGCAGATGATCGACATCGGCGGCGAGATCTGGGAGCCAGTCGGAGCTGGCGATCTGGTTCACATTCCACCTGACATCTTTCACGCCACCATCAACACTGGTTGGGAGCCCTTGAAATTGATTGCGATTTATGCCCCACCCGGTCCCGAAGCGCTCTTGCGCCAACTACCGGATTGCCGGATTCTTCCGCCGGGCGTTCTTTCACCCACAGACGGCAAGTGATGTCCCAGACGGTTGCTGTCATCGGCACACTGGACACCAAGGGCGAGGAGTTTGCCTATTTATGCGATTCGATCAAGTCCTGCGGCCTGGGAGTGCTCGTGATTGATGCCGGTGTACTTGGGGATCCACCGTTTGCCCCTGATATCTCGCGCGCCATGGTAGCTGAGGCGGCAAACGAAAATCTCGAGGCATTGATAGCCCGGAGAGACCGGGGACAAAGCGTCCGGGCAATGGCCACGGGCGTTGCGGTGATCGTCCGGCGCCTGTTCGAACAGGGCGCCATTCAGGGCGTTGCATCGCTCGGCGGTTCCGCCGGCACTACGATCGCTACCGCCGGTATGCGTACTCTACCGGTCGGCTTTCCGAAATTGATGGTTTCGACATTAGCCTCGGGCGACACGAAACCTTACATCGGCACAAGCGACATCTGCATGATGTATTCCGTCGTTGACATTGCCGGCTTAAACTCAATCTCGCGTCGAATCCTGAGCAACGCCGCCGCAGCGATCTGTGGAATGATCGCTCGCCACAAGATGGACCTGCCTTATGCGAGACCGGCCATTGCCGCGACGATGTTCGGCGTTACGACGCCGTGCGTGACGGCCACGCGGCGACGCCTCGAAGAGAAAGGGTACGAAGTAGTGGTCTTCCATGCCACCGGGTCGGGAGGACAAGCGATGGAACAGCTAATTCAAGAGGGCGCATTCGAGGGTGTCCTGGATATTACGACCACTGAACTCGCGGATGAATTGGTCGGCGGCGTTTTGAGTGCGGGCCCTCACCGCCTGGAGGCGGCTGGTCTCAAGGGCATTCCACAGGTTGTTTGTCCCGGCGCGATTGACATGGTGAACTTTGGGCCCATTGACTCGGTTCCCGGTCACTTTGACGGACGCACTCTGTATGTTCATAACGCCACAGTGACACTCATGCGGACCACGCCCGACGAGTGCGCGGAAATCGGACGCATCACCGCCGCCAAGCTGAACTCGGCGGGCGGGCCCGTGACTGTGCTGATTCCTTTGCAAGGTGTCTCCGCCATCGACAAAGCAGGAGAGCGATTCTATTCGCCAGAGGCCCTCGCCGCCTACCGCCGGGCTTTGAAAGAGACGCTTAGTCCGACTGTCAAACTCATCGAACTCGATGCGCATATCAACGACGAAAGCTTTGCGCGCGCCGCCGCGGATCTGTTGCTCGACTCGCTTGCTGCGGTCAACTCCTCGCAACCGGCACAATCGCATTCCACCGCGGCACTTCAGTCGACGGGGTGATGAGATCGTCACGACGAGAATCCCCGTGCTGCAGTGTCCTGGGAGAAAGTTACTGAACGCGCTGGCTTGGCTTGCGCGCGATCACGCAGTAGTCTTGCTCAGGCCAGCCATTTGACTGGCTAATGACCTCAAAGCCCACCGCCTTCAGTTCCTGCTCGAGCACTTCCCTGGCTACACCATGTCCCCCGTGATTTTTGGGAGCGCCTTCCACGGGAGGCAGACCTGAGCGCGGTGGGAAATCGATGATGGCAATCCGACCACCGGGCTTGAGATCACGAAAAAGCGCTGCATCTGTTTGCGCCGGATTGATGAAATGATGGTAAACCCTGCGCATGAAGATAGCCTCACAGCACGCATCGGGAAGATTCGTCCTAATAGGATCGGCTTTGATTACAGTGATGTTTTGAAGCTTATGGCTTTGAACTTCCTCTTTTAGATGAGAAAGCTTCTTATCATCGAGCTCCGTCACATACACGTGCCCGGTTGCGCCGACCATGGCGGCCGCAGAGAAGGACATCTGGCCTTCCCCGGCTCCGATCTCGGCGATGACATCGCCCGGCCTCCAGGCCATCAGATCGGCCAGCCTCGTCGTCTCAACCTGATAAACGTCGGCCGCGAGGGCGAACGACAGCGCCAACCCAATGCTCGCCGCAAACTTGAGAATGCGATGCATCAGCCTTCATAATATGCGGGACGGTTCCGGCCAGTAGCGAAAAAGTATGAGTTGCCTGCGAACGAACATTTACCACGCTAGCGGTAGCATTGGACTCTGCGAATGCACGACAAACGCTTCAGCCCGTTTGCAATGATGCTCCAAGCCACGGAAGCGCTCCATTTGTTCGTGATACGGATAGAATTCAGACGGTCCTTGGCTGGCGTGCATGAAGCAAGCCCGTTTTTTCCTTTCCCATGTTTCCGAGATATCGACGTAGAAGTTCGGAGAGAATTGCTGCGTCTGCTCACCGCTTAAAACTTCAAAGTAGGCGAGGGCATATCTCTTATTGGCTCTGTGCCATGACTGGTACGTCAACAAAGATGCCGAACAATGGTCGCGATGCGTATCCACCGGCCAATGTGTGAACACGACATCGGGCTGTTGGGCGCGCAGGAGGTGTTCGAATGCTTCGTAGCGGGCGTTGTTAATCTCGCTCGATCCGTCTATCTGGCCTCCGAAAATCGGCTTTGCTCCGAGCACCCGGCAAGCTTTTAACGCTTCTTCAGTCCGGATGCGCGCCGCTTCTGCATGTGTCTTGCCTTCGATGCCCGCCTCGCCTCGCGTCAGGTAGATGATAGTAACGTTGTTTCCGAGCGCCGAGTAGCGGGCCAGCGTGGCACCGCAGCCTGTTTCAGGATCGTCGGGATGCGCACCCACACAGACGACGTTCAGCTTGCGAGAAGGACCTGGTGGGCTGAGTACGAGCCCGGACGCAAGCGGAGTGGCGATGGCAACGAGACTGTCCCTTCGTGTCATATATCGATATTGGCTATCACATCGGCATTTCACTACAATCGGGAGGCATGAAATTCTTTCGACGGCTGGGCGTTACCTTCCTGATGACAGTAATGACTACCGGTGTCACAAGTTCATTGGATGCTGCCACTCCGGAGGAACAGATGGTCCTTGCGCCTGTGCGGGCCATGTTTGACGGCATGGCGAAACGTGATACAGCGGCGATCAAGGAACCGTTATTGCCCGGCGGCACGATGGTGCTGATGCGGGGCGGCAGACCCACCCAGATGACATTCGAGGATTTTGCGGCACGAGTCGGAAGGCCGGGGACGACGCACATCGAGGAGCGCATTCGTGATCCCCTGATACGGATTGATAACGATCTCGCAGTTGTTTGGGCTCCCTTCGAGTTTTTGGTCGACGGTAAGGTCGACCACTGCGGAACAGATTTGTTCAACCTCATCCGGACGGACGGGAAATGGTTGATTGCGAGTATTGCCGATACGGGGCGAAAAACCTGTCCAATCGAGTAGCGCTTACTTTATCTTCCCCAATTTGAGAGTTCCGATATCTATCCGGTGCACATGAAATATCAGTACAGTAATGCGAGGAGGAGTAACCTTTGTCTCAAGCTTTGTTGATTGCAAAGGGAACGCACGAGCTGTATCTGCTGCCAGCGGTTGCGAACCGTCATGGACTGGTCGCCGGCGCAACGGGCACCGGCAAAACCGTCAGTTTGCAAGTCATGGCGGAACGTCTAAGCCGCATTGGAGTTCCGGTGTTCGCCGCGGATGTAAAAGGTGATTTGTCCGGCATCAGCAAGCCCGGTACGGAAACACCGAAGCTGAAAGCCAGAGTCGAGAAACTCCAGTTGCAGGATTTTCGGTTCGAGGGTTGTCCGGTAACGTTCTGGGATGTGTTCGGCGAGGAGGGCCATCCCGTGCGAGCCACGGTGTCTGCAATCGGGCCCGTCCTATTCAGCCGGATACTCAATCTAAATGACACTCAATCCGGCGTACTGTCGTTGGTTTTCAAGATCGCCGACGACAATGGCCTGTTGTTGCTGGACCTCAAAGATCTTCGGGCCATGCTGCAGTTCGTTGGCAGCCAGGCTAAGCAGTATCAGACGGAGTATGGCAATATTTCTGCGGCCAGCATCGGCGCCATACAACGCGGGGTCGTCGCGCTCGAGAACGAAGGTGCAAATCAGTTCTTAGGTGAACCGGCCCTGAACATAGATGACCTGCTGCAAACGGACAGTCAGGGCCGCGGAGTGATCAACCTCCTTGCCGCGGATAAATTGCTAAAATCGCCGCAACTATACGCGACCTTCCTGCTGTGGTTGCTTTCTGAACTGTTCGAAACTTTGCCTGAGGTTGGCGATCCTGAAAAGCCCAAGTTGGTCTTCTTTTTCGATGAGGCACATCTCCTCTTCAACGATCCGCCTCCTGCCTTGCTCACCAAGATCGAGCAGATTGTTCGTCTGATTCGATCGAAGGGTGTAGGTGTTTACTTCATCACTCAAAATCCGATAGATGTGCCGGACACGGTACTTGGACAACTGGGCAACCGGGTGCAACACGCTTTGCGTGCTTTCACCCCGCGGGATCAGAAGGCAGTAAAAGCCGCTGCGGAGACTTTTCGATCCAATCCCGAGCTGGATACTGCCACGGTAATCACTCAGCTTGAAGTCGGTGAAGCGCTTATTTCCTTTCTGGATCAAAAGGGAACGCCGGGAGTCGTCGAACGCGCGCTTGTGTGTCCGCCGCAGGGTCAGATTGGGCCGATCTCTTCGGAAGAGCGCAAGAACCTAATGGCGAATTCGCTGGTTGCCGGTGTGTATGATCAGCCAGTTGATCGTGAATCTGCCTACGAGCTTCTGAAAAAACGAACCCAGCCGAGCGCCTCGGCTGCGGGTCAGGCACCCGCTTCCTCTGCAGCGCATCCGGCTGACCAGGCGAGCGGGGTTTGGTCGGAAGTTGGAGGCCTGCTTCTGGGCAGCACCGGACCGCGTGGCGGCAGGCGAGAGGGCGTTCTCGAAGCGATGGTGAAGAGTGGCGCGCGTTCCGTCGGGTCGCAGATCGGAGGTCAGATCGTGCGCGGATTCCTGGGATCGCTCCTGGGCGGGAGTTCGGGACGTAGACGCTAAACCGGAATTGGTTGAGCGCGCACGCGAAGATCACTGACAACCATGTGGCTTCGCGCGCGCAGTAAGAGTGTCTGAGAAGCCGACCCGGATGTTTATTGGTCCGCGCGGAAGAAGTGGTAGTCGGCCGAGTACGGCACCAGCGTTTGCTTACCGACGTCGGCGAGGCTGGAGCAGCCGGTTGCTGGAGCCGATCCACCCCTGGTGTTCAATCGCTGAATGAAGGTGGTTTTGCTCAATATCGTGCCGCCCGTTGGCCCCGGTTTCGACCCGATGGTCTGCAGCAAGAGGCAATCAATCGCACCGGCATTAGGGCAACTCGCGTCCGTGCCCGCTGGAGTGAAGCCTGTCTTTTGGGCCCATACCCTGCTGCTGTCGAAGGAACTCTGCCATGTGGCGTCGCCGAAGCGCGGAGGGTTCGGTCCGACACCATTTGGGTTTTCAACAGGGCTCAGAAAATGAGTGATGATTTGGACCGAGGCGCCAAAAACCTTCGTAAAGAGAGTAGCTTCCGGTCGGGCATTGTTGACAGTCCAGGAGGCTCCTGAGCCCGAAGGTAGACAGACATAGCCCTGGGTTCCGAAAGCGTGGCCAACTAAAAATTCAGAGTTTCCCTGCTCCGGCGTAATGTCGGTAGGAGTGGTTGGACCTGGTAACACGCCGACGGTAACTTCGGCTTCTTTGTCTTGAGATATGTCTTGCGCGGAGGCTATGCCGGAAGCGGCCAATGCAAAGACCCCCAGTAGTCCACCACAAATAACCTTGCGAGCGACCCTGCCGCCCCAAAACCTCTTATTGCAATTGTCTTTCATTTCGATCTCCTTTTCTTTCGATTTGCTTATGCAAGAGCGCGGTCGTCAATGACGCGACCGCGTGTTTCTTGGAGGCCGGCGATGAGACATCAGCGCCCTCTACTTAGGACCTGCGATATTCTTCAACGAAGATTAGAGGATCTAGAAAACGTTGACACGGTTTTTACATCAGCATCGACGCTTGAGTTTCAGGTGGAATTACTCTTGTGCGTTGGACGGCGCGACTTAGCAAGATTGCGGACAGAACCACTTCCCGCGACAACTGTTAGCATGCTCCGCGTTCACAAAGCTGTAAAAAAGCTGTAACTACTTTGTATTCCGCCTTCTAAGTGCTTGATTGCACGATCGCCTGCCAAGTTTAATCTGTGGCTTTCCTGGCTCTTTTTCACAACGTTTAAAGCGTGGCAAACATCTTTATCGCAATGTCAGTGAGAGAAATGGGCCTTGATCAGGATATTTCGAACGGACGGAGAGTTCGAGTGGAAGAGATCTTCCATCAGGTTGCTGACATGCCTGTTGAGGCGCGAAGCCGGTATTTCGCCTCCCAGAACATTGAGCCGGCCACACAAGATGAGGTGCAGGCACTGGTAGCCTTCGACTCGGGCGCCAGCACTTCACTCGAAAAAAACATCGGTCTGGTAGCTGGATGGGCGCTAGCCTATGTCGAGCCGAAGGGCATGCACTGTGGGCCCTATCGGCTGGAAGATCTGTTGGGCCGTGGCGGCATGGGTGCCGTCTACTTTGCCAAGCGTGTGGATGGGGAAGTGGCGCAGCGAGTGGCCGTCAAGCTTCTGCATCCAGGCTCGGATGATCTCCTTGTCAGGCAGCGCTTCCTGAGAGAGCGGCAAATTCTGGCAACCCTGAGTCATCCAAATATTGCAAGACTGCTGGACGCTGGGCATCGAGAAGATGGCCAACCATATCTGGTGATGGAATACATTGACGGAAAATCCATCGATTTATACGCCGCAGAACTTGCTGCGAAGCAGAAGGTCGCATTATTTCGCAAAATCTGTGCCGCTGTGGGATATCTGCACCGGAACCTCGTAGTCCACCGTGATCTGAAGCCAGCCAATATTCTTGTTACTGCCGAAGGCGAGCCGAAGTTGCTGGATTTTGGCATCGCGAAGATGTTGGACTTGACGAGCGACTCAACGACGACGAGCATGCGGGTGCTTACACCAGATTATGCAAGCCCCGAGCAACTGGCCGGCGGCCCGATAACGACGCTATCGGATATTTATTCGCTAGGCGCAGTGCTCTACAAGCTGTTGACGGGCTCAACGCCGAATCGGTTTGATGACGATTCGGGCGCGAGGGCAGCGGTAACTTCCGCTGGCCAAATAATACCGCCCTCCAAACTGATTCCCGATTTGAAGGGCGATCTCGAGATGATCCTCATCAAAGCATTGCGCCGCGAGCCTCAGGAGCGATACCCTTCGGTCGAGCTGTTCTCCGAAGATTTAGAGAATTTTCTTAACGCACGTCCGATTCGGGCGCGCAAAGGCGATAACTGGTATCGGGCGCGAAAACTTCTACGTCGCCACTGGCTGCCGGCTGCGGCGATCGCCCTCACTGTGGCCGGCCTTTCGGCTGGAATCCTTATGGCCAATCATCAGCGTGCTATCGCTCAACAGCGATTCAGCGATGTGCGGCATCTAGCGAATATCTTCCTATTCGATTTTGAGCGTTCTATACGCGATGTACCAGGGACGCTCGGTGCGCGGAATCTTGTCGCTTCGACAGGTCAACGGTACCTGAAGCAACTTGCCGCGGAGTCGCGATACGATCCTACGCTCGATCGAGAGATCGCTGACAGCTACGAGCGTCTGGCGAGTATTCAGGAATCCCTCCAATCGGGCGGAGGCACGGCTCCAGGCGATACAGACAGCCTGCTTCGGTCACTCGAGATTCACCGCCGCCTAGGTGATGACCGGGCGAAAAATCCGGCACTCCGCCGCAAGTATATAGAGCTCGCATCCGTTTTGGGCTACAGGTATCAGGACGAGCACAACGCAAGGGAAGCTACGCGGTGGGCGCAGGAGGCGATGAGCCTCAGCGACGCGTGGGTCTCTGCCGAACCACAAAACGTGGATGGGCTCGCGGCAGCGACCGCCGCATTCATGCGGGGCGCCACGAGCAAGGAAGTTGGCGGCCAGATCGTCACTGCTCTCAGGAGCCTGGAGAAATCTGTTCTTTATGGCGAACGGGCGCATGCCACCGCGCCGAATGATGAGGCTGTATCCTTTCTGCTTTCAGAGGCTCACGTCATCTTTTGTGACCTCCTCATTGACCTCGGACGTTATTCCGACGCGCTTATTCACGCCCGACGCAGTCTGCAATTGATCGAACCGCTATCGGCGCATCATCCGGATAGTTCGCGATTCCGGATAATGCTTCTCAACGCGAATAGCGCGGTTGGCATATCTGAGCGCAGGCTCGGCGTCACCGACACAAGCCATCTGCAACTTGCCGCTCCCTTCCTCCGGCATGCTTTTGCCTTAGCCGAGGAGGCTATGCAGGCTGATCCGAGAAACATTCAAAGCAAAGCCGATTTTATTGTTCATTCCACCCGGCTATGCCTCTTATTGGTCACCATGAAGCGGTTCAACGCCGCAGTCAACACATACGGAAAGGCCGCTCAAGTAACACGCGAGTTGGTTTTACTCGATCCAAACAGCCGCCGTAACTGGTATCTGCTTGGCAAGGTTCAATTGGATTTGGGATGGACGTACATCGAAGAGAAAAGGCTTTCGAAAGCGCAAGCGGCATTTTTGGAAGCAGAAGAGGGCTTCTCGCGTGCGTTGGCTATGGATCCGACAGACACGGTCTTATTGGAGTGCCGCGCCAGTCAGTTTGAAGGCTTGGCCCGGGTAGCCTGGGCTTCCCATGATGTATACGGGGCCAGGCGCTGGATGCAGCCATGTTTGGAGGTCATGCGAGGAATGATCAGGCGAGACCCGTCCGTCCGGAGCTACATCGGTGAATACGCGGACAAGCTGAAGCTCGCCCGGGAACTCGGAATTTCGACTGCGGGGTTCTAGCCTATGCAGATTACGATGTTATTGCAACGCTTAGAAGCCGGCGATTCGGATGCGATGCACCAAGTGATCCCGTTGGTGTATGAGGAATTGAAAAGGTTGGCAAGGGCACATCTGCGGCGCGAAGCGGTCCTCTCTTTTGAAACAACCGCCCTGGTCCATGAAGCTTTTCTGAAGTTGGCAAGGGGCCGGCATCCGTCCTATGAGAATCGAGCACATTTCTTTGCGATCGCTTCGCGGCTCATGCGGCAAGTTCTTGTGGAGACGGCCCGATCCAGAGCTACGAAAAAACGCGATGGCGCTCGAGAAGTCATGCTTGGCGAACTACCTGATAAGGAATTGCAACCCGATCGATCCGTTTTGGCGATCGACTCCGCCTTACAGCAACTCGAAGAAACCGACCCACAGAAGGGACAGCTCATTCAAATGCGGTATTTCGGTGGAATGACTGCCGAGGAATCCTCGATGGCGCTATCCATGCCCGTGCAAGTAGTGCGTCGCGAACTCCGTCTAGCCGAGGCCTGGTTACGCAAGGCAATGATCAGTGAGAGGTCGGATGCGCGATCAGGACGGTGATGTGCAGCCCCGGCAATTCGAACCGCGTTGACTTATCGCCTTGCGTGAAGAACCATATAGCCAACACGGTTCGTTGAAGTCCCGAGTGTAGCCAACTCGCGTTGAAAGTTTATTGCGTAGTAGGACGTAGCCTTGGAACACGTGTAACCTGTGTCGAGGTAGTCTGTGCCGGACAGGTCCCTTGCAAACGCAAGGCATCCCTGAAGTCGTCCCCTTCAGAACGGAGATGGTTGGTTCTTCCATCGATGGACTTTAGGAACACCAGCAGGTCTGCGGCTGACTTACCCGCAGCCGCCAAAGTATCCGTAATGCTCTTGCCGGACGTGGGCAGTTTGTGAAGCGGGAGTACTTGAGCAAGTGTCTGAGCCTGCCCGCGGTGGAGGTACGGCGCATGATAGCGAACGCTCAGCAACGAAGGCGGGCTGAAGCCGTCCGCGCCTAACGCCGTGATGCCAGTGAGGTCGCGGATCTCCTTCGGATTGTTGACATTGAACGTCCCAACATGCTCCAGGTAATCGAACGTTAGAGAGTTGCAGGTGAACGATCGAAACTCGTTGGCGTTATTGACGACGCCAGGATCCAGCGGTGCGCCATTTTGGCTGACGGCAGCCGGGTTGTCGCGGTGGAAAATTTGGCTCTTGGTCCACTTGGCGCCGCCATGGCAGGTGGCACAGTAAGTCGCAAAAATGGCGCGCCCGCGGGAAAGAGCAGCCGTATCGCTGGGTTTTGGTTGAAGCAGGGGTCGGACGGCGGCGAAGATCCAAAGGGTCTGCACGTCGAGAGCGTCGCTGCCTCCCATGGTGATGCCGTGGTCGTAGATGGCCAGGTTCGCCGCTGCGGTATTTCCTTTAGCGATGCAATTCCCGGGGTCGGTAATATCGCTGGCAAAACCACATCCCCCTTGCGTGGCCCGCGAGTTGTTGTTGAAGTCCGTATTACTTCCGCGGACTGCGCTCCAATTCAGAAGAGCCTGGTCAGACGGGTTGTCCTTGGCGAACATGCCATCCAGCGGCTTCGTCTGGCGTGGCCCTGTACCGAAAAACCAGGTGACGCCATCGGCCAAGCCGTCTGGATGACACGAGCCACAACTACTCCAGGCCTCTTTCGATTGCTTGCCGCGGAAATGCAAAGGGACGATCTGGCGGAGAGGCGTGCCGAAAATGCCATTGTCAGGGATGCCGAGGGCGGTGAAGAACGCTACTTTGCCCAGCATGACGGAATGCTCCAGGCTTCCCGGCGCCGGAGGCTCACTGGAGGGGATGTCACGGGCCAACACTGTGTTCGTGTCGAGATCCATGGCGGTAACTGAAAAATTGGCCTCGTTATTGGCATAGGCGCGCCTGCCACCATCTGTCTTAGTCATAACTACTCCGCTCGGCAAGTTTCCCGTCTGGAAGCGGACGGCGTCGTCCGGTGCATGGATGTCAAGCTTGCCGTCGGCATCGAGGCCAGCCCGAAGCACATAGTTGCCACCCCGGCTCACGATGAGAAATCGCTTGCCGCCACGGCCCGCGTCAATGGCGACAATATCGTTGCCGAAGAGATGATCCAGGCTGTGCGTGGGATTAGCCGGGACAGACTCCGTGGCAATCTGCGCATTCAGATTGACGGCCTCATCGTGCACCTCGGTGAGACTACTTGTATCCACGGCGTAGACAAGCGCTTGCACGTTAGTGTCGAATCTCTCCACGGGCTCGGGCTGCGCGCCGATATTGGGCAACCACAAGCGGTTTCCCCGAATCACAGCTGATAGGAGTTGGTTGGGGAACACACCTTGTGGGTTCTTCTTGATCGTGTCATTTGCTACTGTCGCGCCCGGGTCCGGACAGAAGATTGGATTGGTTTTGTCGGGCGGATGGATGCCCTCGTTACCTGGGATGTGCGGGCAAAATTTTGTACGGTCGGACGTGAAGCCGGAATCCGCGAGGGGAGCCAAAGTAATTCTACTGACCAAATTGGGATTGGCCACCGGGAACGTCTGGACCACTCCCTGCTTACCGACATCGCGCCCTTCCCCCGGGCCATTAAGTATGAGTTCGGCGAAGATCTGCGTAACGAAGACTCTTTCGTCCAGATCGTCACTATCGCCGTCGTTGGTAACGGCGATCGCCATGGGATGGCGGCCGACGGACACAGTTCCGATGACGGATCTGAACGCTGTACTGATAATCGACACTGTTCCCTGGGTGTGATTTGCTACATACAGCCACGCGCCATTGGGCGTCAACGCGCAACCGCGAGGCTCGGTGCCAACCTTAATTGTCTGCAGCACACGGTACTGCTCCAAGCTAACGATTGAAACGGTGCCGCTGATCGCGTTTGTTACATAGGCCCACCGGTCATCTGGACTGATAACCACGCAACGTGGTTCGAGACCGACCGGGATCTCGGCTATTTTGACTTGGACGTCATAGCCCAGTGCGTTTCGCACCCGCAGGAGAGAAATACTGTTGGCCTCCCGATTCACGACAACGAGGAAGCGATCGTTAGAGGTCAAGGCGATGGTAGTCGAATGGCTTGGCGTCGATAGTGTGGCAGCAGCTGCCACCATCGGATGGAGCGCGCCAGCCATCAGGGCGAGGAGCATAAGGGGTAGCAGTTTTTCGCGGCCGATCCAGTGTTCGTTGCCTATTGACTCATGAACCACCCAATCATGGGCGTTCCGATTCTGATACATGCTGTTCTCCTTTTTCAGATGGCACATGCATTCGCGCGCCTTTGCGGGCGAATGCCGGTATGGTGATTTGTTTCGGGCCGGGGTGATTAGCTCGTCGGGCTAGACTTCTCCGGCTGGCAACCGTGTGAACAAAGGGTTTGCCGTCAATTCGAGGTCAAATCCGGGACTGGCAGCTCGCTCTTGCCTTTGGGTCGCGCCTCCGTTGCTTCGCGCCCGCACCTGAACCCCGGGTCCCTTGAAGGCAGTGAGGACGAACTAATAGATCAGTAGTATTTGCTCTAGTACAACACCACTAGGAAACCGGGTCAAGATAAAAAAACGTTAATTTGGTAAAGAAACCATAAAAGTGCGGTCTCGGCCACGGGTAAAAGAAATCACATAAACGACAAATTCCCAGTTTTGTCTCGTACCCCGGCGAGGGGCCGATTTCGTCCGCCAAGCGGGGAGTGCGCAACTCAAATGTACTGTTGTTAACAAGTGAACTTGTCCGGTTTTATTAACAGACGATCTGTCCGGTCAAGCTGCCTTGGTTTTTCCTTTCTTTTGAATATGCCTAGGGTTGATCGGCGCGGTGGAAAAGTGGGAATCTCGCGGTGTGTGCGAGATTTCCAAGGGAGGGTGGGAGCCGGAGGAAACCTGGTTTTGGTTTTCGCCGGCTCCCAGGCTCCCGCTTTTTCCACGGCGCTGCCTGGGCGTTCCGGCGGCGGCGTTCTTGTCCCAACTCGCCACGAGGTGCGGGCCGTAACGTACCGAAATTCTCCCGTCGAGATGCTCATAGACGGTTACCGTGCACCCCGCCAGGCTATAGCGCCAGCGTGTTTTCTCGAGTTGCCAGACCTGGTCGCGAAATCCGATGGTGTTGTCCTGCGCTACGACGCGTTCGGTTTGGATGCTGAAAATCCAGTCCAGATCCGAACGACTGGCCTTGCGGAAGGCACTGCCACGCTCCTTGGCGGGAACGGCGAATTTGGCGTTAAACTCTGCCAGGTAGCGCTCACGCAGGAACTGATTGGCTTCTTGCATGCTGCTGATGCCAGCCAGTCGCAGTTCTTGCGGCAGACGCCCTTGCCAAGTCCCAAAGTTACGCTCACACCGTCCGCGCGCTTGCGCTGAGTAGGCGGGAATCATCTGTATGCCCAGTTCCTTCATGGCTCGTCCGACTTGTGTCAACCGTTGCTTGTCTACCCTTTCACCGGCTTTCGGTGTCCAAAAGAAATGACTCCCACGATCGCTATAGAGGGCACAGAATAAGCCTTTGCGTTCGATGACCTCCCGCAAGGCCGCCATCACCGTGCGGGTCGATTCCTCTTCCACCACTTGCGCGTAATAGATCTCGCTCGTGGCATCGTCCAGAATTACCAGTAGGTCGTACCAGCGTTCATCGCTAAACCAGCGATGCTTGCTGCCGTCGATGTGCAGCAGCATGCCAGGCAACGGGCGTCTTTCTCTGCGCCGGCGATGCGGCCCGTGCCTTCCGCGCCTCTTTACCAGCCCCGCTCCTTGCAGGGCCTGCTGCACCCAGGTGTAGCTCAACTCGATTCCGTGTTCCTCCCGCAGTTTCTCGTGAAAGTGCAGCATGCTCAGATCGAAATACTTCTCCTGATATAGGCGCAGCACCTCCTCGCAGGTCTTCAGCGCTACACGCCGGAAGCTTGGCTTGCCTTTGCGCCCATCCGCCAGCCCGTTATAGCCGTGTTCCTCCAATCGCTCTCGCCAGCGCCGCATCGTTCGATCTGTCACCCCGATGATCTCGGCCGCTTGCCACCATGTGATCTTCTTCGCCATGGCTCTCAACAACACCTCTTGTAGTTTCATCATCCGCTCCATTTCGGAGCTGGAATACGTTCGGCTGGGTTCCAACTCCCAGCCTCCCTTTTTCCACTCCGCTCTCTAAAGCGGACAGATCATTTGTGAATTCGACCGGACAGATCGTATGTTAACGACAGCGCAACTCAAATGTACTTGACACACTGCGCAAACCATGGTAATTGTCTCCTGCAAGCGCTTTCAGCTAATACTTTGGGTTGACCTTTGGCTACTGCGCTGGGTTGAGGGGATGTAGGGAAGCGTCATTCGTCTGCGAGCACTAAAGGGCTAGGGGAGGTGTCGCTATGGCGTCTGGTTCACGGATTTATTTGGCTGCGAGTCTCCTGTTAAGCGGCATATTCGGCGGGCTGTTATTCGGGCAAAGAGCCGACCGGGCCGTTATCACCGGCGTCGTTACCGATCCGCACGGTTACCACGTCGCCAACAGCACCGTCACCATTCGGAACGACGCTACCGGCGTGGAAACGAAATTGGTCACCAATGAGGCAGGTGACTACACTTCGCCGCCCCTGGTCTTAGGCACATACACCGTTACCGTTGAACAGCAGGGTTTCAAAACGTTCGTGAAGCCCGGCGTCCTGCTCGAAGGCGGCCAGATTGTGCGTGTGGATGCAGCCCTCGACTTAGGAGCCATCTCCGAAAAGGTTGAGGTCTCGGCGAGTAGCGAGATGATCAACGTCTCTCAACCCGATGTCAGTTCCACAGTCAATGAGAAGTACTATCGCGATCTTCCCGTCGTGATGGGAGCAGATATCCGACTGGCCGAATCGCTGTTGCAGATTCAGCCAGGCTTTCTGCCGATGAAGCCGAATGGCGACCCCATGTTCCGGGGCAGCCAATTCAACTCGCGCATCAATGGCGGACAAACGATGGCGACCGAGAACTTCTTCGATGGCGCCGCGTTTGGCTATGCCGAGGGCCATCAGCAGAGCCATGAGAGCGCGCCTCCGGTAGAAAGCATCCAGGAGATGAAAGTGATCAGTACCAGCTACTCAGCGCAGTACGGTCACACGAGCGGCGGTTTCATCGAATACACTTCCAAGTCCGGAACCAATGATCTTCATGGAAGTTTGTACGAATACTTCGCAAACGACGCTTTGAATGCGCGGGGATTCTTTCCCGACCACGTCAGCAAGGCCCGCAATAATGCCTTCGGGTTTACCGTGGGCGGACCCGTCGTTATACCGAAGGTCATTAATGGCAAGAACAAATTCTTCTTCTTTGCGAACCTGGACTGGCTGAAGTTCCGCTCCGGCGTACTCCCCGGATTCGGGAACACCACGCCAATCGATGCGTTCAAAGCGGGGGACTTCAGCGCACTTCTTACGCGTGACCAGATCGCGACCGACGTACTGGGCAGGCCGATTTACGCGGGCGAGATTTTCAATCCAGCGACCACCCGCCTGGTGAACGGAGTCCCGGTACGCGATCCCTACGCCGGCAATATTATCCCTGCGGGCGATCCTTTGCGAAGCGCTGTGGCCGCACAGATCGCCAACCTTATGGTTCACCCCGACCGCCCAGGTCTCGCGTTTAACGTTGCGGGCAATCCAGCCGGTGATCAGACGTGGGCACTGAACGCCAAAGCCATCGATATTCGGCTGGACTATAACATCTCGCCCAAGTTGCGTAGCAGCACCAGCTTCTACTGGAACCAACGGCCGTCGATTCGCAATTGCGGAGAAGTGGCTGGGTGTTTCACCCAATTTGACGGGGAAACGGAACCGCAGAAAAACGACACGTACTACGGCAACGGGTTCTACCAGCGAATTGCCACCCATCACCTCCATCAGCAGTTTGATTGGATCATTTCGAATAACCTGCTCAATCACACGACGGTGGCCTACGATCGCTGGTTTATGGGTGGCAATCCACTTTCTGCCGGCGTGGGCTGGCCACAAAAGCTTTGGGGCGCGAACCGCGGCGGCATCATCGATCAGAATGCTGGACCTCCGGAAATCGACTTTGCCGGAAATATTCCGTATAACTCGATCGGAGACTACGGTTGGGGGAACTTCGGTTTCCTGACTACGAACCGCTGGCAATTTTCAGATGATCTGTCGTGGGTCAAGGGCAAGCATACGATCAAAATCGGCTACGAATACCGTCATCATCAATTCCCGTTCGAAGGGTGGGCAGTCGGAGCACAGGGTGGGCAATTCGCCTTCAACAGATTGGAGACTGGCGGGTATGACGCCCAAGGCAACAATCTGAGCCAGACTGGCGAATCGTTCGCATCGTTCCTTTTGGGGCAGGTGCATTCATCGACGCAGACCATTCCTGTCTACCCTGTCTTCAGCGAAGCCTACACATCTCCCTGGATTAACGATGAATATAAGGCGACGGATCGGCTTACGCTTACGCTTGGCCTTCGTTGGGACTATCAGTTCGCGAGAAAAGAATGGAATGATCGTTATTCTACGTTCGATGCCTCGGTCCAAAATCCGGGAGCCGGAGGGCTGCCCGGGGCCTTAGTGTTTGCCGGCAAAGGGTCAGGGCGAACCGGTTCTCGAACATTTGAGGATCCCTCGAAAGACGCGTGGGGACCACGAGTTGGGTTTGCTTATCGCGTTGGCGACAAGAATGTCGTTCGCGGAGGATACGGCATCTATTATTCCGGTGTCGCGTTCGATCAGTTCATTAGCCAGCCGACGATTGGCTTCCAAGCGAACCCGACAGCGCCGAATCTGACCAACGGCCTCCACCCGGCGTTTTATCTCGATTCCGGGTTCCCCCAAAACCTCATTACCTATCCTCCGTTCATAGATCCGACCTTTGCCAATGGCACGGCCCCGCTTGCGGTAGCTAAAGACGGCGAAACGTTGCCGCGGTTCCAGAATTGGTCGGTTACAGTCGAGCGGCAGATCACCTCGAACATGTTGCTTGATCTTTCTTACATCGGCAACCATGGGACGCGCCTGACGCACTTCTGGCAGACACTTGGCCCAGCGGCAAATATGAACGATCCCAAGATTCTCGCTCTTGGCGCAACTCTGCTGAATGCCGACATCAATTCGCCGGAAGCGAAGGCCGCGGGAATCAGCCCGCCCTACGCTGGTTTTGAGGGGAACGTCGCACAGGCCCTGCGCCCGTTTCCTCAATACCAGAACATTCAGTATCGCAACGTGCCGACGGGCAAGAGCATCTATCACGCGTTTCAGGCGACCTTGGAACAGCGCTTCGCGCACGGCATCCAATTCCGGGTGAGCTACACGTTTTCAAAACTTCTGAATGACGGAGCCGAAAGCGCGCAGGCAGGTAACGGTGTCAACGGAGGAATTCAGAATCCCGTGGACACCCAGCGCGGGGAATGGGGCTACAGTGATGACGACGTGCCACATTCCTTCCTGGCGGCTTACACCTGGCAACTTCCGTTTCTCAAGAACACACAATCACGCGTGCTGCGTTTTGTTGCAGCAGACTGGAATCTGACCGGCGCCTTGAGATATGAAAGCGGTCGGCCGCTGAACATCTCTATGAGCAACGATCTGGGAGGCTTCTTGTTCAACGGCCAGAAACGGCCAGACCGCGTGGCCGGCGCTAAGGGCGTCATCGATACAAGCAATTTTGACCCGAATGCAGAGTCTTATTTCAACAAGAACGCGTGGATCGATCCGGGGCCGCTGAAATTCGGGAATGCCCCGCGCAATGACGGAACCGTACGTGGTTTTCCGACCTATAACGAGGATATGAGCATCTTCAAGAACTTTCCCATTAAGGAGCGGGCCAAGGTGCGCTTTGAGGCTCAATTCGGAAATATCTTTAATCGCGTTGATTTCTGTTACCCGCTTACCAACTTCAGCGATTCAGCATTCGGGCAAGTGAATACGCAATGCAACCAGCCCCGCTCGATTCAATTAGGATTAAGACTGGACTATTAATCACATTTGAAACGGAGCCGGAAGCCTAAGCGACCTAATTGGAGTTTAGGAATTGGGCTATGCTTTGCCGTTGTCTCCCTCCGCGCCGCAACCGATACCTCGCAGGAAGCGCTCGAACGCGCAGGTGACCTTGTCCGGCAACATCGCCTTAGTGAGGCGGAAGCTCAGGCCAAGCTGGCGCTTTCTGATTCCGCTACATCCCCGCTGGCGTACGCTCTTCTGGGCGGAATAAAGCTGGAGCAGAAAGACCTCGCGGAGAGTATTACATTTCTCGAGAAGGCTGTGGATCTCGATCCACGCCTTGTAGGGGCCAGGCTGAACCTGGCCGAGGCGTACTGGTTGCGCGGCAACTCCGGGCGGGCGCTCGAAAACTACGAGACGGTTGCGAAGCTTAAGCCGGAGTTCCTTCCGGCAATCCGGCAAGCGGCGGCGATCGCGGAGCAGCGTGGCGAATTGGAGCGTTCTCTTTCCTGGTGGATTCGAGCCAAGAAGCTGCAACCTGACGATCCCGATATCCTGTTCGGCTTTGGTAGAGCCTGCCTGAAAATGGACCTGCTGGACGATGCGGAACCGGCTTTGGCCCGAGCCGTCAAATTGCGCCCCGGACAAGTGTCCTATCAATACGTGCTCGCCTCGGCCCGTGTTGGGAAAAAGCAGTTTGAAAGCGCGGAGCGGCTGCTTCGAGAATTGGTAGCAAAGAAGCCGAACGATGCCCAATTGCACTATGCTCTCGGTTCCGTTTACTATCTCGAATCGAAACTCGAAGAAGCTGAACAGCAATTCCGAGCGAGCGTGCGCATCGAGCCAAAGCAACTTGCGTCCTGGTATTATCTGGGCCTGGTTACACGTGATCGCGGCAACACGGAAGAGGCTATGCGAATTTTTCGCGAGCTGCTTAAGAAGCACCCCGATCACGCCGCCTCCTATGAGGCGTTAGGCATGCTCCTGATGAGAACCGAACAATATCCTGAGGCGGAGCGGGACCTGGAAAAGGCGGTCGCGCTGAACCCCAAGTCCGTGAAGTCAAACTATCAACTGGGCCTCCTGCTTGGCCGCATGGGCAAGAAGGAAGAATCGGCCAAACAGCTCGAGATCGCGAGGTCCTTGCAAAAGGAAGATGAGGCTCAGGCGCGTCTCCAACTACGCCTGCTGGATCCGGAACAATGAAACGGGCACTGGCAGCAGCGATTTTTGTTTGGGCTGGATCGGTTTCAAGTATCGGCATAAGTGCCGACACGGCCGCCAAGAGTGGCCGCGCCACTTCTCAATCTGAGCTTCAGGCGCGGCTTACTACGGCAATCGGCGAGCTTCGCGCTGGCCATACAGATGAGGCGCTTACTCAGTGCCGCGAGATTTTGCACAATTATCCAAATTCCGCAGAAGCGCATAATTGGCTCGGTGTTGCACTTGCGGATAAGTCGAACCTGCTCGACGCGATCACAGAATTTCGTAAGGCTGTAGCGCTCGATCCAAAGTTCGCGAGGGCATGGACGAATCTGGGTTCGACTCTTGCCAAATCCGGCAACACAGAAGAGTCCGTGCGGGCATTTCGCAAAGCTCTCGCCTGCGATCCGGCAGATGCTGCGGCGCACATGAACCTGGCTTCGGCTTTGCGGGCGAGCGGCGATGCCTCTGCAGCGGTCCAGGAACTCCGATGGGTGTTGGCTAAGTACCCCAAAGATGCCCGAGTGCAATATGAGCTGGCCCAGAGCCTCCGCCAAAGTGGCGATCTGGAAGCTGCCGTCAGCAGCTTCGAAACAGCGCTCGGAATCGACCCGGAACTGCGGGAAGCCTATTATGGACTCGGTCAGACGCTCAAACAGATCGCAGCCAGCCATCGCCATACGCCTTCCACAGCGGATGCCGAGACGCAAAATTCATTGGGCTTTACTCTCGGCCAGAAACGGGATTTGAGCGGCGCGATCGAGCACTTGAACCGTGCCATTACACTGAGTCCCAATTATGCCGAAGGACATTACAATCTTGGCGTCGCACTCTGGTATAGCGGGTCGAGGGAGAAAGCTGTTGGCGAGCTTCAGAAAAGCACACAGCTAAATCCGGCAGCCGGGGAAAGCTACGCATTCCTGGGAACTGCCCTGCAGGAAATGGGCGACAGAGAGGCGGCTCGGCGCAGCCTTCAGAGAGCGATTGCGCTGCTCCCGCCTATGCCTTCTGTCTACGTGGATCTCGGATTAGTGCTTTTGGCCTCCGGAGATAGCGCCCATGCTCTGGGGCAATTTGAAGCTGCGCTGAATCTGCCGGCGACCTCGTCTCCCGTTCCTGCCTGGGAGAAAGCGACCGAGGATCTGAGACAGGCGCTTGCCAAGAACCCGGGCGATGCCTCGGCTCACAATGTACTGGGCCGGTTGATGGGCCGTGGCGGCGCCGACTCGAAGCAGGTAGCCGCCGAGTTTCGCGAAGCCATACGACTGAAGCCTGGCTTCGCCGAGGCCCAGAATAATCTCGGACTCGTGCTGACCCAAGGCGGCGACGACGAAGCCGCGATTGCCGCGTTTCGCGAGGCCGTGCGCCTTGCGCCTGCTTGGGCCGAGGCTCGCGACAACTTGGGCGCGGCATTGACCCCCACCGATGTTCCCGGTGCCATTCACGAGCTGGAGAAGGCCTTGGAACTCGATCCTTCGTCGGCAAAAACTCGTTACAATCTTGCGGTTGCCTACGGCCTCAGTTCGGAACACGGACGGGAACAGGAGATAGAGGAGCTACGAAAAGTAATCGCCGCCGCCCCCGACTTCGCGCGGGCTCATCTGGCTTTGGGGAAGGCGCTTCTCGAAAAGCAGGAACTTCCAGAAGCAGTCGATCAGCTCCGAACTGCCATAAAGCTCGATCCTTCAGTCGGGGAGGCGCATTATCAGCTCGGTCTTGCGCTCTCGCGAGCGGGCCATAAAGACGAAGCCCTTGCCGAAATCCAAAAGGGCCGTGAGCTTGTGGCGGCCGACGAGCGCACCCAAAACTTCAGCCTCGATCTCGCCGAGGGCAAAGAAGCGCTCGATCGCGGCGAAATCGAGCAGGCAGTTGCGAAGTTCCGCCATGCGCTGCGGATTCAACCTGAATCCGGACCCGGGAACCGGTTGCTGGGACTGGCCCTCGCCCGGCAAGGCGATTCCGCTGCGAGCGTCGCCGCGTTCCGCAAGGCGCTCGAAATTGATCCAGACGACATGGTGGCGAAGCAGAATCTCGAACGGCTCACGAATCGTACCGAATTTGGCGATGACCCGCAACAAGTAGCGATCGTCGAAAACTATGTCCGCGAAGGCAGATTTTCGGATGCGGAGTCATCCCTTACCAAGTACCTACAGTTGCGGCCGAATTCCTGGTGGGGCTGGTATGCGCTCGGATACAGCCAGTTCGGGCAGCAGAAAATCGGCGACTCCATCCAGTCACTCGCGAAGTCCCTGCAGTTAAACATCAAGAATGCCGAGGCTCACAAGATTCTCGGACGCGATCTGATGATCATCGGCCGCTTCGATGCTGCCCGGACTGAATTCGAGCAAGGGATCCGCCTGAACCCACGATCCACTGAGCTCTACTACGATCTCGGAAAGCTCTTCTCCATCGAGGACAACTGGCCGCTTGCGAAACAACGGCTCGAAGAAGCCGTTCGGATCGACCCATCTTTTGTAGAAGCGTGGGATGCGCTCGGGTTTGCAGCAGAGTCTATGGGCGATGATGTCGGGGCCGTCGGTGATTATCAGAAGGCGATCCACCTGAACGAATCGCGTAAAGGCCGGTTCGCTTCTGCGCACGTAAACCTGAGTGCCTTTTATAACCGCACCGAGCAACCGGACAAAGCGCTTGAATATGCCAAAGCCGCTCTCGAGTTGAGCCCCAGGAATGATCGCGCCTGGTTTCAGCAGGCCAAGGCATACGAAAAATTGGGACAGCTCGATGCTGCGGTAGATTCCGCAAAACGTGCCACCGAGATCAATTCCCGCGCTTCGTCCTACTATTACGTTTTGGCGACGCTGTATCGCAAAGTCGGTAAAACCAGCGAGAGCCGGGAGGCGCTGGCTCAGTTTACTCGGCTCGACCAGGAAAGCGACGAAATCGACAAGAAGCGGCGTGATCTCGATCTTCAAGGAAATCGTCCAGTGCAGCAGCAAGCGGCGCGGCCGGCTGGGAGTGAGCGTGCACAATAACCGCGCGCGAAACCCGCTCTCGCGCCGCATCTTCCTTCGAACCCTGAGCCGGTCCGCGTGCCTGTTGAGCCTGGGGCTGCCGGCTCGCCATTCATACGCAGGCGGGCGTGTGCCGGGCCCGGATCCGTCCAGCGTCGCGTTCCGGGATGTCTCGGTTCAAGCCGGTCTTGCTAATGCTAAGAACGTGTCGGGATCGGAAAGCAATAAACAATTCCTGTTGGAAGAGATGGGCTGTGGCGTCGCGCTGTTCGATTACGACAACGATGGCTGGCTCGATATCTTTCTTGTAAACGGAACGACTTTCGAGAAGAGCCACGGCGGCAAAAAACCTATCAGCTTTCTCTTCCGAAACAACCGTGATGGCACGTTTACGAATGTGACGGAAAAGGCCGGCCTGACGCATTCAGGCTGGGGTCAAGGATGTTGCGTGGGAGACTACGACAACGACGGTTTCGACGATCTCTTTGTCTCATACTGGGGCCGCAATGTGCTGTATCACAACAATGGCGACGGTACGTTTACCGACGTCACCGAGAAGGCGTGCCTCGTTCAAAACGGGACTCAATGGGGAGCCGGCTGCTGCTTTCTCGATTTCGATCGCGATGGTCATCTCGATCTGTTTGTTGCGAATTATCTGAATTTCGACCCTAAGAAAGCGCCGCTCCCCGGGCAGGCGATTTATTGCCGGTATAACGATATTCCGGTGCCGTGCGGACCTCAGGGTTTTGCCGGCGGAACGAATCTGCTCTATCGCAACCGCGGTAACGGCACATTTGAAGATGTATCCGAGAAGTCGGGAATCGCTACCCCGCGCGGGGCATCCTCGCCGGAGTTTGTGGATCGGAACTGGCGTCCCCGGGGCTCTTATGGAATGGGCGCTGCGGTTGCCGATTTCGACAACGACGGCTGGCCTGATATCTATGTCGCTAGTGACAGCGCGCCCAGCTTGCTGTATCGAAACAATCGCGATGGAACGTTTCGCGAGATCGCAGTACCGGCAGGATGCGCTTTTGACGAGAACGGAGTGGCGCTCTCCGGAATGGGCGTAGGCGTTGGTGACTACGACGGCGACGGTTGGCTTGACATCGTCCGCACGAACTTCTCAGACCAGGTCACTACGCTTTACCGTAACAACGGTGATGGTACGTTCCATGAAGCCAGCCTGGAAGCAGGCCTCGGTATCAACAGGAAATACCTCGGGTTCGGTGCCGGGTTCTTCGATTTCGATAATGACGGCTGGAAAGACATCTTTCTGGCGAACGGTCACGTTTACTCGCAAATCGCCGGCCGCGGACTCTATCTCTCCTACAAAGAACCGCGCCTGTTGTATCAGAACCTGCGCAATGGCAGATTCAAAGATGTATCGGCATCTGCGGGCCCGGGTATTCAGGCTGGGGCCGTCAGCCGCGGCTGCGCTTTTGGAGATCTGGACAATGACGGTGACATCGATATCGTGATCAATAACCTGGATGCCGCTCCTTCCATTCTTCGCAACGAGGGCGGCAACAGGAACAATTGGCTCTTAATCAAGTGCATCGGGACCCGTTCCAATCGCAGCGCTATTGGCGCGCGCGTGCAAGTCATGACCGGTGATCATGCGCAAGTGGACGAAGTGTCGAGTGGATCCAGCTACTACTCTCAAAACGATCTGCGGCTTCATTTTGGCCTCGGACGAGCAGTCCGGGCCGATCGCATCGAAGTCCGGTGGCCAGCCGGCCAGAGGGAATCCGCCAAGGCCGTAGAGGCAAACCAGTTCATCGTCATTCAGGAAGGCAGCGGCATTATTCGAAAAGAGAGATCCAGGTCGAAACGGAGTTAGAGCGAATCCGGTGTCGAACCCTGCCAAGCCCCGTATCGCCGGTCTTAAGGTATTTCGGCTGCAATAATCCGCTTGGGAATTCTGCCGACCGGAATCTGCGCAAGTTCCTTACGAGTAGCGACATCGATGACGGAAACGCTGTTCGATCCGGCGTTTGAGACATAGCATCTGGACCCATCGGGAAGAAAGGTCATCCAATCTGGGCCACGGCCTACGGGAATAGTGGTTAACAGAATCAAGTCCGGGAGGGAGTAGACAGAAACGGAATTGTTCAGCAGACTGTTCACCCAAAGGGCCTTCTGATCGGGAGTAATGGCAATGCCATGAGAGAACGTCTCGGGAATAAGAGGCTTCACACCCGGGGGTGCTTGCGGCAGCAATACCCTCTTTACCGTTTTGCGCGCGGGGAAGTCGAAGACCAGGAATCCGTGAAGATTGGAGAGCTGGATAAAGAGGCATTTTGCCCCGGCATCCACAGCTAGGGGGCGTGGGACGCCCGGCAATGGAATCGTAGAGTCTGCTTCCTGAGTCTGTGTATTGATCAGCGTCAGTTTTGAATCTCCCATTGAGGTAGCGAGCATGTGTTTCCCGTCGGGCATCAGATAAACGTTGTGCGGATTTCGCCCGACAGGAATCTTCTTCACAACCTCCAGGCGCTTCGTGTCGATAACCTCCACCCAGGACTCCTGTCTGATGCAAACATAAACGAATCGTCCGTCCCGGGTAATGGCGAGATTGTTCGGTCGGCGGCCGAGCGGCACTTTAGCGATTGATTTCAGAGTCGGCCGGTCGATCACATCCAACACATCTTCGCTTTCGCTCGGCACATAAAATCGGGTCTTGTCCGGGGAAAGAATGACCGCGTGAGGATTCTTGGACACGGAGATCTCGCCTATGGTCCGGTTCGCCAATGGGTCGATGATGGAAATGCTCGCGCCGTCCGTGTTCGCAACGTACACCCTCAGCGAGCCAGCCATGATCGGGACGGAGAGGAGAAAAGGAAGGAGTCGCATACAGTCTGGATCAAGATTTGCGCTGCGTTAACCGAATTCTATAGGAATTCAGACCAGACTACGCTGCCGGAATGCCACCTCTCCCTGTACGGCTTGGCCGGCAAGGTGCCGCAACGCTGGAGCGCAATCCTTCATCCCCGGCAATCGCGGCACGGCATCCGGCCCTAGAAAGGTTTTGAACACAGTGGAAGTTTTTTCCGTATCCGTTGTTAACAATCCGATGTGCCAGTCAGTAATTAGCATAGGAGAGTTACGAAATGGATAGCGGTGTGCCGATAGTGGCGACAATCTTTGGAACTTTTGGCTGGGTCGTCTATACGATCAGCACGAATATACGGAAGGCCCACGCATCCCGGGCAGTAGCGAATCTCCATTCCAAACTGCTCGATAAGTGCGCCGCAAGTCAGGACCTTGTAGCGTACCTTGAGAGTCCTTCGGGCCAAAAATTCTTGGAATCAGCGGGCAATGAAGGATCCCAACCCTGGTCGCGAATCCTTAGCGCCATGCAGGCTGGATTCGTACTGAGCTTGGTCGGAATTGCAGAGCTGATCGTTCGGGGTTTCGAGCAAAACGCCGACACGAGCGAATTCCTTTTGATTTCGGGAGCCATTGCTCTTGCCATTGGCGCAGGTTTCCTGATCTCCGCAACAACGTCCTTCGTTCTTAGTAAATCCTGGGGTTTGCTCGCGCCTTCGCAACTGCCGAAATAAAGGCGGGCACGCTTTATGGAACTTGTTCGGCCAGCGGCCGCTGTCCTCTTCAGGACGGAAGACAGATGCACAGTCACCGAAGACGAGTTCCGGCTCCTATATGAGCGTACAGCGCGGCCGCTGCGCGCCTATTTGTTTCGCATGCTCAATGACATCTCCCGGGCAGACGACCTTTTGCAGGAGACGTATCTTCATTTCTTGCAGGCGCGGCTTCCGGCTGAAATGACGGCAGAGCACCGTAAAAACTACCTTTTTCGTATCGCTACGAATTTGCTGCACGACGAAGTTAGAAAGCGAAAAGGCACGCCGTTAGCGGACTACGCACATTTTTCCGATATCACGGAGGGAGTTCAAGAGCGGACTGATTTCGCCCGTTACCTCGACCAGCTCACTCCCAGACAACGTGAACTCTTATGGCTGGCTTACGTCGAGGGATTCTCTCACAAAGAAATCGCTGAGACGATAGGTGCAAGACCTCCAAGTATTCGTCCCATGCTGGCGCGAGCTCGCGGGCGCTTAACCGAAATACTAAAGAAAGGAGGATTCAGAGGCAGATGAACTGTAACGCCTTTCAGGACGACGAAGCCGTTGTCGGTCTGTACGTCGAGGAGCTGGCTGCTTGCCGCGAACTGAATGCTTGGCCTTTGCCCTCAGCGGAACTCATTTGGTGGCGCTCGGTGCTCGCACGAAAGCGCGAGTTGGCCCGACGCTCCGTGCTTGCCATCGAAACTGTGCGAATCGCCTCCTTGGTCATTTCTGCTGCTTTCGTTGTCCTCGCAATCCTCGTTTGGGCACCCCGATTGTTCGGTAATTTGCCTCTTCCTCTCCCGCTAACCATTGCATCTCTTATGCTGTTTGGCTGCTCGACAGGTGGCGTTTTGCTGGGATGGTCCCGCCGGCGATGACAGGCAGCGGATGACGCGCCAGTCAGAATAGCAGCTTTAACGAGAACTGTATCTGGCGCTGCGGAATCACTGTTGATGTGATCACGCCCGCTGCACCGGGGCCATCCGTGATGAAATTGTCCGGTTGCGTAAATACCGGATGATTGAACGTGTTGAAGAACTCTGCGCGGAACTCCAAATTCCAACGCTCTGTGAGGCTGAAGATCTTGCGGGCGGACATGTCAGCGGTTACTCCTCCAGGTCCGTTCAGAATGTTCTTTCCTGCATTGCCGAAAGTGTAGCCCGTCGGCAACGGAAACGCATTGACGTCGAACCAGAGGTCGGGTGACCTTTTGTCTTTAGACAGGTTTCCGTCGGCAGTGCGGTCCGTGCGCAGAAATCCATTCGAACCCGTGTTGGACGGGTCGTAGTCCATCAGAGGCGAGAAGGGAAAGCCTGTTCGCAAGGTGATAATTCCCCCAACGTGCCAGCCGCCCAGGATCAGATCGCCTGCGCGGCTCGAATTGACGTATCGCTTGCCTTTACCGATCGGCAGCTCGTAATCAAAACTTGATACCCAGCGAAACCGGTTGTCGAAGTCCGAAGGTCCTTTTTCCGCATGTAGGTTGTACGAATTCTGAGGCCAGGGGCCGGAGCAGCAGATTTCCGGCTGGTCATTAATGGATTTGCCGTAGGTATATGCGGTCAAGAACAATAAGCCCGCAGACAGGCGCTTCTCCGCCTTTAGCTGCAACG
The DNA here is from genome assembly GCA_036557345.1 of Bryobacteraceae bacterium. Lineage (GTDB taxonomy): Bacteria > Acidobacteriota > Terriglobia > Bryobacterales > Bryobacteraceae > Bog-105. The sequence continues at coordinate 28,069 of DATBHS010000132.1, forward strand.
CATGATAGGTGGAGTTTCCATGGTTCTCGATGGATGTGAACGGACCGTACAGCGGATAGGGACGGCGCGACTGGACATCGCCTGGTCCGGGAATTGGATCCTGGTTGTGATCTACCAGAACCTGTAGATGTGTCCCTTTCGCGCCCACATAGGCAACCTCAAACATGATATTCGCAGGCAGTTCCTGTTGGACGTTAAAGTTCCACTCGTCAGTAACCGGCGCGTGGAGACGGGAGTCGTTGCTTGTTACGCCGGCGAACTTCGCGTCGTTGACGTCGAGCGGCGGGAAGCCCCCGGAAACGGTCAGAATCGGCGTAATACCGTCGCTCACAAAGCTCGGCTCAAAAAAGAAGGGAAGATTATAGGCAAGTTGCAGCGGGTCGCCTGTACGAATTTCCTGATAGCTGAAAAACCGTCCATATCCCGCTCGTACTACAGTCTTGTTGTTCTTAAAAGGGCTCCATGCCAGGCCCAGGCGAGGAGCAAAATCGTTTTTGTCTGTGGTCACCAACCCGCGAGATGCGCCGTTTTGGTTAGCGACGATAATCTGCCCGGTCGCGAAATTGAAGTTACTCTGGCGGTCGTTCCCTTCAACGATCGGAGTGGTGTAGTCGTAACGCAATCCCAGGTTCAATGTCAGCGTAGGGCTCACTTTGAAATCGTCCTGAACGAATCCGCCGTATGTGTTCTGGTGGTTTTCAAATGCGGTCAAGGTTGAGATGACGGAAGTCGATGGAAGCCCGAGCAGCATGTCCGCCAGGCCGTTACCGCTGCCGTCCCCGGCCGACGGCGAACTAGAGGTGAATTCCCCGGAGAAGGAAAATCTGCCCCGCGGCTGGCCGACCTGAAATAGATCGAATTGGCTGAACCGGATTTGTGGGCCAAGCTTGATCGTATGCCTCCCGCGCACAAGGCTTAACGTATCGCCAAACTGGATCTCCTGACTGGTGCTGATGGTGGGTGTATAGCCGGGCTCGCCGACTCTCTGGTAACCGCTGGGCTGAAACAGGGTGACGCCGTTTATCTTAGGATCGTTCGGCACCCCCGGAACAGCCAACCCTTCGGGCGGATAGTTTTGCCCGTAAGCTGGAATGTTGTCGTCATAGTGGTTCCGATTGAATCCGGCCCGAAATTCGTTCACCATCGAGGGACTGACGGTGAAGGTATAACCCAGAGCCGCGCCGTGTGTGTCCTCCAGGTAATTGCCGGTTGAGTAGCTACCGCCATCCGCAAGGCCGGGAAGGGGAGGCGTTTGAAATCTCGTACGCTCGCTCAGCGAGAAGCGTCCAAAAAGTTGCTGGCGGCTCGAAATGTTGTAATCGCCTCGCGCATCCATCTGGTCTATGGTGTCGTGGCCGGGTGAATTCACTCTGTAATTGTTGGCGAACGCAGTTGGATCGGTCGGTGCGGGATAAAGGTTTGCGACGTTGTGCGCGATCGGGTCAAATCGGGATGCCGGAATGATGTTCGCTTGTCCGGGAATGGGCAAGCCGGAGACCGGATCGAACCCGAAAGCGTTTCGCACGACCGTGTCGCCCACCTGACGTACCGAGTTTGGATCGAAGATTTCGTTCTCAAACACCGGGCGTCCCAGCGCGTCCGTGCCTACCTGGTCTCCAAGAAGTGCGCTGAAATCCCCGCCGATCTCGGCAGGAGTGGGCACGGTTACTATATTGGTCCTTGCCGCACTTACTCGCGTACCTTGATAGTCGACAAAGAAAAAGAGCTTGTTCCTCTTGATCGGGCCGCCGAGTGTTCCCCCGAACTGGTTTTGCTTGAATGGGGCCTTTGGTTGATCGGACGGCTCAAAAAAACCGCGGGCATCCATCGCGGAGTTACGCAGAAACTCAAACAGCGTGCCGTGAAAGGCATTTGTACCCGATTTAATGGTGGCGTTAATGACCGCGCCTCCGCTGCGGCCAAACTCCGACGAGTAGTTGCTCGTCTGGATTTTGAATTCTTCGATCGCATCGACGTTCGTTTTAAGAATGTTACCGGCATTGTCATTCGAGTTGTTGTCGATGCCGTCGAGCATGAAATTGTTCAGGTTGCCTCTGGTCCCGTTTACAGCAAAGGCTCCTCCCGCGTTACCGTTGCTGGCGCTCGTGGCCCCGTTTATCCCGCCCCCGTTTTCGGTAATCTTCACGACCCCGGTAGTGAGAGTCGCCAGTTGTGTATAGTCCCGGCCGTTGAGCGGAAGCGCCGTGATCTTGCGGCTGTCCACAACGTCCCCAAGCGCTGACGATTCGGTCTGTACAAGAGTTGGTTCAGCCTGGATGTTGATGGTTTCGGTAACCGACCCGACCTGAAGCGTGAAATCGACCCGCAGACGATCCTGCACCTGGAGAACGATACCGACATTCGATTCCTTTTTGAAACCCTTGGATTCAGCCGTAACGGTATAGCGGCCGACCTTTAGTGGCGTGATAACGTAGGTGCCTGCGGAATCCGTTCGCGTCGAAACCTCGATGCCGGTTCCCATATCGGTGGCTGTTATCGTCGCTCCCGCTACGAGACCCCCGCTCGCGTCCTGCACAGTTCCGACGATCGTCGCCGTGTCAACCTGGGCTTTGAGTGGCGAGACCGTTAAAAGAACACCTATCGTCAAAGCAAGAAAAACAACACTTCTCTTTGCCCACATGAAGCACCTCTCGGTCGATCAGGTTTCTGTACAGACAGCCGGTTTTGGGAGATGTTATCGAAGATTTACAATGTCTGTCAACAGAATCTTTCACTGTCTTTCGTTTGGTTTCGGAAGTGAGCGACTATCGGACCAGGAGCCGGAATGACTGAAAATAACCGAACACGGCTCGTTTCAAGAGCCAGTTGGCAGGGATTTCGCTGGCTGTGTGCCATCGTTTCGCTTGCCAGCGCTCTTTCAGCGGCGACACAACGCGAGGTTGCGGAATGGGCCATCCGTCAGGGCGGACGGGTTACGCTTAATGGCAGCAAAAATGTGATCGACGATGTTCTGCAATTACCTTCTGGACCCGTTGAAATTACGACGCTGGACCTGACTGGCACAATCATCGATCCCGGGGATCTGAAGATCGTCAGTGGAGCTACAGCTTTACGGGCGCTTTTCCTTCCTGGCGCAAGTTGGACGCCAGGCTCCGACAGTCCGCTCGATGCGAATGAGCAGCTGAAATATCTTGCCGGGCTCAAAAATCTCCAGCGGCTTTCGTTCAGTCTCCATTTTCTGCCCACTTATAACGTCAACGATGCGGGGATCGCGCAACTATCTACGCTCACGCAGCTTAAGGAACTCTCGCTGGCGCAATCACGGGTTGAAAAGCCCAACCTGAGACCGTTCGTTCACCTCCGGTCGCTAGATCTTAATGACTCCATGTTTACCGACGAGGGCATGAAGGCTCTGGACGGACTAAAAGAGCTCCAACGTCTGTATCTCCGCAATACGCCTGTTACTGACGAAGGCCTGAAGCATTTGAGCGGATTGACTCAGCTCGAAGAACTGAATTTGTATGGCGCCAGGGTGACGGACCAAGGGCTCGAGTCGCTTCGACGATTGACGGCTATGCGAAAGCTGAATCTGCTCGGTGCAGAGATTGACGATGCGGGAGCTGATGTTTTGCGGGGTATGCCGCACCTCAAAGAGCTGAATCTGTACAGGAGCCATATCACGAATTCAGGTCTGGCTAAGCTGAGCGCCCTTCATGAACTAACGAGGCTCGATGTCCGCTATAGCCGCGTTACGCAGAATGGAGTGAACGAGTTGAGAGCTGCGATTCCAGGCGCCAGAGTGGAGTTCATGGGCAGTTCAACGCCGCCACCGAGCAATCTCGAAAATTCGCGGCCGGCGGGCTCCGGTGTCGAGTCGATTGTCAGTTGGATCCGTACGCTGGGGGGCCGGGCAGAAGTTGGCGGCGGTCAAATTCGTGGTGTCTCCCTGGCGAGAACCTTTGTCAGCGACCGGCAGCTTGGTTTTCTTAGCGGCTTGTCTGGTTTGCAAAAGCTCGACCTCGCCGGTACTCAGACCGGGGATCAGGGCCTTGCGGCATTGAAGGAATGTAGAAATCTTGAGGTTGTCATTCTCGACAACACGACGGTGTCCGATGCGGGTCTGCAGCAATTGGGCGGGTTACAGCGGCTCCGATCGCTGCATTTGGCGGGAACGCTGGTTCACGGAAGTGGCCTCGGACATCTGAAGGACCTCAATTCTCTAACCGAACTCGATTTGACCAGCGCGCCGGTGACGGACGAAGGTTTGGGCAGCATCGGGCAAATGCCCGGCCTCGAGAGGCTGTTTCTAAGCTATTCCGATATCACCAGCAATGGCCTGCGCCACATCGAGACGCTAAGTAGGCTGAAAGTGCTCAGGCTGGATGGCACCGATATCGACGATGAAGGCCTGCGTCATTTGGCGGGATTGACGAATTTGATGGAACTCGGGCTGAACAGCGGCCGCTTTTCTGACAAGGGTCTGGAAAGCCTTCGAGAGCTACGGAATCTCAAACAACTGGAATTGGCGCGCACAAGCGTTGGCGATGACGGAGTGCAGGCGCTTGGCGCTCTCCAGGGCTTGACGATACTGAATCTGGACTACACATCAGTCGACGACAAGGCGCTTCAGGTATTGAAAACGCTCTCCCAACTTCGTGAGTTACACCTGAACATGGCCAAGATTACGGACGCAGGACTGGCCGATCTCAAGTCAATGGAACGACTGCAAGTCCTGAATCTTTACCACACAATGGTTACGGAGAAAGGTTGGACCGAATTGAAGGCCGCGCTACCAAGTTGCGCTATCACCTTCGAGCGCGATTCCGCGTTACCCGCGCGCCGGGGAAGGAGTTGATCGTGCGGTTCATCGTGGTTGCTCTTTTCATCGCACAGGCAAGCTGGGCGATTGATGCTAATGCGTGGATCGGCGGGGCCGGAGGGATCGCCACCCGAAATCGACAAGGGCAGATCGTAACCGTCAATCTGCGTTCGGGCTGGGTTAGCGACTCTGATATCGCTGCCCTGGCTGCCCTGCCGGCTCTTTCACACCTTGACCTGTCGCTCACCCGGATCAGCGATCACGGATTACGTGAGTTGAAGGGGGCGCCTACCATTACCGATCTCAATCTTTGTTACGCAGAGCTCATCACCGACGAGGGCCTGTTAGCTGTCAGGGGCTGGCATCATCTCAAGCGGTTAAATCTGCGTGGCACAAAAATTACGGACATGACGCTGCAGCATCTGTCCGGCATGAGCACTCTCGAATCGCTCGATATAGGGTTCGTACAGGTTACCGACGTCGGGCTTGATCAATTGACTTCTTTGCCGAATCTCACGGAACTGATGCTCGGCGGCAATAAACTATCTGATGTCGGATTACAATCACTTCGCCAATTGACTGGGTTGACTTACCTCGATCTGGGCGGGGCTCAGCGGACTGATTCGGGTCTCTGGTCGGTAAGCATCACCGACAGTGGAATGGAGGCCATTGACTCCTTGCGAAAGCTCCATCACCTGCGGTTGAACGGAACTTCCGTAACAGGCCGCAGTCTAGAGAAGCTAAAAGACCTCACGCTGCTCAAGCGCTTTGATCTGCAGGACTGCAAACACATCGGTGACGATGCGGTTCCGACGCTGTCCTCCTTACCATCCTTGCGGGTAATCGACTTGACTGGCACGCATGTAACAGCTGACGGCATTGCTTCTCTGCGCCGTGCGCATCCGCAGTGCCGTATATTAACGGGCACTCTCGGCGGGAAGCCACCAGCGGAAGAATCAGACCGACCCTGAATCTCAGGCCAACAACTCCGTCACTTTTCGCGAGTAAGTCGGAAATGTCCCGATACCGGCTTTAATGATTTCATCGGCAAGAGTCACGTAAACGTCCCCTACCGTGGCCGTTGTCTCTGTATGGGTCCCGGTGGCCAGATGCTTTGCATGCCCCGCGATGATCATTCCCAGCCCGTTGTTTTTGTGAGGATTCGCTTCAGCATGCTCATGGGCATACAGGAGGCAGCAATGATCAAGCAAGGTACCGTCTCCTTCTGGCGTTGATTTCAGCTTGCCTAACAGATAGGCGAACTCCTCCACGTGCCAGCGGCAAATGTCCCGCAATATGCGCTGTCCTTCGACACCGTCCGCACCGGGCGCCCGGCCATCGGCATGCGTATAGTCGTGGTGCCGGGCCGCGGTGTAACCCAGCCACGGGAAGCGGCAGATACTTTGGCACTTCGTGAGCATGTACGAAGCGACTCGAGTTTGGCGTGTAATTAGCGCACTGGCCAGCAAATCACTCTGGAGCTTGGCGATAGTCGGCCAGTCCTTCATGTCTTCATACTCAGGTGGATCGATGCGGCGATATTCGGGAGGAAGACTCGTGATCGCTCGCTCGAGATCGCGAACAGATGACAGGTAGTCGTCGACACGCCCCTGGTCGTCTTTCGGCAGATCTTTTTTCAATGCGGCGGCGTCGTCCCGTACTACATCCAAAACGCTTCGCTTGCGGTTGATCCATCCTTCATCCCGCCGCCCGAAAAGCCGGTCAAAGAGCCGGTCAGGCAGCATTTCCGGAGGGAGCGCCCGGTCGAAACCGGACCAGCTCATGTTGCGTTGGATGCTCTCTCCGAACGACTCCTGCGCAACCCCTATTTGCAATGAACGAAAACGGGATTCCGCGCCAATTTTCGACGCAATCGCCTGATCTATCGATGCTCCGCCGGCGCCGCGGCCTGTAAACGGAGTGCAGCTCATCAGGCCGCTCATGGAGTTGTGATGCCCATTTCCCGGTCCCGGCATGCCGGCCGCATAGTTGTCGACTCCGGTTATTACGTGAATATCCTTCCGGAAGGGCGCGAGTGGAGCTAAGCACGGTGTCATCCGGTAGTCCGCGCCGGTTTCGGCTGGAATCCAGTAGCGTTCCGGAATGCCGTTTCCGTTGAACCAAAGAACAAACCGGCTCTCGATCGGCGCCTCTTCCGGCTTTCCCAAGGGCGTTGCCTCTGCGGCATAAGCAGTACCCGCCGAATTAAACATCGAGACCAGGGGAGGTATGCCGATCCAGACACTCGTACCCGAAACGGTTAAACCCTTGAGCAGCTTGCGCCGCGAAATCCTAGTTCGCTTTGTAATTATGTGCGACATTCAGGGCTCCTTCTGGCCTGAGTTCTGCCCAGCTACGGACCAGTGAAACGATCAGCTCCTGGAACTGAAACTGTGAGTTGCGAAAATCGACGGTCACTCGCTTGATTACAGGATAGTCCGCCGGAGTCTCCATCCGGCCGGAGACATAGCGGAAGTACTGTTTGACCATGCACTCCTGGCATTGCGGCGTCTTCGCCAAAATCGTGCCCAATTCGCGTGGCGACGAGAAATGCGCATCGGGAAGGCCGGCCACCCAGCCGTTCGTATCAAGGTTCAGAAACACTTTCTTAGGCGGTTGCCGCCTGTCACTGTGCACCGCCGGATAGAAACGGAGCTCGTATTGATCACGCCTGGCGCCGACAGCGTCAAATTTCTCGAAGCCGGCTCCAATTGGATCCATAAGATTGTGGCAGCCAGCGCAAAACTTGTTGCCCACGTGGTCGGACATACGCTCGCGATTGGTCTGGGGATGAACTTCGGTCGAAGGCAGCAGGTTTGTATTTACACCAGCAGGAGGAGGCGCCACATGCTGGCACAAGAATTGTTCACGCACAAACAAACCGCGGCCGGTGATGGAGGTATCGTCGGGCTTCGACGAAAGAGAAAGAAAAAGTGTCTGCCCAAGCAGGCCTGCGCGTTCCGAGCCGGGCGAAAAGGTCACCCGTTCGAACTCCTGGGCCGGTGCAGGCACGCCGTAGATGCCGGCCAGTTCCGCGTTCATAAAGCTGTACTGGGCAGTAAAAGCATCCATAAAGTTCCGGCCGTTCCAAACCAAGTCGCCGACAAATGTCTTCGCTTCCTCCGTCATCGCTATAGCGGTTTCACGCGTAAACTTCGGATACCGGCGGCGGTCCCGGCTGGAAGTGAGAACCCGATCGAATCGCAGCCATTGCGACACATACTCGTCTAAAGCCTGGTGTGCCCGAGGGTCTTTCAGCATACGGCGCGCCATCTTTTCCAACTCCGAGGCGGTAGCAAGGTCGCCGCGCGACGCAGCTTCCATCAGCGCCGGATCCGGCATCGTATCCCATAATGCGTAGGACAACCTGCTTGCCATCGCATACGGTTTCAACTTCGGATCAGAAGTATCGTCCAGCCAGAACAGGAAATTGGGTGAGTCCAGCATGGCTTCGACGACCAACCGCGCGCCGTCAAGAAACTCGTGCTCCTGTGAAAACAGACCCGAGTATCGGGCTATCTCCGCGGCATTGAGTGGACGGCGGAAAGCTCTTAAACCGAAGTCGCGAATGAACTCGTCACGGCATGCGGTGGAAGGCTTGCACTTTAGCAAACCATGTACATCCCCGCCCCGAAAGGCCTTGTCCGCCAGCTTCTCGGCGGCCCGGCTGTAGGCTTCCGCGAGCAGCGACGACAGATTCTGCGCGCTGTATTGATTCTTGAATCCGTTCACATAGTCTTCGGACGGAAACTGGTTCGCCGGCTCCGATTGGTCACCGAACAGGTCGCGAATCGTACTGTTGTACTGGCTGTGCGTTAAGCGCCGCAGCACGACCACTGGAGCTGCGGATGAAGGTTGTTGCTCAGTGTAATTGAGCGCTTGGGTTAATTCGTCGCCAGAGAGCGCCGTGAGGGTCTTAATCCAGGACTTGAGTGTAGCCTCCTCCGGGCTGCCGGGCTTGATCCGCAGCCCGCCTGTATGAGGAATCCGCATCGTCGGTTTCTTCAGGAGTAAGGACTCGTCAGGATGAGCGCGGTCGACCAGCCTTACAAGAGATTTTCCAAATACTTCGATTTGATCCGGCGTGGCGCTGGCGTCAGGGAAATGCAGCCGCGTTGCCGAAGCCACACCGTTAGCGTTGTGACAGGCAGGGCATCCGGCTTCTTTCAGGATGGGGTACAGATGGCTGCTAAAAGTACTCGTTTGTCCGAATGCCGCGGCCCATGGCAGGAGCAACAGGCAAACCAGGACCCGCACGGCCGGAGTATATCGCAAATCCTTCAAAGAAATGGAAAAAATACGCGGCCGGGGCATGCGGTAATCACTTTTCCCTCAGTCCGAATGTCTTACTCAAATACTCGACGATTGCCTTCATCTCCGGGTCAGAAGCCCGGGCGCCACGGGCGACCATGTTCTGTACAACCGCATTCCATTCGTTCGCACTCATTCTCTGGGTGGTTACGACCTCGATCGAATGACACGTTGTCCCGCAGGTCTTCTCCATCAATACTTTCGCGTCGCCGACAGGCGCTGTCGCCGGAGCAGAAGGGCGTGCACTCGGCGTCCTCGGTTCTGCCGCCGTTGTCCGCGGCGCTGGCTTCGAAACCGGCAACGGCTTCCGGGCAACGTCCGGCAGCGCATAGGCGACCAAGGTATTGCTTAATCCTCCGCCGAGAAATGCGCCGCCTCCCTCTGCCATCACAGCGACGTATTGCCTGCCGTCGCGTCCCATATAGGTAACTGGGCTGGAGTGCGCACTCGCTTCCAACTTCGTTTCCCAGAGCAGCTTTCCGCTTTTCGAATCAAATGCCCGGAATCGCGAATCGTTCGTTGCTCCTATAAAAACCAGGCCACCGGCGGTCGCTATGCTGCCTCCGAGGTTTACCGATCCGGTGTCGCGCACGCCAATTGCTTCGAGCCCCTCAATCCTACCCAACACGGACCGCCAGGCGATCTCGCCCGAAGCCAAATCGACGGCCACCAACTCTCCAAACGGCGGATTTTGGCACGGCACTCGTGTCTCCCGATCCCAGAATCGCGCATAGGGCCCGTATGCGGAAGTTCGCACGAACTCGTTCCCCTTCTTTTCCATGTGACCCCACTGTCCGATGTTCATGATGTTCACGAACAACAGACCGAGCGAAGGATCGACCGACACCCCGCCCCAATTGCCACCCCCTAAGGTGCTCGGAAAGAACAGAGCGTTCCCTTCCAGCGGCAGAGGCGTGTAGGGCGGTCCGACTTTCATGTGATTAGTCGCAAACAATTGCTTGCAAAAACGCGCATGATCCGGTGACCGGTCGTACATCTCCTCTGCACGAAAAGTATTCTTCGCCAAGGGCGGAGGTCTCACTGGAAACGGTTGCGTCTTCGCGGTGACCTCTCCCGGAATCACTGTTTGGGGTACCGGGCGCTCTTCGATCCCATAAACCGGTTCCCCAGTGACGCGGTTGAAAACGAACAGCAGGCCCATCTTGGTGATTTGCGCAACAGCCGGGATGACTCGCCCACCGCGGCGAATGTCGAACAATGCAGGAGGCGCAGCCAGATCATAGTCCCAAAGGTCGTGATGCACGAGTTGGCGGTACCACTTCCTTTGACCGGTTCGCGCATCGAGCGCCACGAGCGAGTTCCCGTAAAGGTCATCCCCAACTCGATCCGCGCCATAAAAGTCCGAGGTCGGCGAACCCAGGGGTGCGTACACAATTCCGCGCTTTACATCAATTGTGAAGAAGCCCCATGTATTGGTCCCTGACCGGTTCTTCCAACCGTCAGAAGGCCAAGTCTCGGATCCCGATTCGCCTGGGCGGGGCACGGTGTGAAAAGTCCACAGCAGCTTGCCCGTTTTTACGTCCCAGCCACGAATGTCCCCGTAAACGCCTTTAGTCGGCGAACCCTCGCCGTTGCTACATCCGGTAACGACAACATCATCAAAAACTGCTGGCGGCGAGTCCAACGCATACCGTCCATCTTTCAATTCGCCCAGCACACCCGACTTCAGATTGACCCGGCCCTCGTTACCAAATCCCGGCGCAGGCTTTCCTGTAGTGACATCCAGCCCCAGTAGGAATGGCCCATTTCCTGCGAATACTCGCGAATGGAGGCCGCCTGTCCCTTTCCAGTACGCCAGGCCCCTCAAAGCTATGGGAGAGGCATCATATTTCCACAGCAGCTCACCCGTTTCGGGCTCGAGTGCATACACTCCGTCCGGAGCGGTTACGTACATCACTCCGTCCGCAACAATGGGTATGGCCTCGGAGCCCGGCTTCCCCGTGTGAAACGTCCATGCGAGTTTCAGCCGCTGGACGTTATCCTTACGAATCTGACGCAAGGGCGCATAGCGCATCGCGCCTGGATCGTTTCCATACGATGGCCAGTCGGTTTGAGCGAAACCAACTGCAGAGAGAAACAGTAGCGCAACGAATCGGGTCAAGCCAATACTCTAACCAACTCGACTTCTGGCAGACCGATCTCTACCGTCCGACCAGACAGAATGGAGTCGATGGCAGAGCAATACGGGCTCCGGCGCCGTCTCGGTCTCTTTAGCGCCACGGCCTTAGTGATCTCCAACATGATCGGCATTGGAATCTTCACGACTACCGGATTTCTTGCCGGAGACCTCGGTCACCCCGCCATTGTTTTGCTCAGTTGGGTTGTGGGCGCAATTTGCGCGCTGCTCGGTGCCATCTGTTATTCCGAGCTCGCTCTCAATTTCCCGGCATCAGGTGGCGAGTACCTCTACCTCAGCCGGGCGTATGGCCCCACATTGGGCTTTATTACGGGATGGGTGTCCCTCCTCGCCGGCTTTTCGGCGCCCATCGCTGCTGCAGCGCTTTCATGCGCAGGTTATGTCTTGTTTCTCTTCTCCGGCGGGCCGAGGCCGAGCGAATTCTCGTCGACATTCCACCTCGGATCCCAACAGGCCATTGCCTGCGGGCTGGTTGCGCTCTTCTCGGTTTGGAATCTTTTCGGCATCCAACGCAGCGCCCGTCTCCAAAACACGCTCACAGGCTTGAAGGTGCTATTGCTGCTCGTATTTCTTTTAAGCGGTGTGCTGTTCGGTCACGGCGATTGGCACAATCTTTTCCGTACAGCCGCTCGGTGGACTGCCACTCCGCTTTGGGAGCAATTCGCCGTAAGTCTTTTTTGGATCTACGTCAGTTACAGCGGCTGGAACGCCGCGACTTACGTTGCTGAAGAAATTGAAAACCCTGGTTACACGCTTCCTCGTGCCTTAACGATCGGGACGGTACTCGTAGCGATCCTTTACTTCTCCCTCAACCTTGTCTTTCTTTACTCCTCGTCTCTCGAGTCTATGAAAGGCGTGGTCGCCATCGGAGCCTTTGCTGCGTCGCGTCTCTTCGGTCAGCAGATCGCAGGGGTGTTCAGTCTGCTCATGGCGTGCGCCCTTCTATCCACCGTAAACGCCATGATCATTGCAGGACCGCGTGTCTACTACGCGATGGCTCGTGACGGACAGTTCTTTTCCTCACTCGCGGCTGTTCATCCTCGTTGGCGCACTCCCGTCAATGCAATCCTTGCTCAGGCCATCTGCGCACTTGTTCTCATCTTTACGCCGTTTCCTCAACTCGTTATTTATATCGGCTTCACGCTGAATTTGTTCGCCGTTCTCTCGGTCGCTTCGCTTTTCCTCTTTCGGCGTAAATCCGGCTGGCGAAAACTTCCCACCGTCAGCTTCGCTTACCCGCTTATCCCGTCCCTGTTTGTTGCGGTCGGTATGTGGATGACTATCGAAGGCTTTCTCCAAAAGCCGCTGATCTCGCTCATTACTGTCTTGACACTCCTTACAGGAGCGCTTCTGTATCGCTGGCGTCGCTCCCGCCAGTGACCCACGAATCAGCGCATCTTGGTCGGTTCCGCCGCCGCAACCCCGGCCTGGTTTGCGTGCGGAAAGGCTCAGCGTTTTTTCAGCGTCACGCCGAGTTGATTGCCCTGCATATAGAACACGGTCTCGAGGTTACGATTCGCGGTAACAACTTTGACGTAATCCGGCACCATATCGATGTTGTGCGCCAAAATAAGCCCGCCAGGCCGGACGAGCGGCAGCATCCTGTCCAGATAATCGACATATCCTCCCTTGTCCGCGTCAATGAACACCAAGTCAATCGGCTCTTTGAGTTTCGTAATATTCTGATGGGCATCGCCCTCTATTACGGTCACGAGCTGATCGACTGCAGCCTGCTTGAAGTGCTTGCGGGCGAGAGCAGCACGATGCGCGTCGATTTCGAACGTCGTTAGCTTTCCTCCGGTCTTTTCCAGGGCCATGCAAATCCATAGCGCCGAGAGGCCAGTGGAAGTGCCAATCTCAACGACGTTTTTAGCATCAACCGCCTCCGTGAGCAGACGAAGCATCCTGCCGTCCGCGACGGGGACGTTTGCGTAAAGCTCACCGGACCGTGTTGCGTCGTTAAATGTGGCGAGTATCCTTTTCTCCGATTCCGTTTGAGGCAAGGGAGGATACTCGGCACGCTCGGGTGAGGTCGTTCCAGGATCGCGACGCTGATAAGCCGCACAAACCGCAATCGAGGCGAATAGTGCGAAGAATGTTGGCGCAGCTTTCATGGAATCATCGGTACAAACTGGACGTCTCCGACGGAGCGAACCTGCAGGGCCCCTGAATGAGCCTTGTCAACGACCGTCAGTTTCTGAGGCAAACCCGATCCGACCGGTGCAACCAGCCTGCCGCCGGCGGCCAGCTGAACGAGAAGGGCTTTAGGAATATCGTCTGGCGCGGCCGTAAGGATGATGCGGTCAAACGGAGCTTGTTCCGCCCAGCCGTTATAGCCGTTTCCCTCGCGCACCGCGACATTCTTATAACCAAGCTCGGCCAGTCGTTTGGCCGCCGACCGCGCTAGCTCTGGTACGATCTCGATTGTATAAACCGACTTCGCGAGACGAGATAATACCGCTGTTTGGTATCCCGATCCGGTTCCAATCTCAAGAACACGATGTGTTTCGGCAGGCTGCAGCAATTGCGTCATCCAAGCAACGATGAATGGCTGTGAAATCGTGGCATCGTAGCCGATCGGCAGCGGATGGTCTTCATAGGCTTCCGGGCGAAGTTCGGCGGGGACAAACAAATGGCGAGGCGTCTTTCGAAGAACGCTGAGTAAGCGTTCATCCCGTATGCCACGAGCCTCGATCTGCTCTTTGACCATTTGCTCGCGCGCACCGGGAAATGGGTCTCCGGCTTGAATCAGCAAAAATAAGGCGCAGGCGGCGACTGTCATTCCGAAACTCGGCTCCTAAACATGATTCTGAAGCAGAAAGAACAAGGCCGGCTCACCGCAGCGCGCGGCATAGGTCGTCGGAAAGCACGGTAGGACTCCAATATTTCTCGATGTATTCCACCACTAATTCCGTTCCCAGGTGATGGCTTACATATGGCGCAGCTTGCGGATTGTACATGGCATCTGTCAAGTCCCGCAACAGAACACACTGCACACCCCACTTTGTCATTTGCTTTATGGCAAAAGTGCGATTCAGGATGCACATATTGGCATGGACTCCCGTGTAGAACACGGTCTCGATTCCGCGTGAGCGCAAGAGGTTGTAGATTTCCCGGCCGTTGTCAGAAACGTAGTCTTCCGGCGCAATCTTTAATCCGGGATGTTCGCAAGTCCATGCTCGATGCTCCTTTTCACCGGGCGTGTCGCAGCCGCCGTCCGAATCGTCAATGGGCAAGGCGGGCGAAGTAAGATTCATTTCTTTTGGCGGCGTAAATGCGGGAAGGGCGAGTATGCGCTGCCGTTGCGGCGAGTTGGCATAGAAAGACATCGTTTCGGCGGGCGCATGGACAATGACCATGCCGTTGCGGCGCGCAGTCTCGAGAACGGGCTCAAGCTTCTTGACTAGCGCTGCCACGCGCACGTTCGCTCCGCTGCACCAATGCTTATCCCACATATCGCAGATAATTAATGCGCTTTTAGCCGGATTGAAGGGATAATTCACACGCACTTCGCTCCATTGATTGCTTCCGCGGAACAGCTCCACGCGCGAGCGGAGCGGTAGATGTCTCACGCCGTCTTCGGCAGCCCATCCCGCGACCGCAAGGAAGACTGTCAAGTTCAAGAGCCAAGCGAGCTTCATTAAACCTCCACCTTATTCGTATGTGCATTCCAACGCAACCGTCGACCTTGCTTTAAAGCCATATTCGCCATCTGTATGACAAGCGCTGCCTGGAATCCCAATCGCACAGGAGCCGTGGGCGTCCGCCGTGTGTTCACACACTCCAGGAAATTCTCTACATGCAGATCGGTCGCATGGCCAAATCCAAGCTCCGAATGTTGCGACACTACCGGCTCGTCATTTCCTTGTCGATATACCTGGAAATCCTCCCGTCCGATATCGAGCCGCGCTTGATCGCCGTCCAGCTGGTTCAACTGATCGTTGCGCGGCTTGTAGTGCATCGCGGCATAGTTAATAGTGAAGACCGCCAGAAAATCTTCTGGATACTCGGCAATCACTACGACCGATTCCGGCGTGTCTACTTTCGGCTTGTGCACCCGGCCCGCGGAGGAATTCACGGCTAGGGGATAGCTGGCATTCATCAGCATATGGATGCCATCGAACACATGAGCACCTTGATCCGCTACAATGCCGCCCGAATATTCAGAATACTCGCGCCAATTGCGAAACCTGTTCGGATCAAATGCGCGATGTTCTGCCGGTCCCTGCCACTCGTCCCAATCGAGCTTCCCGTCCAGCTTGGTCGCCGCCGGCGCACCCAGAGAATTATTCAGCCACCAGGACCGCACCATCCGCACTCGGCCCAGTGTGCCGGCAGCCACGACCTTTCGTGCTGCCAGATACAGGTCGTAGCTTCGCCGCTGCATGCCGACCTGAATCACGCACTTTGAGTTCTTCTCGGCGCGCACCAGCGCTACGCCTTCCTCCGGCGTCCGGCAGAGGGGCTTCTCGACATAAATGTCTTTGCCGGCCGCAATAGCGTCCATCACCATCTGGTAATGCCAATGTTCCGGCGTAGCAATTAGTACGGCCTGAATGTCTTTGTCGGCCAGCAGGTCTTTGTAGCGGCGATAGGCCCTCGGCCGGGAGCCACCGTTCACTGCCACTGAAATCGCCTGCTCCAGATTTGGCTCATACACATCGCAGATTGCGCCTACTTTCACTTCACCGCGGCTCTGAAAGATCTTCATCACGGCCGTTCCTCGGCCGCCGCTGCCGATGACGCCCAGTACGAGCTGCTTCGAGGGTGCCGCGGCCATTAGCAATCCGCTCCCGCCCAACAAGAACGTCCGCCGCTTCATATCCATATACAAATTACGACGCTCCTTTTCTTATAACGTCGGGTCTGTAGTATTGGATCTATAGTAGTTGGTACCGCTGTGCGCACCAGTTGGGCGTTTTTCTGCGCGCTTCTTTTGTTCGCATGCAAAGCCTGGGGAGAGGTCGGAGTCACCGGTCGCGTAGTTGATGACCGGGGCTCCCCTGTTCGTGATGTGCATCTCGCGGTGACCTCAGAGTCTGAGCACATTCTTGTAACTGCGTCGACGGATCCAACCGGTTCATTTCACCTGCGGCTCAACAAAAGTGGCTCCTATGTGTTGAGCGCCTCAAAACAGGGCTTCTTCGAGATTAAAGACTATCCGTTGACTCTGACTGAAGTCGCACGCGAAGTCGTTCTCACCATGAACCCTGTCCAGGAGGTCTTTCAATCGCTCAACGTGAACGGTACGCCCTCACCCATGAGTTTGGATCGGTCTGGCACTGAGCAGCACCTGAGCGGAACGAACATTAACGATATTCCGTTTCCCGCAACGAACAATTTACGCAACTCCTTGCGGCTTATGCCTGGAGTGGTGCAGGATCAATACGGTCGTCTCCACTTTCAAGGCGGGACGGAATCGCAAACCAACTACCTGCTGGAGGGATTCCGGGTCAGCGACCCGATTGACGGGACATTCAGCACACGCATCGGCGTCGAGGGAATCCAAACCGTCGGGTTTCTAGGCGGCCATTATTCCCCCGAGTATGGCTATGGTTCAGCGGGAGTCCTGCAGGTTCATACCGATCCGGGCTCAAATACCTTCCGCTATTCCGCTACGAACTTTGTCCCGGGCGTTGATACGCAATACAAATTGCATGTCGGCGATTGGTCGCCGCGGGCTGCATTCTCGGGTCCTTTGATTCACGATCGCGCGTGGTTCTCAGATAATTGGGACGGCATCTATGAGCAGTCTTATGTCTCCGGCCTGCCAAATGGTCAAAACTTCAATCATGGTTGGAGCACGAGCAACCTGCTCCACACGCAATGGAACCTGACGCCTTCGAATCTCCTTTTCGCGGACTTCCTCGTCAATTTCAACAATGTTGACTATTTGGGCCTCGCCCCGCTCACTCCAGAATCCGCGACTCAAAATCAGCGCTACCGGCAATGGCTGTTCGGAGTGAAAGATCAACAGTATTTTGCCGAGGGTTTCGTCGTCGAAATCGGCTTCGCGCAACAGAACGTTTACCGGCGCATGATTCCCCAAGGCGATGAGCCATACATCGTGACGCCGTTGGGTTATCGTGGGAATTATTTTGTCAACTCCACTCAAACAGCGCGCCGGGACGAGTTCCTGGTCAAGACCTACCTGCCGGTAGTCCACCACATCGGCACTCATCAGATAAGAGTCGGCGCCGAAGGCTTTCACACTCGATACGATGGCTTGTTTCACCGCACGTCATTCGAGCACGTTGGTTTCGACGGTCACCTACTGTCGGCCACGACATTCGCCGGAAGCGGGCAGTTCAGCCTTTCCTCGCTGGAGTTTGGCTCGTATGCGTTGGACGAATGGAAGCCGCGAGATCGAATCCTGATATCTTTGGGCATTCGCCAGGACTGGAACGATTTGGTCGAGCAGAACGTCTGGTCTCCCCGTGTCTCGCTGTCAGTTGCGCCCTTTCCGTCACACAGCACGCGCGTGTTTACCGGTTTTGCTGTCACCTTAGATGCACCGAATCTACAGCAATTCAGTCAGCCTCTGGATCAATTCTCTGTGCTGACCCATTACGTGGGCAATCAAGGCGTCGGTCCTCCGACGGCGCAAGTGTACACGGTCCCTCCCAACGGCCTGATGGCCGCGTCATATTTCGATTGGACTGCTGGGCTGAATCAGAACTTTAACCACAATCTATCGCTGGCGGTGACCTATCTCCGAAAACGCGGAGATCACGGACTCGCCTACGCATCTTTGCCGGTTTCCGACCCCGCGCTGAATGCTTATGTCTACGATGCCCTCGGAATGGACGCCGTTGTGAATCAGTATTCCCTCAGTAATCTTAGGAGCGATCGGTTTCATTCGTTGGAGCTTACGATCCGTCAGGCGTTTGCCGGACAGTATGAATGGATGGCTAGCTATGTACATTCAAGTGCTTTATCTACAGCCGTCTTCAATCCGAACATTGATCAGCCTTTCAATGTTTCAAACAACTTCGGCCCGATGCCATGGGACACGCCAAACCGGTTCTTGAGTTGGGCCTACTTTCCGTTGCCCTGGAAGAAGTGGTCCATCTCTTACTTGCTTGATGCCCGGTCCGGCTTTCCGTTTTCCGTACAGGATGTGCAGGGGAACCTAATCGGAGCCGCGAATTCCTTCCGCTTTCCTGTCAACTTTGATCTCAATCTGCATGTTGAACGCAGATTCGAATTTCATGGTCATCGCTTCGCGCTTCGGGTCGGCGTGAACAACATCACCGATCACAAGAACCCGACAGGCGTCTACAATACTTTGGGTTCGCCTCAATTCATGCAATTCATCGGTGATGAAGGCCGGCATGTCGTCCTGCGCATTCGCTTCTTCGGGAAGGGCAAACAATAGATTTGCCTCTGGGTCAGCTACTTACTTTTTCGGTACCGCGTACCGCTTGACATAGTTTTCGACCGTTGGATCCGTCCCTGCGCCCGCACTCCCGGCCGGCAGATAGTGGAAAGCTTCCGCATATTCGACTCCGTATTTCTTGCCGAGTTCGCGGCTCTGACGCATGACAAACTCCTTGATGTAGTTTCGGTCCGCAGCGACGTCGTCACCATTGCCGAGCAGGGGCAGCCGTTCGCCTCTTTTGGCCAACTCGGTGCGAAGCCTTGATCCCAGGTGTCCGGCTGGACCCTTCGCAGTGTTGGCGCGATTGGCGTCGACTTTCTTTTCGATCTGGCGGCTGATATCCACCACGCGTGTAATCTCGGGGCGCCGTGCGAAGTAGTATTTGTCCGCCACCTCATGGGGTTGGAGACCAGCCGCAAGCTGCTCGGGATAATCATGAGCCCTGCCGGCCATCCAGCACGCGGCCTCGAGCCCACGTGCCAGCATGTAGTGATCGGGGTTTTCTTCATCATGCGCCCACGGATCCCAGCAAACTACCGTGTCGGCTTTTACAAAGCGGATGATCAAAATGAGGCGGCAAATCAATTCGTTCAACGATACGTCCGCCATCCGGTGATTGTTGTAGTTCAGATTAAAGGTACGCTTGCAGCCCAGCACGCGCGCAATTTCTTCATTGTCCTGCTCGTTTCGCAAGACGTTCTCGCCAATCGTCCCGGGCGTACCGAGCCCGGGAGCGTCACCCATATCGTCGTTGGTCGCACGAATCAGATAACCGGTGTAGCCTTCCTCAATGAGTTTCGCTACCGTGCCGGCTGCCATAAGGGGTATGTCATCCGAATGTGCCTGCAATGCCAGCAGCACCTTTCCTTTTTGCGGTTGGCCGGTAGCGGGGCGCTCTAGAAAAACAGGGCTGTCGGATGGCGGTGCCTGCGCCTTCAGGCGGCTGAGCTCGACTTGTGCTATGGCTGCGCCGGATGTGAGACAAGCCAGAAAGTTGCGCCTGAGCATGGCGGAATTATATATGTTGTCTCAGGTCGCAACGCTGATGTTCATAAGGATTATCGAATATGGAACGGAAGACTCCCGTCTTTGCTCACGAACCTTGCTCCTAATTGGGACATATCGCCAAGAACTGATCTAGCAGCGAAGCGATTCCAGAGTGCTTTCGATTTCTGGCGGATTCCACCAGACAGGCACGCCTACATCAGTGGCTATCGTTCTGGCAGTATTGTAACCACAAAGGCCTGTAATGTTCCCGCCCGGATGAGTAGAGCCGCCACACAAATAAAGACCGGGTAAAGGCGTGCGATATTGACCGGCACCTGGAAATGGCCGGTGGTAGCCGATCTGGCCATTCGCGAAGGCACCCACCAGCAAGTCTCCACGCCGCATGTTAGGCAGGCTGCGTTCCGTGTCGAGAGGAGATCGCGTGAACGAGTCGATCACGGATCCGTTTCGCAAGTTCGGAGCAAATTGCGACCACAACGCGAGCATCTCCGTCCCGTGCGCGGCCTTGTCCCGATCCCAATTCGTTGCATCGCCGTGTAGCGCGTACGGCAGTTTCTCCCACATGAACGCCGTGTGCTTGCCTGCCGGCGCCTGTTGCGGATCGAATAAGGTAGGCGCGGCGCCCCACATGATGGTCGGAGGGATCGCGCCCTGCTCGTGCGCCGCGACGATCTCGTGAAACTGTTGCGTGTTTTCCAGGCCCAGAATCACCATGAAGGCGCGGTTCAGCTCGGGCCGTTGTTCGGCGGCTTTGTAGCGCGGCGCCTCATGTAACGCCAAGTTGAGAGCAAAGAGCGGAGCCAGCAGGTTGTACTGAAAACTTGCCGCTTGTTGTCTTAGTTGCGATGGCACCTGGTGCTCATCGAGCAGTTCCAGAAAGGTTTGCTGAGGGTTCAGCCCTGAAGCGACAAAGGCTTTCGCCGCGATGCGCTCGCCGCTCGCCAACTCAACGCCCGTAGCTCTCCCCTGGTGAACGAGGATGGCTTTCAGCTCAATCTCGGTTCGAATCTCGCCGCCATGTTCTCGGATATCGCCGATCAGCGCCTGTGCCAGTTTCGCGGAGCCCCCTCTACACATTTGCGCTTTCTGCTTTCTGGCCAACAGCGCCGGAATGCTATGTCCGAATCCCGGGAGTCTCAGGTCTATTTCGCGCAGACCATTGAAGAACAGAAGCCCGGCCCGAACCACGTCCGATTCGAACTCCTGCTGCACGAACTCTAAGGGCGAAAGCTGCGAAACCTCCAATAGTCTCCGTCCCAAATTGGATTGTCTTAATAGCTCTCGCCGGCGATCGGGGGGTAGTGGAGGCGCTTGCGCTTCGGGAATCAGGATCCGTTCGACTATAGGCTCGAACTCTTCGACCCAGCGCTTTAGTCTCCTCGCATCTTCTTTTGAGAACCGTGCGAACGAATCTATAGTCTGGTCCAGATCCGCCCACCACTCGATCGAACGGCCATCGCGCAGGATCAAGGCAACGTTCAGCTCGGGCTCGATATAGCTCGCGCCGTGGCGTTCCAGTTCGAGATCGCGATACCACGGCATCGCCGTGATCGCCCGATGAAAAAATGAGTGAGTGTTGTGATGGAAGCCCGGATGGCGCTCATTCTCCTGTGTGACGAGCCCACCTCCGGGCGTTTCCGCGCGATCGAGAGCTAGTACTCGTAAACCGCACCGCGCGAGATACGCTTGCAAGACTAAGGCATTGTGCCCCGTACCCAGAATGATTCCGTCATAGTTATCGCTCATTGTCGGCTTCAGACGTATGACTAAACATTAGCGGATGAAGTCCTTGATGTATGCGTTGTCCTGTTCATCGCGAAGGTCTGTCGTATCGCCAATGACGTAACGATATCGGAAGGGGGGACCGAGGGGAACAATTCGCCCCATCCAGTTCGTCGGGTCAGTCCACAACACCGGACGGTTTCCCATCGTTTTGGCTAAATCGTCTAAATCCCAATGCAACGCAAAGCCAGGTATGACGGCATCGAATAGATCGGTATTCATCGTGGACTGCAGTGCGGCCCGCAGGCTGTAAGGCGTTCTGTCCAGCCAGATCCTTTGGATTCGAGTGTCAGCGGAAGCCGCCAGCAGGAGCCAGATTCCTTTAACACTCCGCGCGGTAGCCCGAATTGAGCCCCGATCCACGTCGTCGCGCGCCGCCAACACATCCACACCGCGCAAAATATCATGTGCTCGCATCGCCGGCAGGTTGCGTCCTATCTGATCTGCGCGCGCGTTGGCCAGCCAGTTCCCGACATAAGGGCGGCGATCGTCTTGTGAGCTCGAATCACGTGGTTGCAACTCGAGCACGACTCGTCCCATAGCGGCGAGCCTCTCGGAGAGCGAAGCTGTGGATGGAATCCAATAGCTGCTTGTTTCATCGGCTACGACTAACACCGCCGGCTTTCGCCCGCTTGCGTGAGGGACATAGAGAACGCCGCTGATCTCCACTCCGGGCTCACTCTCAAAGCGAATACGCTGGCGGCGGACGTTCGTGTTACCCGGCTCGTCCGATATCTGTAGCTCGGGTGGATTGCCCTCCGAAGGGACATTCAGCTTGCGCAATTCGGCACGCAGCTCAGGCACCGTCCCCTGCCGCTCCTTGGCGCGAAATTCGTCCAGGATCAACTGATAGAGTTTGCGGCTGTTCGGTTCGTTTTCGACATTGCCGGTTGTTGTTACCCGGAGTTCGTCATTGCTATAAAGTTTTACCGGCTGCTCGTGAAATTCAGCATGGCCGGCTTTCAGCCATCGGATCATCCACTTATAGATTGCTTCCCTAGTTTCGAGAGGAGTGCCATGCGGGCCCGATCCAACAAAGAAGCGCAGCTTGTCCTCGGCGTTGTAGAGGCTGAACCAGCGCCGGGCTTCGTCATAAACGAGTCTGGCGCCGGAAGGAGTGAAATAGTCGCCTTCGGTCGCGAGAATCAACCACGGCTTCGGGGCAGATAGTTCGACATAGTCGGCCATATCCAGCCCGCTTGCAAGAAAGTTAGGCCAACTCATCTCCGAGTCAGGATCCGGGCCCGCGAACAGCAGCCGGTAGGAATTGATGTAACAGGCGGGCGCCACCGCCTTCACTCGCGGGTCCAGAGCGCCGATAAAGGTAGTCAATGCGCCGCCTCCCGAACAGCCCACCGCTCCCAGGCGGTCTGGATCCACCTCAGGCCGGCTGATCAGATAATCGAGGGCTCGTTTCGCATCCCAGATGAAGTAGCGGGCAACACTCTCGCCGATGAGCATACTCTGCGCCCCCGCCTGGATGTGCTCCGGAACGGACCATCCTGCTAAGGGTCGGTCCACTTGCCGGTTAAACGTCTGCTCCCTCTCGCCTTGACCAACCGGATCGAAAGCGAGAACGACGAAGCCCTTCAAAGCGAGATTTGCCGCAAGTCGCTGTCCCTCCGGTTTGCCTTCCTGCGTGTGGCCTGCCTGCAAAAGAACTCCCGGATAGCGGCCGGGCCGGTTGGGCCGGTAGAGATTGGCTGTGACATAAAATCCCGGCAGGCTCTGAAAGATCACCTTCTCGATCGTGTAGCCCTCGGCTTGAATGCTGCCCGTGATCTTAGGATGGAGCGGACCGCTGTAATCCGGCAGGCCGCCGATCACCGAAAGAATCGTTTTTCGGACCCATTGCTTCCGTTGCTCCGCAGCGGGTACATCGCGAATTGCTGCAACCGCCGCTTCCCGCCGCGTGAGTTGTTCTTGTGCGATGCGATCCATCCACGCGAGAAAAGGGTCCTGTTTGGTCTCTTGCGAAGCCTGTCCCGCTGAAGTTGCATGCCCGGCTGTATCCACCACGTAAAGTACGGCGTCGCCTACGAATGGCGGAGTAAATGATTGGGAGGGCGATCCTGCGGAAATGGCGGGTGCGTCTAACGTGGCGCCCGTGGATGGGTTGAACCACTCGACCTTCAAACGCCGTGACGCGGACATGGCTGAAAGATCGACCGTGAACGGCCCTCCGGACGATGAGTAGATCAGATACTCGGCGCCATTTGATGGTGTCTGGGCGAGGCAGTAGCCTGTCGACGACAGGCGCTTCTGGGGCCTGACACGCCCCAAAGCCAACTTCCGCGAATACTGCAAAATGTACCCGAGGTTGTCGCGAAAGTTTTCATATCGACGATCGGGACTGCTGCAAATCAGGTTTTTCGGGGAGACACACAGGTTCCGTTTCTCGCGGGGGTAATACACGACGTACGGATCCATGAACATGACCTGGTTGCCGTTCATGAAGTTCTGCCATTCAAAGTTGCGATTCTGCTCAGCGGTCTCGTTCCACATTCCAAAGTAGGAGTGGTCACTATCATTCACATTGACCTTGCAGGCCGGCTTACCGCGCCCGCAGGTCGACACCGGCGAGATTCTGGTCAACGGCGCGACCCAGTCGGCATCGGAGTTGTAAACAACTGAATCGGGAGTGTCAATCGGCGTTGCGTAACCGATGGGATGCTGGTAGGGCTTTTGCGACTCGTATGCCCTGATGTGTGCGATCTGATGGTCATTCCACCAGGTGGAATTAGGCGGCGCTTCCTCCGATACGATCCACAGTACGTTGGGTAAATCGTTCAAGATATCGATCACCTTTTCCACGTACAAGTCCTGAAACTTAGTAATGTCATTAAGCGCCGTCATAGTAACAGCGCCAATTCCCTGTTTTGAATTTCCTCTATATCCATCGTCGACGCCATTGACATTATTCGGACCTGTGAACGGGTAGCCGTCATTGCTGCACCGGAAAATGTTGAGAAATTCTCCCGTAAACAGGTAGACACCGGCATATATGTTGGCGTGGTAAAGAGCCTCGACACGCGCACGGAGCCTATCGAAATAGCTTGGATTGAATTTCCTAAGATCGAACTTTAAGCCGCCGTCTGTTGCGCGCCCGGGACCTGTTCTCAGCCATGGTAGAGGAGTGACGGTTACATTCGGTGGTCCGCTCGCCACGCTGGGAAAATGGCAAAATTTCGGCAGTTCTGCCGACCAGAGCAAGGTGAAATTGTGCTGGTGCTTCGTTAAGAACTGAACGAACGCGTGAAAGTCGAGCGCCTGCGGAGCGCCATTGCTGCCCCAGTCCTGGAGCGTGTTCCACGTTTGCGAACCGTTCAGAATCAGCACATTACCGTTCGCATCTTTGAAGTAATTCGGATTTTCGGATTGCGTGAGCGGTCCCCTAATCCCGTCTACCGCCGTGCTAAGCGCCGGGGAGCTGATGAGCAGCAGAAAGATGATCAGGATTTCAGCCGGACGTTTCACTGGCTTCTGCGCCGGCCGTCATTCTTTTGGGCTTCAGATGCGCGAAGCGCCTCAAAGCGTGCCAGCTCCCTCTGCGCATCCTGTTCGCGATGGTGAGCAAGATAGGCGCGGCTCAATAAATAGTGTGCCTCCGGACTGAGTGTATCGACAGCAGCGGCGCGTTCCAGGGCCGAAACGGATTCGCTCTCGCGGCCGAG
>DATBHS010000133.1:0-6868 GCA_036557345.1 Bryobacteraceae bacterium
TTGAAAGATCCCAAGCGGCCCATCGGCAGCTTCATCTTTCTGGGACCCACCGGTGTGGGCAAGACGGAGTTGGCACGCGCGCTGGCAGAATTCCTGTTTGACGACGAACGGGCCATGATCCGCATCGACATGTCGGAATACCAGGAGAAGCACACGGTATCGCGCCTAATCGGCGCGCCGCCGGGATACATCGGCTATGACGAAGGCGGCCAGCTCACGGAAGCCGTGCGGCGGCGGCCCTACTCGGTGGTGCTGTTCGACGAAATCGAAAAGGCTCACCACGATGTATTTAACGCGCTCCTGCAAGTTCTGGACGACGGCAGGTTGACCGATGGACAGGGGCGCACGGTGGATTTCAAGAATGTCATCGTGATCATGACCTCGAATATCGGGAGTCCGCGTATCCTCGAATACCGGGGAGCCTTTGAAGGCGAAGAATACCGGCGTATGAAGGACGCTGTTCTCAGCGAGTTGCAGCGTCATTTCCGGCCTGAGTTTCTGAACCGCGTGGATGAGATCATCGTTTTCCACGCTTTGACAGAAGATCAGCTGAAGGAGATCGTCGACATTCAGCTTGCGGGCCTCAGGGTACGGCTAGCGGAACGCCACATCGCGCTGGAGCTTTCCGATGCAGCGCGCACGCGCCTCGTACGCAGCGGGTACGATCCGAACTACGGCGCCCGGCCACTGAAGCGCGCCATCCAGCGGGAGGTAGAAACACCACTTGCTAAACGAATTCTCAGTGGCGAAGTACGGGACGGTCAAACCGTCGCGATCGACGCCGACCGGGCCGGATCCGGCCTGGTATTTCGTACGCAGGCTCACGAAGCCAAAGAAGAAGCAGCGGCGGTCTCGCGATGAACGCTGTCTGTAAATCGAAATTGAATCTGAAACGTCAAACGAAGGGAAGGCGGCCCGGGGTCTGCTCGTGCGCCGCAAATAGAAAGGATTCCTAGGACATGGCAAATGTAGTCCAATTTCGCCGCTCGACAGCGATTCTGACGCTGGTGGCGGCTTCCATCGGGGGCGGGCTAATTGCCGCCTTTGCAGTGGCGAGCCGTTCGGGCCAGCCGCAGCCGGTCGTCGCTCACGCCGACGTCAACACCAGCACGCAGCGCCTGAGCCAGCTTTCCGGCTCGTTCGCCGATGTGATCGAGAAGGCATCGCCTGCGGTTGTTAGCATTCGCATGACACGAGTCATCAAGGCTTCGGAGCAGCAGCAAGGCAATCCGTTCCTGTCGGATCCATTTTTCCGGCAGTTCTTTGGACCCATGGCCCGGCCACGCGATCAGCGTGAGGAGGGTTTGGGCTCCGGGATTATTGTGAGCCCGTCTGGGTACATTCTGACGAACAACCATGTAGTCGATAAAGCGACCAAGTTGAAGGTCGAGCTGGCCGACGGACGTGATTTCGCCGCAAACGTAGTCGGCAAAGATCCGCAAACTGACGTAGCGGTTGTGAAGATTACGGCTAACAATCTGCCTACTTTGCCGTTTGCTAATTCCGACGGCGCGCGCGTAGGCGACCTTTGTTTCGCTATCGGTAACCCGTTCGGGCAGGAACATACCGTCACGATGGGCATCGTAAGTGCAAAGAACCGTCACCTCGAGTCAGGCACGTATCTGCAAAACTTCATCCAGACAGACGCAGCGATCAATCCCGGCAATTCCGGCGGCGCGCTCATCAACGCAAAGGGTGAGCTGATCGGCATGAACACGATGATCCTCACCGGCGGCGGCACTTCTTTCGGCGGAGAGGCTGGAAACATCGGCATCGGCTTTGCGGTTCCGTCCAATCTGGCGAAATCCGTGATGGATCAGATCGAGAAGACGGGTAAAGTGTCGCGCGGCTACATTGGCGTGTCGCTGCAGTCCCTCAATCCGGACCTGGCGCAGCACTTTGGCGTGAAGAATGCGCAAGGCGCGCTGATTGCCGAGGTGACGCCCAACGGACCGGGCGCAAAGGCGGGTCTGAAGCAAGGCGACGTGATCACGGCGATCGACGGAAAGAAGGTGGAAAGCTCCGATGATCTCACCATGAACGTCATCTCGCATGAACCCGGCAGTACGGTCTCGCTCGAGGTAGTCCGCAACGGACAGCCCACCACCATCAAGGTGACGCTCGGCACTCGTCCCGGCGGAGTGGACTGGAACAAACGAGGCGGCAATAACGACAACGAGCCGGATAACGACAACGGCTCGGACGCGAACGCATCGGCCCGAGGTATCAGCGTTGAAGAACTCACCCCGGACCTGGCCCAGCAGATTGGCGTACCCCCCGGAACTCACGGCGTCGTGGTCGATAGCGTCGATGCGACCAGTCCGGCGGCCGATGGGGTGGCCCGAGGAATGGTGATCACGGCGGTCGATCGCAAGCCGGTCAATAGCGTCAGCGATTTTAAGCGGCTCATGTCGCAGGCGGAAGGAAAATCCGTGCTCCTGACGATCACTTCTCAGAATGGTACCGGCTTCACGGTGGTTCAGCCGAAGTAGTCGATAACCGCTAGAAGGTGCCGGGATGAGTCCCGGCACGGCAGGCAAAAGTGCCTGCGCCACCAATTTCGGCCCGGAGCGGCTTCCCTGCTCCGGGCTTTTTCGTCGATGAGGAAAGTTAAGTAAAGGAGACGCAACTGATCGTAGCTTATGGCTAATCGGATGCATCGAATCTTGTAGGGAAAGCTAATGGCAAACAACGAACTTCAGGTATTGCCGGCCTTGCCGCTGAAGAACACGATCTTGTTTCCGGGATTGCTGTTGCCGCTCTCGGTTGGAAGAGAGAGCTCTTTAAAGGCTGCAGAGGCGGCGTTACACACAGAGGAAAAAGAAATCATCCTGATCGCACAGCGCGATCCGCAGGTGGAGAGCCCCGGGCAGGATGATCTCTACACTGTGGGGACCAAGGCGGTGATCCGCAAGTCCTCGCGAAATAACGAAGGCGTGATGGAGATCCTGGTTCTCGGGATCGAACGCGTAGTAGTGGTGAAGGTCGAGACCGACGAGCCGAACATGCGCGCGAAATATCGCGCGTTCCCGCTTCCGCAGGACGGCGGAAACGAAGTAGAGGCACTTTCGGGCGCTTTGCTGGAACTGGCGGCAAAGGCAATTGCACTCGCCCAGCCGCAGGCCGCGTCGGAGCTGACGCGCATGCTGGCAGGCAGCGAAGACCCGCTCCGATTGGCATTTCTGCTGGCGAGCATATTCGGCCTGGAGGCAAGCAAGGAACAGCAACTGCTGGAGGCCGAGACACGCGTAGACGCCCTGCGGCTAATTCACTCGTATCTCACGCACGAGCTGCAAGTGCTGGAACTGCGTCAGAAGATCGCTTCGACGGCGCGCGACGAGATGTCGAAGGAGCAACGCGAATACCTGCTGCGGCAGCAACTGCGGGCGATTCAGCAGGAGCTCGGCGAGAAAGACGCGGACAAAGCCGAAGTGGACATGCTTCGGGAGCGCTTCGAAAAGGCGAACCTCCCCGAAGAAGCAAAGAAAGAATTCGAACGTGAATTGGCCAGGCTGGAGCGGCTGCCGGCGGGTGCGCCAGATTATCACGTCACGCGCACCTACCTGGAATTTGCTCTAGATCTGCCCTGGAACACGACGACCGAGGACAATCTCGATATCGCGCATGCGCGCGAAGTGTTGGATGCGGATCACTTCGGACTGAAGGAAGTCAAGGAACGGATTCTCGAGCACCTGAGCGTGCTCAAACGGAATCCGGATGCCAAGGCTCCGATCCTGTGCTTTGTTGGCGCGCCTGGCGTCGGCAAAACCTCGCTGGGACAATCGATCGCGCGGGCGCTGGGACGCAAGTTCGAGCGCTTCAGCCTGGGCGGCATGCACGACGAGGCGGAGCTGCGCGGTCACCGGCGTACCTATATAGGCGCAATGGCGGGCCGACTGCTGCAAGCGATGCGGCGCGCCGGCGCGTTGAATCCGGTTTTGCTGCTGGACGAGGTGGATAAACTGGGCCGCGATTTTCGCGGCGACCCAGCGGCGGCGCTGCTCGAGGTGCTGGATCCGGAACAAAACAAGACGTTCCGCGATAACTACCTCGACATGGCCTTCGACCTTTCTAAGGTTCTGTTCATTACGACGGCCAACACGCTGGACACGATTCCCCAACCCTTGTTGGACCGCATGGAAATCTTGCGGCTCTCCGGTTACAGCGAGGAGGAGAAACAGCAGATTGCGCGCCGTTACCTGATTCCGAAGCAGCTCAAAGCGACGGGATTGACGGAGGAGCAGATCGATTTTACCGATGAGGGTCTGAGAGCCATCATCAGCGGCTACACGCGCGAAGCCGGCCTGCGAAAGCTGGAACGGGCGATTGCGCGCGTAACGCGCAAAGTGACCTTGCGATTCGCCGAGGAAGAGACGGGCAAGGTGTTCGTGACACCGGATTCGTTGAGCGATTTACTTGGGCCGGAGATCTTCCTGCCCGAGCAGATGCGCAAAACGGTGCCCGCGGGAGTGGTGACCGGCCTGGCCTGGACGGAAACGGGCGGCGACGTTCTCTATATCGAGAGCACGCTGCTTCCGAACGGGAAGGGTTTGACCATCACGGGCCAGCTTGGTGAAGTGATGCAGGAATCGGCGAAGATCGCCCAGAGCTATGTCTGGGCGCATGCGGCAGAACTCGGCGTAGACCCTGAGCTGATCAAGAACAGCGGAGTTCACCTGCACGTTCCTGCAGGGGCCATTCCCAAGGACGGGCCTTCGGCAGGTGTCACGATGACTAGCGCGATGGCCTCGCTCTATAGCGGACTGCCGGCGCGCAGCGACATTGCGATGACTGGCGAAGTCACACTGGCCGGGCTGGTATTGCCGATCGGCGGCGTCAAAGAGAAGGTGCTGGCGGCGCGGCGCGCGGGTATCAAGCGCGTGATCCTGCCGCAAGGCAACAAGAAGGACCTGCGCGATCTTCCGGATCATGTCCGGCAGGAGATGCAGTTTCACTTTGTGGATCGCGTGGAAGATGTGCTCTCCATCGTGATTCCGAATATCAACCTGAAGCCGATGGCTCTGGCGAGCTGAGGCATTTCATTTTCGATCGAAAACTTGAGGCCGCCACCTGAAATGGGTGGCGGCCTTTTGTATTACTGTTCGAACCCCGGCACCTCAAGTTGAGTGGCCGCTTCAGGCCATCTAGCTCCTGAAGACTGAAGCGTCTGCAGAATTTGTGAGAACTCATACCTCTCGGCATACCGCGAGAGCACGTGGCCCAACTTTGGGTTTTCTCCGGAGATGCGTCCAATGATGCTGCCTATCCGCTCGACGTTCAAGGAAATCACGGCTTGTGTCAGCTCGTTTCGGAGTTCTTCAGACAAGCCCGCCAGCGATTGCCGGCTAAGCACACCAGCAGGTTCCTCATTTGCGGCTGCCTGATAAACGTAGCGGGCTCCGAGGTGGCGCGCGAGGCAATCGAAAATCTCTTCGGCCTGGAACGGCTTGCTCACAAAGTCGTCCACACCGGCCAGCAGCGCATTGTCCCTGTATTCGGTAAAAGCGAAGGCGGAGAGAATGACGATTTTCACCTCCCGATTACCGTCAAGCTCCCGTATTCGCCGCGCCACGTCCAGGCCGTCCATGCCAGGTAGCCGCCAATCCATCCAGATGAAGTGCGGGCGCCAGGTCAAAAACTTCCCGATCGCCGTTTCACCATCCTCGACCACCTGCAGTTGGAAGCCGGCATTATGCAGGAGTCGATGAAGCAACAGCCAGTTCTCTTCCTGATCCTCGACAATGAGAACGCGATATTCAGGCTGGCCAGGCTCAAGGCCGATAACTCGTCCAAGATGTATCTCTGAGTCTGGCATCTCAGATTTCTCAACCTTCAATACGGGAATCTCGACGCGAAAGAGCGACCCTTTGCCCAGAGTGCTCACGACCTGGATAGTTCCACCCATCAGATCGACGTACCTCTTTGTGATCGCCAGCCCCAGACCAGTACCCTTTTGGGTGTGCGACTTGCCCGCTTGCACGAATGGCTCGAAAATGCGTGCCTGATCGTCGCTGGCGATTCCGATTCCGGTGTCCTGCACTTCCATCAGTAGCTTGCAGTATCGGGAGTCCTCACCCGGTTCACCGCGGACGCGCAGGATAACCTTTCCGCTTTGGGTGTATTTCACGGCGTTGCCAACCAGATTGATGAGCACTTCACGCAGTTTCTCGCCATCGGCCTGAACGAACTGACAAAGCCCCTGATCTTGCTGCAGTGACAACGCGAGCCCCTTTTTCTCTGCCCGCAGGCGCATGAGGTCCACGACACTGTTCGCCAAGTCCTTTACGTCCACCTCAGCGTTTTCGATGACAATGTGGCCGGCATCAATTTTTGACATGTCCAAGACATCGTTGATCAGGCTGAGCAGGTGTTCACCATTGCGATTAATGATGTCCAAATCCCGGCGCTGCTTGTCGGACACGCTCTCCTCCCGTAACAGACTGGAGAAGCCAAGAATGGCGTTCAGCGGCGTACGCAGCTCGTGGCTCATGTTGGCGAGGAAAGCGCTTTTAGACTGATTGGCTGCTTCCGCCTCGCTTCTGGCAACCTCCGCGGTGTTTTTGGCAACTTCCAGTTCACGCGTTCGCCGGGCTACCTGGGATTCGAGCCGCGCAGTCTGCAATCGCAGTCCCTTCACACGAGATCGATAGGCCGCTAAGATCACTCCGACCATCATCAGAGCAGCAAGACTGTTGAACCACCATGTAGCCCACCATGGAGGCAGAACCGTGATGGCCAGAGTAACACCTTTCGTGTTCCATACTCCGTTGTTATTGGATCCCTGGACTCGGAACGTGTACTTCCCGGCGGCAAGGTTCGTGTAAGTAGCGCTGCGCCGCGAGCTATCCACCTCGTTCCACTGCGTCTC
>DATBHS010000134.1:0-42435 GCA_036557345.1 Bryobacteraceae bacterium
TCTTTCCAAGCGCGGTCGCGGCCTTGGGCGGCCAGCAATCGGCGCGGACCATTCATTTCTTTGTCTCCGTCTTCCTGCTAGTTTTCTTTTTCGTTCACGTGGTTATGGTTTGTCTTGCCGGATTCCGTAATCGCATGCGAATGATGACCCTCGGTGGTGGTCCCCGTTCAAATGGAGATGGCGTATGAGCAAGCTCTCACGGCGTACACTCATCACTACTGGCCTGGCAGCCACCGCTGGCGTTTCCGGGCTAGCCGTAGGCGCGCGACTGGCGAAGCATTATGGACTCGTCCCGCCCGATGGCGGCGGCGTTTACGGACCGGGCGAAACGCTGACCTATGCCGCCCAGCGAATCCTGACTCGCCACTCGTTGGCTCGTGAGTTCCCCCGCGGCCAGATTTCGAAAACACCGTTCGCGAACGAAGTGTCGCCATTAGGCGAAACTTTTCAGCGCCTCGGGGAAGCTCGCTTCGCTGACTGGCGTCTGGCCGTCGACGGTATGGTCGCCCGTCCGACATCGTTCTCGCTTGCTCAACTCAAGAATCTTCCTTCGCGCAGCCAGATCACTCACCTGGCGTGCGAAGAGGGCTGGTCCTACATCGCCGAGTGGATTGGTGTGCCTCTTTCTCACGTCCTGGACGCTGTAGGAACCCTGCCCCCGGCCCGATATGTTGTCTACCGATCATTTCAACCCGGCTGGTGGGAAAGCATCGACATGGCCGATGCTTTGCACCCACAAACCTTCGTCACGTATGGCATGAATGGCGGTGACCTTCCGGTCAAATTCGGCGGACCTCTTCGCCTGCGTGTTCCCCGGCAACTCGGCTACAAGAGCGTCAAATACATCACCCGCCTCACCGTGACCGATAACCTGAAACGGTTCGGCAAGGGCTTGGGTTCCGCCTCTCCAGAAGCTGGCTACGCCTGGTACGCGGGGATCTGACCGCGAATCGCTCCCGACGAGCGAGCCGGTGCACTGAACTGGGGTTTTGGGTGAACGCCCGAATTCTACAGGCCTCGCCGTGAGTAGCATGGGAGGGACCCATGGGGATCCTCTCTTCAATCGTTTTCATTTTCACAACTGCGGCTTGTCTTCTAGCGAAGGCGTCGGTACCGCTCACTCCTGCTGCCGGCGTCTTTACGATCTGGCCCGACAATCCGCCGTCCGACTCAGTAATATTCACGCGCATGTATGTGTTCGGGGACAGCTACTCCGACACCGGTGCAGGCTATGTCGATGGCAATGGGCCGACAGCGGTCGCCTATCTCGCTGACCATCTCGGTTTCAATCTGGCACTCCCGAACGACCCCAATGCTAACAAGCAGAGCCTCAATTTCGCTGTTAGCGGAGCCCAAACAGGTTTGGGTGAGGGACGCAAAGTAAAGGGTGCCCTTCTTGGCCGTGGCATTGCAAATCAGGTAAATGATTTTGCCGGACGCGTGCGATCAAAAGCGATTACTTTCGACCCGAACCATACGCTCTTCTTCCTGGCCGGCGGCCTCAATGACGGGCGACTCCCGACTGCCGAAACGGTGGCCAATCTGAAAAGCGAGATCCGGAGACTGTATAGCGTCGGCGCCCGGTGTTTCTCACTCGCGCTACTCCCTACCGCGATCCCGGGATTCAGTGACGTTGGGCGGCGACTCAACCCTGACCTCCGGCGCATACCACAGGAGACTGACGCAGAGTTGCCCGGCGTGCACGTGCGCCTGAGTCACTGGGGAGAATTCTTTGACGACGTGATTCGGAACAACTCGAAGTACGGAATTCAGAACACCAGGGATGCATGCGCCGGCCGGGCGATCTTCGGCGAGGACTCGACGCCCTGTGCCAAGCCAGCAGCCTATTACTACTATCACGAAGGTCATCCCTCTACCGCGGTGCACAAGATTGTTGGTGACAAATTGTACGCCGAAATCGCGAGTACTCACTGGGTCAGATAAGTTTCACAAGCCGGTATTCGCGGCATCTGGCAAACCGCTTCCCGCTTAGTTTCCTATCAGCGGCAACTCGAACTCGATCTCGTCGCCTTTATGTGAGTACGTGAGAAGCGCTCTCGGAACGCCGTTGTGCAGAGCGATAAAACCGGGGTTCGCGATAATGCTGGTCTGGTGGCAATACCGGTTAATGTACCGCTTCCATAAGCGACGGGATATTAGTGCAAATATTAGGCTTGGACGGTTTCAGATCAGACCCGAAACCGAACGAGGCGACCGGGCCGTTTCGCAGGCATCAGACAACGGTGCATTGGTGCGCGGGGTGATGTAGTTGCTCGCTGCTTCCGCAGGCTCGTGTTAGCCTGATGCGAATCATTGGTGAGTATGTTTACTCAGATCACGTTTGCCACGCTGGCTGCGGCCGCTACGTTTTCGATGACAGCCCAAAGTCCGCCGGCCGTACCAGAACGGCTGAGGGTCGGATTTGAAACGATACGCGAGGCGTCGCTGCGAGCGAACTTGACGTTTTTGGCTTCCGATGCATTACAAGGAAGGCTTTCACTTCAAGCCGGCGATGATGCGGCCATTCAGTGGGTAGCCGCGGAGTTCACAAAGGCCGGATTGAAGCCTGGAGTCGGTAACGGCTATCTGCAACCCGTCGAATTAATTGAATACCGGCCAGACCGCGCGCGCAGCTATGTCGAGTTAAAGCGGAACGGTTCAGTCAAGCAATGGAAGTTCCCGGAAATTTCCGGTGCATTTCCATCCGACATGGACATAACCGGTAACATCGTCTTTGCGGGTTTCGGCATCACCGCCCCAGAACTGAATTACGACGATTATCAAGGGATCGATGTTCACGGCAAGATCGTGTTGGTTTTCGATCATGAACCGCAGGAACAGGATGCCGCCTCGATTTTTAACGGAACGGGTAACACACGATACGCGACTACGCGTGTGAAGGTTTTGAATGCCCAGGTACATGGCGCGGTCGCGGTACTAATCGCGGGAGAGCCAAATCGAAAGCACCCGTCAAACCAGGAGCGGGTGGTGCGCATTGGAGGATCAGTCACTCGAACACTTCCACTCCCTTCGCAGGCATTGGCCGAAGATGTGTTGCACACACCTTCTGCCATCGTGTCCGATCAAGTCTTGCAAGAGTTGATGAGGGGCGACGGGCCAACGCCTTCAGAACTACAGGCGGCAATCGACCGCGATCTAAAACCTCAATCTCGTCCATTACCTGGTGCCGTCTTGACCCTCCATCTGAGAGACGCCTCTGAGGCTGTTGGTAAAACCTATAACGTTGTAGGGCTTCTAGAAGGAACTGATCCCCAACTGAAGGCCGAGACGGTGTTGATCAGTGCGCATCATGATCACGATGGAGTTAGCGGCAGCGAAATCTGGCACGGCGCGGACGACAACGGATCCGGTACCGTCGGCGTTGTGGCTTTGGCTCATGCCTATGCCGCTAACGTAGACGCAGGACAGGGAGAGAAACCCAAGCGCTCAATTCTATTTGTCGTGTTCGCGGCGGAAGAACGCGGCCTATTGGGCTCCTTTTACATGGCTGAACACCCGGTGCGCCGTCTCGACACGACCCGAGCGATGATCAATTTCGACATGATCGGCCGTAATGAAACAGAAAGCAACCAAACCAGGGGCCTGATCGCAGTACCGGCCGATACGACCAACCGGTTGAACCTGATTGGAGGGCTGTACAGCCCCGACTATAAACACACTGTGGAGACAGAGAACAAGTATGTTGGCCTCGATCTCGACGATCGCTTTGATCATGACGCGGCGCTAAATATTTTCTTTCGCAGCGATCAGTTTCCGTTTGTGTTGCACGACGTACCCGCGTTCTGGTGGTTCACCGGTTTTCATCCGGATTACCACCACACAAGCGATACGGCAGACAAGATCAACTACGTGAAGATGACGAGGATCCTACGATTGGCATATCTGACCGGCTTTGCGTTCGCAAACGATGCTAAGCCTCCGAAATTTGTGGAAAGTCCGAACGGCCGCTGAGCGTTAAGGCTGCGTGCGGAATAATGAATGTTGCGGAGCAGCATTCCTCCCGAGTATCTTACGGACGCATCCGGGTTTACAGGTTTTGCCGATCAGCTTTTTGTCCCTTCGAGCGAGGCTGAGGTTATAAGTCTTCTTCAGATTGCCTCACAGCAGCGTACTCCAATTACTGTGGCAGGCGCGGGCTCGGGGCTTACCGGAGCGCGTGTCCCTCAGGGTGGCGCGGTACTTTCCCTCGAAAAATTCCGCAAACTAGAACTTGGAGAGCGATACGCGCGCGTAGGGCCGGCCGTCAGCCTCCGCGAGATTCGTGATACGGCGGCACGGACTGGTCAGTTCTTCCCGCCCGATCCCACCGAAACGACTGCGTCCATCGGGGGTGTCATTGCCACCAACGCCAGTGGTTCGCGGAGTTTTCGCTACGGCAGTACACGTCGCCACGTCCGCGCTTTGCGAGTGGCGCTGATGGACGGCAGCGTGCGAGAGTATGCGCGCGGGGACAAGGTTGATTTCCCGATATCTTTCGTTCCCATGCCGAATACAAGAAAGAATACTGCGGGATACCGGCTGGAGCCAGGGATGGATTGGGTCGATCTGTTCTGCGGTTCCGAAGGAACGCTAGGCGTCATTCTTGAAGCCGAGATCGGGCTGCTGCCTGTGCCACGCGAGTTATTTGCGGGAGTCGTCTTCTTTCCTTCTGACGAACACGCGTTGACCGCTGTAGATGCCTGGCGTGCGTACGGCGAACTCCGGATGTTGGAGTACGTGGACCGGAATTCACTCCGGCTTCTCTCAGGCCGCTATTCTGAAATTCCGTCCAGTGCATCTGCCGCGCTGTTGGTCGAAGCCGAAGACGCCGATGTTGAAATCTGGGAGTCTCGCCTGATCTCAGCCGGGGCTCTCCTTGAGGCATCATGGTTCGCCACCGGGACGAGAGACCTCGATCGGTTCCGGGTCTTCCGCCATACCCTGCCTGAATTGGTGATCGAGACCGTTGTTCGTCGTGGATTTCTCAAAATGGGAACCGACTATGCTGTACCGGTTGAGCGCAATCGCGAGATGCTGGCTTTCTATCGTGAACGCCTGGAAGAATTATTCCCAGACCGCTACGTGATCTATGGCCACATTGGAGAAGGGCACGTGCATGTCAATATGCTTCCCGGAAACACATCCGAAGCGGAGAGGGCCAGCGGCCTTCTCGAAGAGTTCGCACGCCGGGCGGTGTTTTTGGGAGGGACGATTTCGGCGGAGCACGGCATCGGCAAGCGGAAAGCCAAACTATTGCCGCTGCAGTACACTTCCAAGCAGATACAGGCCATGAAGCATGTAAAAAGCCGCCTGGACCCGTACTGGCTTTTGGGACGCGGAACGATCTTCGCCTAGTTCGTGAATCAACTTCGCCGCAAACTGGTCGTCACATCCTGGTGGTGATGGAAGCTCTATCGGCCCCAGGTGCCCCGTCGCCTAAGAGCGCCACGGGCACATCTATTGCAGAGCGCATACGCCACCGGGTCACCCTGCGTCTCATGCCATTCCTGATTGTGGCTTATCTGCTGGCGTACATGGATCGCGCCAATGTGGGGATCGCCAAGCTGCAAATGCAAAGCGATTTAGGCTTCAGCAACGCCACCATCGGCTTAGGGGCAGGCATATTCTTTCTTGGATACTTTCTCCTGGAAGTTCCAGGCAGCCTGATCGTAGAACGTTGGAGCGCGCGCAAATGGTTCGCAAGAATCATGACATCTTGGGGCTTTATCGCGGCCCTCACGAGTTTCGTTACTACGCCGTGGGAGTTCTATGTGTGCCGCTTCTTGCTAGGAGCTGCTGAAGCAGGCTTCTTTCCTGGCGTCATTGTTTATCTCTCCCATTGGTTTCGCTACGAAGATCGTACCCGCGCAAAATCCTGGTTCATGATCACGCAGCCGCTATCAGTGATCGTGGGAACCCCGCTGTCCCGATGGATTCTCGAGACCGTTCACTGGCACGGTCTGCATGGCTGGCGGTGGGTCTTCATTCTGGAAGGCATACCGTCTGTTCTTTGCGGCATAATTGCGCTCTGTTATCTGCCCGATCGAGCTGCGGACGCGCAGTGGCTCACGGATCAAGAGAAAGCCTGGCTGGTCGAAGAATTGAAGAGAGAAGCGAACGAAAAATCTGCGGCCGGCCGCACGCGTATCATCGACGCATTTCGACAGTGGCAAACATTGCTGCTAGCGGCAGTGCTCTTTCTCGTGGTGGCCGGGAATCAGGCCATTCTTTTCTTCCTTCCGTCAATCGTCGAGAACATGACACCCTTAACAATTCGATGGCGCACGGTTGTGGCAGTATTGCCGTACGTTTGCAGCATCGCTGGCATTCTGGCGAACGGCTATTCTTCGAGTCGCACGAGAGAGCGCCGTTGGCACACCGCAATCCCGATCCTGATAGCTGCTACTGCCCTTTCCCTTTCGATTCTCGCGAGCGATCACCTGGCCCTTGTAGCCGCGTTGTTCTGTTTACTAGGGTTCACATTTCAGGCTTATCTGCCGCCGTTCTGGACGCTTCCCACCGCATATCTGGGTAGTGCCGCAGCCGCCACCGCAATCGGAACCATCAACTCCATCGGGAACCTGGGCGGCTTTGTCGGTCCATATATATTCGGCTATTTAAGGGATGCGACGGGCCATTACGAGACCGGCCTCTGGTTTCTGACAGGATGCATGTTTACATCTGGATTGCTTGCCGCTCAAATTCGGGTAGAAAGCCAGCCAGGAAGACGATGAAGGAGTCGAGGAAACGATGAAGAAGACACCTGAAGAGTTACGCAGCTTCCGCTGGTTCGGTCCAGCCACCATGCGAGGCTTTAGTCACCGCTCCCGCATGAACCAGCTTGGCTATCGCCGGGAAGACTTCACCGGGCGGCCGGTCGTCGCCATCATCAACACCTGGAGCGAGATCAATCCCTGTCACGCTCATCTGCGTGAGAGGGCGGAAGCTGTGAAGAAAGGAGTATGGCAGGCAGGCGGGTTTCCCATTGAGGTTCCAGCGTTTTCTATCACGGAGACGTATATGAAACCCAGCCCCATGCTCTACAGGAATCTTCTGGCTATGGAGACGGAGGAGAATCTTCGTAGCCTGCCTGTTGATGGAGTCGTATTGATGGGCGGCTGCGACAAAACCACCCCGGGCCTGCTGATGGGTGCCATCAGCATGAACCTGCCTGCGATCTACCTGCCTGCCGGACCCATGCTGCGCGGAAACTGGAAAGGACAGCCCCTCGGGAGTGGTACCGATCTGTGGAAGTTTTGGGCAGAGCGCTGTGCCGGGACCATCACGGAGGAAGAATGGAACCAGATGGAAGGTGGTATCGCTCGTTCGCCAGGTTTCTGCATGACAATGGGAACCGCCTCCACGATGACCGCGCTAGCGGAAGCTCTTGGCATGACTTTGCCCGGAGCCTCTTCCATCCCCGCGGCCGACTCGAATCACGTTCGCATGGCGATGAATTGCGGCCGGCGCATTGTGGAAATGATCTGGGAGGACGTGAAGCCCAAATCGATTCTCATGCTGGAAGCATTTGAAAACGCAATTACCGTTGATATGGCCATCGGCGGCTCGACGAATGCCATCATTCACCTGGTTGCGCTCGCCGGGCGATGCGGCCTTCACCTGGAGTTGTCTCGCTTCGATGAGATATCGCGCCGGGTTCCAGTGCTGGCAAATATCCGCCCATCGGGTAAGTTTCTGATGGAAGACTTCTACTACGCGGGTGGGTTGCCCGCGCTCATGGCACAAATCACCGACCTCTTACACATGAATTGCATGACGGTCAACGGGCAAGCTTTAGCCGAGAATTTGAAGGATGCGGCGATCAACAATCCAGAAGTGATCCGGCTTCGGCAGACACCGTTGGTTCCCACCGGAGGAACAGCGATTCTTTATGGCAATATCGCCCCACAGGGAGCCGTGATCAAAACGTCGGCTGCGGATCCGCGTCTTCTGGTCCACACGGGCCCTGCCATCGTGTTCAAGAACTATGCCGACATGGAAGCGAGAATCAATCGGGACGATCTGAATGTAACAGAAAATTCTGTTTTAGTTCTACAGAGCGCAGGTCCCTTAGGTGGACCCGGCATGCCGGAATGGGGCATGCTGCCCATTCCTCAAAAATTATTGGCGAAGGGCGTTCGTGATATGGTTCGCATCTCCGATGCCCGCATGAGCGGCACCTCGTACGGCACCTGTGTTCTCCACGTATCTCCCGAGAGTCACATTGGCGGGCCACTGGCCTTCTTGCATGATGATGATCTAATTTCGCTCGACGCCCCGAATCGGACTTTGAATGTCCTCATCAGCGAGTCAGAAATGGCGGCCAGGCGTGCTGGATGGACGCAACCGCCGGCGCATTACCATCGCGGCTACGGGGCTCTGTATAGCGAGCGAGTAACCCAGGCCCATGAAGGGTGCGATTTCGATTTTCTGGAGCGGGCTGGGGAAACGCCCGAACCGGAGATCCATTAGCCGATGAGTCAGTATCCGCTCTTGGTGAAGAACGTGCGCCAGACCGTGTCTACCATTGCGTGCATAAGAGCGGATGAGAGCAACGTACCACCGGCCCGGTATGCAGCCCCATAGAACCAACCGGCAATGGATGCCAACGCGACGTAACGCCAGTTAGGAAATGGCGCGTGAAGGATGTGAAACAAACCGAAGATGCAAGAGGCAATAAGCTGGCCACGCCACCAGGAATGAAGCGACTTCGCGAGGAGATTCTGAAGGAAGCCGCGGAAAAAAAGCTCTTCCAGTAATGCGACGAACAGAAAGATTTCCAGGCAGGAGAGAAGGAAATCCTGCAGGCTTTGCCAGCGTGGATTCCAGGAAGTGAACCCCAACACCAGGCCGAGCGGCATGGCGATCGCGGAAAAGAAGACGAAATTCTTCGCTACAGCAAATAGTGCGGTCTTGCCGCATTCGAGTCGATAACCCAGGTCCGGAACCGGCCGGATGAAGGTCCAGGAGAGCGCGCCCAAACTGACCATCAGGAGTCGCCCCATGAAGTCGAGATTGACGGGAACGTTCCAGATTCCCTTGAACAAATGGAGGACAACAATTAGTGCCAGGTAGATTGCAACAAAGGCGTCTTGCCAACTGAAATTGGCTGCGTCGCGGACCGGAAAAACAGAATAGAGGAGGATTACCGGTGCGGTAATCGCTATGAGCCGGCCGAGCGCCGGCCAACGGAAGTCCCCTGTCCCTGCCGCGTAACAGAAATACGGAAGGGCTAGCATCACTGGAATAATTACCGCTTTGTGCCCACGCGCGATGAAACCTCCCAGCAGAGCGCGGCCGGGTGCCATGGCAGGAGCAACCGCATAAGTCAGCAGGAGAAGAAAGCAGCCATATATGGCCGCCGCCGATGAAGGCGAAAGCGAGAAGCGTTTCAGGTAGCCGGCGGCAACTGGCAAGAGCGCCAGCGCCACTCCTGCAACGACCGCGATGAGCGGCCAGGGCGAGGGCCGGTGTAGAGTCTCGGTTTGGCGCAGGGCTATACAATTATGCCTGCTTGGCTTTTTTCGCGGCCTTACGAACAGCTGCCCAGCGCTTCGTCTGCGCAGCGGCAATCTTTCTTTCAAGTATCGCGTTTGTTATAGATCTTGGATTTGCGCTTCATACTGCACCTCTTGTTGGGCTAAATGAACCTCCGGCGCAAGTACCGATGGTCGCCCGCTGAGATGATATGTCATATCGTACGGCCCAATCACCCGTCTCGTGATTTCAGTAATGAGTCCGATGCGGCAATTTTCTGAAAACCCGACTTGTCAAGTACTGAGCCGAATCTCGATAACGATTGCGACGGGCGATCGTCGGCGGGCCACTCCTCATGGTCGCGCCTTGGAAGGACAAGTGCCGGTGAAATGCGGGAGGCGGTCATAACGGCGACTTGTCGCGCTCCTATTCTCATTTGAACGACTGAGAAGCTGGCGGCCCGCGCGCTAACCAACGCAAAGTCGTAACGTAAAATTGCCGCTGAAGTGAACGGCGCCTGTTTCAGCGGAAGTTCTCGACTAACAGGAGATTCATGGTCAAAAATTCTTTGCGGGAGTACAAGGCCCACTGCTCGTCGGGAGACAAGACGGCGGACTGCCAGTCGCCGAGAGGCGATATGACGCGGACGGAGTTGCTCGCGAAATCAAGGAACCGAAGATCTGTCCTGACGGGGCTGCCTCCGGAAAAGTAAATGCCGCGTTTCGTAACGGTAAATAGGCGTCCCATCACAGAGTTCAATAGTTGAGATGGTGCGCCATTTCCCATCGGCATCCTCCATATTTCACCTTCGCCTTCTTTGTTTTTGTAGTACAGATACTTACCATCCGGGGACCCAACTGCGATCATGCCGCCCGTGGTTGTTACTTGTCTTTCGGAACTGCCGTCCGGTTTAATCTTCCAAATTTCGTAACGGCCAGTTCTGTTGGAGGTGAAATAGATCCAGCTGCCGTCTTGCGACCAGTTCGGAATCGCATCGGTTGCCTGGTTCGTGGTCAGGCGGGTGGCCGGTCCGCCTTGTATGCGGATCAAATAGATATCCCAGCTGCCTGCTACGTTACTGTCAAACGCCACATCCAGGCCGTCAGGTGACCAGCGCGGGCTCCCGGACCACCCTTTACCGAAATTAGTCAACTGAAAGGCATTCGAACCATTCGCTTCGCACACCCATATCTCGTGCACACCAGAACGATCGGACTCAAAAACAATGCGGCGGCCATCGGGCGAGTATTGCGCCCAGGTATCTCGCTTCGTGGTCATTGTCACGCGTACTGGTTCCAAGCCCACACTGGGGCGCAGGGGAATTCTCCAAAGATTTCTTGATTCATTTCTTTGCCCGTAGACCATCTGCTGGCCGCGCGGAGAAATTGCGACACCGTACGCGTTTTCGCCTGCCCCAGAAAAACGAACCGGCTTCCCGGCTCCCGATGTGGTTACTCGCCATAAGCCGCGCCGGCCGCCTCGGTCGGAAGCGAAGAGCAGTTCGCGCCCGTTCACCGTCCAAGCCGGAGGGTCTACCAGAGTGGTGTCGAAAGTGAGTTGTCTGGGTGGGCCGGCGGGCAGAGCCGACCTCGATAAAGGGATCAGGTAAATATCTGCATTTTCCGAGCCATTAGCGCGGATGAATGCCAGTGCGCGGCCGTCCGGCGATACCGCCGGACCTACATCCCCCTGGCCTGCTCGATGCGGAGCGGTCATCGGATACTGATCACCCGTTTCGACCGAAACACGGATGATCGCCGGCGGCGATTCAGACGCACGGCTGGCGGACGTAAACAGGTATTTGCTATCCGGGGACCATGCCAGCAGCGATCCAGAAGGAGGATAACCACAGATGGTCAGGATTGAAAGCCAAGTACATGAGCCGGCACCTAGCCAGGGTTTGCTGAAACGCGTCACTTCCATAATTCGCCCACCAGAAGCGGGCATCAAAACTATCGCTTCCTGGGCCCCTGCATCGCGGAGAGCGGCAATGCGACGCCCGTCCGGCGAC
Organism: Bryobacteraceae bacterium; assembly: GCA_036557345.1. Lineage (GTDB taxonomy): Bacteria > Acidobacteriota > Terriglobia > Bryobacterales > Bryobacteraceae > Bog-105. The sequence continues at coordinate 11,489 of DATBHS010000134.1, forward strand.
CATGCCGGACTCAAGAAAGAGCTATCGACGTTCGTGATTCGCACTGGATCGCCCGAACCGATCAGCTTCACGTAGATACCGAACGTGTTTTCCTTCGGACCGTTCCAGGCGTATGCAACGCGACTGCCGTCCGGTGAGAAGGAGGGCTGAATCTGCATCCCCGGATCCGTGGTCAAAGAGGTCACGCGGGGATCAGGATAGCTAATTGAGTGGCTCTTCTCAGCTAGCCATATGACGAGCACCGCTCCTAACCCAGCCACCACAAATGTCGCCGCAATCAGGCGCCTCCATTGGCGTCCGGTAACTATGACCGGCAGGCTCGCTTCGGATTCGCGTGTCGGTTCAGGCGTATCCCGATCCAATGCAACTTCAACAGGCGCTATGAACCTGTAGCCTCGGCGCGCGACGGTCTCGATGAAGCGGGGATTCTCGGCCGAATCTCCAAGCGCCAGACGTAGCTTCGCAACGGCAGCATTGAGGCTGCGCTCGAACTCGACAAAGGTGTCGTCGTGCCATAGAGTACTGCACAGCGTCTCTCGCGCCACTACCTCGCCGCGGTTATCGAGCAAGAGACAAAGAATCCGGTAAGGCTGGTCTTGGAGCTTGACACGGACGCCACGCTTCCGTAACTCGGCAGCCTGTCGATCCAGTTCGAAGGTTCCAAAGCGGTATTTGGCTGGCGCGGTGGTCGGCTGTCCCACGGTGACGTGAGTTTAGCACTCATCACGGCTCGCAGGAAGCTCCGTATTTACAAGTCACATCTCTGGTAATCCCTATATCGCTTAATAACTTAGCTGATGATGTTCAATTATTCCAACGATGTTTTGTAGACGCTGGAGGCACCTGTCGGCTTTGCTTACGTTTGACCTCGCCGTTGGAGGCGGTTCGAGATGGTCAAAGCGAAAGTCAGATGCTCGTCGTCAGTTGCTCTTGCAGGTGCATGCTTTTACCTGTCCATCAGCGGGCAGGTTAAGGCCGAAGATGGGCCCGGCCATGCGATCAGGGCACAGGCACAAGTCCGTATCTTCAACCTAGCTCGTGTCCCTGAACGTGACTTGGTGCGAGCAAAGGCCGAAGTCGGCAGAATTTTCGCGGATGGAGGTATAGACGTGCATTGGGCTGAAGGCGACCTCCATGATCGCTCGTCGTTGGCGGAGGACTTCTCTGCGGCCAATTCCGAGGCAGGTTGCACGGGCGAAGCCAATCGCAGCGAATTGCGCGTGCAGTTGCTAGCGCACCTGCCGTACGGGATGCCGGCCGGAACGCTTGGATTCTCGCTACCCTGTGCGAAGTTCGGCATGGATTCGACAATCTTCGTCGACCAGTGTGAGGCCGTGTCATACCAGGTGCGTCCGACGTTCGCTAAGGTCCTCGGCGATGCGATAGCCCACGAATTGGGACACGTACTGCTGCGCTCCGGACAACATTCGGGATCGGGCCTCATGCGCGCGCGCTGGGACAAAGCTACCTGGCTCAACGTCGCAGTAGGGCAAGTGCGAATGGATCAGGATGAAGCTCGGCGAATGCAAATCGAGCTCCTTAGAATGGAAGAATCTTCGCTAATTTCGCTTCTCCCAGATAGATAGATGGATCGAGGATCGTGTGCGCGGAGCTGTTTTACTGATGCCGGTTCGTTGGGCGAGACTACCAACAATCGAGAATGTAAGTAGTCAAGATTTCACTGATGTTTTCATCTTGTCGCCAAAATACGACGTTTGCGGACAAGTAATATGGGGCCGCTCCAGAGAGCACCCCAAGTGGCCAGCCAGCCATTTACTTAACAGCGCGATCAGCAAAGCCCCCGAACCAAATCGCGCATATCAAGCCGCGCTGCGCGAGATCGTTCGCCTGTGCTTCTTAGGTAAATTCGGTGCGGGATTTTCAAACAGAAAACTGGCTTCGATCGTTAATGGCATGGCCGCGAAGCAAACCCTTTTCCGCCACTCCGAAATGGACTTCGTTGAAACGCCACATGCCTGAGCCATCTCAGAGATAGTCAGCAATCCCCGTTCACGGAGCCGATCAAAGCGGCTCTTCAGTCTGTAAGCCTTTCGAACGTAGCCAACCGCTACAGATGTCAACGGTAAGCCATCGCCTGTTATGAAATTTCTTTCGTTAAGGATTCGCGCCACGTCTGCGTAGTTGTAATGGTCCAACAGGCGATCCATTTCCGCTACCACCTCTGGGTTCTGTTTGTGGCTTTCGCAATAACTCACCGGCCGTGGCAACATCAAGGTCTTTGACATTCCGCCGCGAAAGCGAACATCAAGCTGAACTTTTTCGCCTTTTCGGATCGTGACATCTTCGATCAGAAGTCGAACCATTCGCTTACGTTCGCGATCGGGTGTCTCAGAATCGTGCCACAGTTGCGGGAAATCTGTTGCTAAGGCAAGAACCTGCTCTCTTTGTGCCGCACTTATTTTGAACTGATCGGCTCGGTACTGGCGATCATAGTCCTGTTCGGCTTTCGACATTGCCCGCAGCTTCGCATTCCACTCTGCCTCTAGTGAGGCAGCTACGAGTCGATTGTCCGGGTCTACGCGAAGGAAGCGGCGACGGGCAAGTTCTGATTCGTAGCGAGCCCGATCCACTTGAAGCCGCCGTAGGCGATCAGCTTCTTCCCATCGCGATTACAGTTCCTGATGAACACTGAGAGCGACTTCGAGAGCAAGAGGGGTAACCGTCTCCACCAAAAGCGTTCCAATCGCAATATCGAGACTTTTATCCGGAGATTCGCTGACAGTAGCCTTTGTCAATCCGGTCGACTTCGCGTGAACCCTGGCAGATATAGTAAGGCGCAAGGCCGGCTTTCCTCTGCCGATACCCAACCGTCATCCGACTTCCGCATTTTCCGCAGATTGCTAGCCCCTGTAACAGCGAAGGCCCTTCGCGTACTGCGCCTCGTTTTTCTACCCCTTTGATCTGCGCGTTCTCCGTCAGACGGCGGAGATTCTCCTCATAATCCTGCCAAGTGATTTAACCCGGATGGGCGTCGAGAATCAGCGTGTGCCATTCCTGCCGGGGCAGTCGCTGAGCGCGACCTCCGCCTTCAAGTTTCTTCTGAAAACGCGTAGAAGAAAGCGCATGCGTATCGCGGGTTGCGAAGTATGCGGGTGACCCTGTTATGCTCCAGGTCGCCCCAGCTGATTTCCACGGGGCATCCGGGCTGGCGAATCAATCGCGGAAACTGCAAGCCCTTTTGCCGAAACTCCTTTGCCACCCCGAACGCGGAACCAACGCGCCGGAACATCTCGAAAACCGATCGGATCGCCCGCTGCATCTGCTGATCGGGATCAAGCACAACGCGACCCGCATCGTCGTACGCAAAACCGAACGGCAACAGAGTGGCTAACTCGCCGCGCTTTGCCTTGCTCAGGACGCCACCGCGCATTCTGGCGCGAATCAGATGAAGTTCGGCTTCGATGACATAATTGCCCTAACAGGTGCGGCGAAATTTGCTTGACACCTCAACGCCGCAAGGCCTCGCTGAGACGTGCGAGTTCCAAGAGATCTGCGGCGCAGAAGCACCTTTTGCCGTCGGCCAATCTGGTGACAGCGTCCTGCGGCCCCAAGTCAGTCCAGCTCAGAGGAATCTCACATTGCCGGCCTTTTTTATCGAGAAAGGAAACTCTGTATTCACCGCCGTATTCTTTGCGGCCCAGAGCCTCAAACTCACGACCGGACAGCGGATGAAAGGGATGGGTGACCCGAAATTTTTGGGTTTCTATTCGATGAACGCGTGTAGTGCGACGCCGTTTCCTGTCATCAAGTGCATTCCGTCTTGCTTGAAAACATCGAATAGACTTACCGGTTGAGCGAGTAGGAGCTGTCTCCGTTGGGTATACTCGATCGGATGAGTTGCACCGGTTGCGCAGACCGGAGGCAATCTATTGTTCATGAATTCTGACCGATTCACTTCACGACGTTCCTTTCTGAGGGTGGCCCTGGCAACGCCGGTCCTAAACACGGCAATAGAAGCCGATTTAAGGGAAGCTGATCATGCTCCCGCGACGAGCTCCGGGAGTTCTGTGGTAGCGCAGGTTAAGCTGGACCGCGAGCTGTACGATTCTGACGATCAGGTGTCCGGCGAAATCGCCTTTCGCCTCCCCGTCTCAAATTCGGTCGTAGTTCGGTGGGTTGACAGCTTCGGACGTATCGCGGGCGAACAACAAGTACAGCCATCCGCCTCGAGGGTCGGGCCCCTGAGCTTTTCCTTTCACATGGCTCAGGGATGCAGTTACCGCAACTGGATTCGAGTTTGGGTAGACGGCGTTGAGCAAACAGAAGCGGCGCAATTTCTGCTCTCGCCGCCCGCTAGGCCATGGGATGACTTTCATGTGGTCAGTTGGGCGCAGTATCCCGACGGATTTTACGACCAGCTGCGCAAGGCGGGCGTGGATGGAACTATCGCCTACCGCGATGAAGACTTCAGCGCCGTGCTGAATAATGATTTCCATTTTTATGTAGAGCAAATGGCCTGGGAGGTGTACGCGATCTATCACAAGAATCAGCCTCTCTGGAGAGGCTTGCTGAAAGAGATTGAATTTGACAGGAACAACCTGGAGCTTTGGGTTCGGAAGCCCTGCATCAACGATCCCAAGACCGACGAGTACGTACGCGAGCACCTGACAAGATACGTGCGGCTTCACCGCGCATTCCGCCCGCTTTTCTACAACATTGCCGACGAGTTGGGCCAAGGGGATCAGATTCGTCCCAATGACTTCTGCCACTCGACGTACTGCATTGCTGGGTTCGCCGAATATCTGCGCAAGCAGTATGGGACGCCCGGCGGCGTCGGCAAGGAATGGTCCGTTGGCGAACTGACCCGCTGGGATGACGAAAGCCTGCACAACGGTTCTGAATGGGCACGAAGAGACCTCATGGCCAGCTACACCACCACGGATCGCGCTTTCGATGCCGTCGCAGTTGCTGCCCTGCGCGCGCGCTATGGTTCGGTGGCCCGGCTCAATGCGGAGTGGGGCACCGATTTCCCCCCTTACACGGGCTCGGGAAGTAGCGAAGCATGGGCGCCCGTACTGGCCGTCGTGCGCGCGGCAAGGTCAGTTCCCGAATTGACGGCCTCGGCCCTCGAACAACGGCTGGGGTCGTTAGAGAAGGCGAGTGAGTTTTGGGGGAGCCAAACTGGCTTCGGGTCTCCGGATCGCCCGGCGAAGTTTACCTCCTGGTCCCAAGTAGTTGCATTTCTCAAGCGCTTTTATCAGGAACTCTCGCAGGTTCGCTCGACCGATGGTTGGAACGTTGGGCCGTGGTGTGATTTTCGGAATTATATGGACGCAACGTTTGCTGACGCTATCGGGCGCGCCCGCGCCGTCTGCAAAGGCGAGGATCCGCATGCTCGCTGCTCGACCGAAGGCGGGCAGGCTCCCTTTGCGTTCGGCTGGTACAACTACGAAAACGTAGTCAGAGTCGTCGATGTCATCGAGCCTTACAACATCGGCAACAATGTAGAGGTTATCCGGTCTCTCAATCCCGCTGTGATTATGGTCTCCACCCACGGCTTTGAACATCAGCCTGGGAAACCTCTGACGGATCCGGACCGCATGACCCAAAGACGCGCGGTGCGACCTATCTGGTGGGGATTGTTTCACGGCCACCGTGGAGCGTTAATCTGGGATGCCCTTCTACCGAATTATCGGTTTGTCGACGAGCATACGCGGCAGCTAACCCCTGCAGCAGTGACGTTTTCAGACGTTTTCAACGAACTTCACGATGGCATCGGAAAATTGTTTCTCAACAGCCATCGCCTGCACGACGGCATCGCGATCCACTACTCACAAGCCTCCATGCAAGTTCACTGGCTGCTTGACAACGTTAAAAATGCGCGGGAATGGATGCTGCACAGCGGCGGCGACCGCCACAGCCACTTTACAGGATTGCGAAACAGTTGGACAAAGCTGATCGAAGACCTTGGGTTCCAGTACGAATTTGTAGGCCGGGACCATATCGAAGCCGGAAGACTGGGCACCGGCCAATACCGGGTCTTCATCATGCCTCAGTCACTGGCCGTAAGCCCAAACGAGGTAAATGCAATTCAGCAATTCGTGCGTGCGGGAGGCCTACTTATTGCGGATTACCGGGCGGCATCGATGAATGAGCATGGCCGCGATCTGGGCAGCGGCCAGTTAGACGATGTCTTCGGCATCCGCCGCGTGCAGGGCCAGGTCCGAGGCCAAACTGCCCAGGGAAGCGCCGGCGAAGGGCCGCTCCAGCTCAGCGGAAAACAGCTTCACGCAGTTGCCGGCGATGAAACGGTGGGTGTGACGAGTGGCAAACCGCTCGCCCAGAGCGGTACCGTACCACTTGTAATTGTGAACGATTTTGGGCAAGGCAAGGCCGTCTTCCTCAACCTGGAGATTTCCAGTTATGCCTATGACCGGCTACAGCCCAATTCCCCAACGAGCCTGCCGGATCTCCTCGAGAGTGTCTTAGGTCTTGCAAAGATTCAGGCTCCTGTTCGTGTGACGCGCGCCGATGGGAAGCGCGTGCCTGGAATAGAGATTGTTCGCTTTGCGAATGGACCTTACGAACACATAGCGATCTTTCGGAATCCGCAATTCGATGACGGTGGATGGGGAGACTATCCAACAGAAACGGCTCGTGAATGGGCTGGACAGATTGATAACACCTTTCTCGAGGAGCCTGTCCAGGTCGCGATTTCCTGGCCCGATTCGATGGCCACTTACGACATTCGTGGCCGAAAAGAGTTGGGACAAACGGCTCAGCATCAGGCAACTCTGCCACCGTGGGCACCATTGACGTTTACCCGGGCCCCGAAGCCTGTTCCTGTCTATCGCATCGCCGCGCCGGAGGACGTTCAGGCAGGCCATCCACTGACCGTCACCCTGACGGACGAGTCCTCCTTGCCCGAGGACGCTTTCAGGGTTGTCCGATTGGAAGTTCTCACGCCTGCAGGCCACTCTTATGAGCTCTACGCGCAAACCGTGCTGTTCAAGTCAACGCCTCATCACGTGATCGTCCCGCTCGCTCACAACGACCCGCCGGGGCGATGGCAGTTGAAAGCTCGCGATGTGATGACAGGCCAGGAACTCGAACGGGCGTTCACCGTTCGCGGTTAACCAGACTTAGCGGGAACATATGTCATTGAGAAGACTCAATCGAATGCTTGATTCTGTATTTGTCATGTTGTAGGCTGAGCTTTGATGTGTGAGTACCTCCAGAATGGCTTGATCGAAGCGGCAGCGGCGATTATCATCGCCGATTCTGCCTGAATCGGTCTACGGTCTGGAATCAAAAGACAAACGACCCCGGGCGGAGTTGATGCCGTGCCGGGGTTTCTTTTTTGGGGACAACACCTGATGGACGAAGAGCGGCGAGTAATCAGAGTCAGGGCTGAAGATAAGCCCGGCGTGTTAATGCGGGTAGCAAACATAATTACGGCTAAAGGCGTAAACATCGATTGGTTAACGGTTGCACCGGAATGGGGGCAGCCGGGCATTTCTCAGATCACGATTACTGCAAATCTCGAACCTCGATTCCGGCAGAGGGTTGTGAGTGAAATGGATCGACTAATAAACGTCTTTTCAGCCAGGGATGTGACAGAGGAAGAAGACAATGCCCATCCCTGATACGAACCGACTGATTGGTTCTCGTGGTCAGGCTCCAAATTTGTCTCGGCGAAACTTCATCGGAAGATGTGCATGGGCCACCAGTATCCCGATTGTCAGCGAGGGACGGGCAGCGCAGAAAGACACTCTAGAACAGACAGATCGCGATTATTGGCTCTCCGTACTGAACCGTCTGGCTCATCCCGTTCTCGCCGCACTCAGCAAGAGGAACCTAAAAGCGACCATGCCGGTCGAAGCACCACACAACAACGTCGCCGACCGGAGTCAGTACACTCACCTGGAGGCGTTTGGGCGTTTGTTGTCGGGAATAGCTCCCTGGCTCGAACTTGCAGATACGGCGGGAGTTGAGGCAGATCTCCAGCAACAGTATCGCGATCTTGCCCGCCGTTCATTGTCAGCGGCTATCGATCCATCATCGCCGGATTTTATGAACTTTAACAAAGGCCAACAGCCGGTGGTGGATGCGGCCTTCTTGGCGCTCGCAATATTGCGAGCGCCTAACGAACTTTGGAACAAACTGGACGCCAATACGAAAAAGAACCTCATCGATGCCCTGCGCTCGAGCAGAGTGATTCAACCAGCCTTCAGCAACTGGTTGCTATTCAGCGCAACAGTCGAAGCATTTTTGTGCTTTGCCGGCGAGGAGTGGGATCGTATGCGTGTCGACTACGCGATCCGGCAGCACGACGAATGGTACAAGGGCGACGGCGTTTACGCCGACGGGCCACAGTTTCACTGGGACTACTACAACAGTTTCGTGATTCACCCGATGTTGTTGCAGCTTGTAGCAACCGTTTCCAAACAATCAAGGGCATGGGAGTCGTTCGAATCTGCCATTCGCTCCCGTGCCCAACGCTACGCTGCGATACAGGAACGATTGATTGGCCCGGAGGGAAGCTATCCTGCCATTGGCCGATCCATCACGTATCGTTTTGGCGCCTTCCATCTGCTGGCGACCATGGCGCTCTGTCGGCAACTGCCCGACGGCGTCAAGCCCGAGCAGGTGCGCGCCGCTATGACAGCGGTAATCCGTCGAATGATCGAGGCGCCCGGCACATTCGACAAACAGGGCTGGTTAACGGTCGGCTTCTGTGGTCACCAGCCGTCCATGGGCGAAAATTACATTTCCACCGGCAGCCTCTATCTATGTTCTGTAGCACTACTCCCGCTCGGCCTGCCGAGATCCGACCCTTTCTGGAGCGGGCCGCCCCAACCATGGAGTTCCCGAAAAATATGGAACGGCGAAGACACCGCCGCAGATCACGCCCTTTGAGAAGCGCGTACGATTGCCGACGGTGAGATAGCATGAGTTGCTTTATGACCCGACGCAGGTTCCTTGCTGTGACAGGTGCTCTAACGGGATCACCGCTTTTCTGTGCACAGGTAAGAACACCCAACATCGTGTTCATCCTCTGCGATGATCTTGGCTTTGGCGACCTCGGCTGCTACGGATCGAAGATTCGCACACCGAACATCGATCGCATGGCAGCCGAAGGCGTGCGTTTCACGAATTTCTGCGCAGCTGACCCCGTTTGCTCGCCTTCACGCGCGGCTTTGCTTACCGGCCGCTATCCCACGCGGGTCGGCGTTCCCCGAGTTCTTTTTCCGAACGACCAAGGTGGCTTAAATCTGGATGAAACGACGTTGGCCAATGTGCTGAAGGCGCGAAACTATAGAACCATGTGCATCGGTAAATGGCACTTGGGGCGTCCGACCAAGTATTTACCGACGAACCGGGGATTTGACGAATATTTCGGCATTCCCTATAGCAATGACATGACGCCTCCGGTTCTGATGCGCAACACGGAGGTGATTTCTCCGAAAGCCGACCTGCAGACACTCACTGAGCGTTATACAGAACAGGCTCGGAACTTTATTCAGCGGTCGAAGACGTCTCCTTTTTTCCTCTACCTGGCGCATACATTTCCGCACATCCCGTTAGCGGCATCACAGCGATTTCGTGGCCACTCTTCGGAAGGCCTGTACGGCGATGTCGTCGAGGAGATCGATTGGAGCGTAGGTGAACTGCTCAAATGCCTGCAGCAGAACGGGCTCGATCTGAACACGTTGGTCATGTTTTCGAGCGATAACGGACCGTGGTACCAGGGGAGTGCCGGCAAGCTCCGCGGACGGAAAAACACGACGTACGAAGGCGGAGTGCGGGAACCATTCATCGCCTGGTGGCCTGGACGAATTTCAGGCGGGCGGGTTTGCGACGCGCTGGTATCAATGATGGATATCTTTCCAACCGTTGCCCGTTTATGTGGCGGCAAACTCCCGGCCAAGCTGCTGGACGGCATCGATGTATGGCCGCTTCTCGCGGGAGAGAAGCAAGCAATTGACCGTCCTCCATTGCTTTATTTCGACAATTGGGATTTGCAGTGTGTTCGTTGGATGAATTGGAAACTGCACATAGCGCGTCACAACACCGCAGCTTACACACCTGAACCAAATGGCGGACGCCACAGCTACATCCTTCCACGTCCCGAACTGTACAACCTGGCGACAGACCCGGATGAGAGCTATGACGTAGCATCGGAGAATCAGCAGATCGTGATGCAGATGAAAACCAAAATCATCGAGATGATGAAAAGCTTTCCGCTGGAGGTTCAGAGGGCGTACGCTGAATCATTGGCTCGAAAGACAGATCCCGCTACTCCAACGGGAGCATACCCCAGACCGTTACAACAGTAGACATTATATGCAGGCGACTATTGCGAGCTCGATCCTGATGACTGTTGTTCTTAGCTCGACCCATTCCCTTGCTGGCTTAGAGAAGCAACCCGCCAGCGAGTATCACGCCAGGCGGGTTGCGTTAGCAGCTAAGTTAGGCGGCGGCGCCGCTTTGATCTTCGGCGCAAACGAACCGGGGATGGAATATGAATCCTGGCGGCAGGACGAAGATTTCTATTATCTGAGCGGCTGGAACGAACCGGGCGGCGTACTGCTGATCGAAGCTGCTTTAGCACCGGATCCTTATCGCGAAATCCTGTTCTTGCCAGTCTTGAATCCGCGCTTCGAGAAATATAAGGGTGAACAGCTCGACCCGAGGAATCCGGAGGCAGCTCGGATTGCAGGTTTCGACGAGGTTCGCCCTGTAACTGAGTTGCTCGCAGAACTGGTGCGAATTCTGACGCCGGTTACGGCTACATCCACGTCACCGCGCCCCACTCATCTTGCAATCAAACCCGACGATATGAATGCAAAGGGCGCACTTGACCTTGCAGGGTTAGCGATCAACTCGCGGCTGGCGCCGCCGCACGATCTGTCCGCGATGATAGCGGAGCAGCGGATGACGAAATCGGCTGGGGAATTGGCTCTGCTGAAGAAGGCAGCCGAGGCATCGGTCCAAGCACACAAGGCTCTCTTCAAGGCAATCGAACCAGGGGTTTCCGAGCGGACAATCGAAGGTCTGATCGACTACAAGTTGAAGGTGAACGGGTGCGAGCGCCCCGCGTACCCGTCAATCATCGGAACGGGAGCGAACTCTACCGTCCTCCACTATATGGGCGGCGACAGCATCATGAAGGCGGGAGACCTGGTGGTTATCGACGCAGCAGGTGAGTACTCCATGTATGCCAGCGACATTACACGGACGCTGCCGGTTAGCGGGCGTTTCACTGCGCGCCAGCGCGAGATCTACGACATCGTTTTGGGCGCACAGCAGGCGGCGATCGCCTCGTTTGTTTCTGGGAAGTCCTATATGGGCGATCGCACCGATCGAAAAGATCCGAACTCGCTGAATAAGGTCGCGTTTGATTACATCAATACGCATGGCAAAGACCTTCACAACGGGCCGCTCGGTCAGTATTGGATTCACGGTTTGGGACATTCCGTCGGTGTTGACGTACACGATCCGTACGATTACAGCAAGCCGTTTGGTCCGGGGTCAGTGTTCGCACTCGAACCAGGTGTTTATATCCCGGAAGAGCGAATTGGAGTTCGCATTGAGGACACATTTTACGTCGATTCGAACGGTAAGTTAATTAGTTTGACTGGCGCATTGCCACACACGGCCGACGAGGTGGAAGCTGCGATGAAGCGGTAAATGGCGGCTTTTCAGAGCATCGGAAGCCTGCCGAGCTTCTCTTCAGGCCAATGGCTAGTGGGTCCCGGCCCCGCGAGAAGCGCTCTAACGATCAGCCCCCGCTGCGCACAGCCGCAGTTGCAAAAAGCGAAATTCCGATGATGGCATTTTCGCTGGGGCTGCCCAGCCAGTAACCATAATCCGCGGCAACGCGCGCGAAACGCTCGAGTTCTTCGCCCGTCGGCACTAACAGAGGCGCTCCTGGAGTAACCGGTCTGCCAATTTCCTGAAAAAATCGCCCGATTTTCGGAGTGGTCGTAATCAACTGTACAACCGGCTCGCCTGATGTATTTCGAAACGCGTGTTTCGCGTTACCAGGCACTTGGACGAACTCACCGGGCTTCACGTCTAGCCATTCAAAAACATCTCCATGGTGAGACAGCGCCTGAACGGCTCCTGAGAGCACGTAGAAGCTCTCGACATCGGCATGGCTATGCAGAGGCACCGAAACACCCGGAGGAATCGTGCCGATCATTACGCAGTAAATGGCTCCTGACTCTTCGGGCGAAGTCAGAAATTCAACCGTCGGCCCAAGTACATCGAGAACGCGATACATTCCATTCGTGATGTGGGTATTTCGCATACGTCGTCGTGTTTGTTGACGTCGTGTGCGGCGAAATGCAACACGTACAGCGAACCAGGATCAGACAGCAACCTGGAAAGCCGCAGGGCGTTCGGTCGTATATTCCGGGAACTCGATATCCACGAGTGCAGAGAGGAACTTAACCGCCCACCGGTAAACATTATTCTCCTCCACAGCCTCGCGCATCTTGCGCATCCGGCGCCGACGCTCGTCTGGGTGCATCGTGAGCGCCGCTTCGAACGCTTCGGATCCGTCTTCGATCGAAAACGGATTAATCTGCAGCGCGTCTTTCAATTCACAAGCTGCGCCGGTGAACTTGCTCAAAATGAGGACGCCGTCTTCGTCTGTCCGGCTGGCGACAAATTCCTTGGCCACGAGGTTCATTCCGTCGTGCAGCGACGCGACGACGCAAAATTGGGCAAGCCGGTGCAGCGCGATCATTTCAGGCACGGAATAGTGCCGCTTCAAAAGAATGACGGGTTTCCAGAACGGTGTCCGCCATCTTCTGTTGATTCTTGAAGTGAGGAAGTCGACCTCTTTTTCGATTTCGCGGTAAGCAGGTAAGCTGGAGCGGCTGGGCACTGCAACCTGTACGAAAACGAGCTTGCCCCGATATCCGGGATGCATTTCCAGGAACCGGTCCAAAAAACGCAAGCGTTCCGGGATTCCCTTCGTGTAATCGAGGCGGTCGATCCCGATGCCCAGCAGTTTGCCGTTCAGGGACAACTCCTCGCGCCAGCGGCGTATCTGTGCTGCCACGGTCTCGGATTCAGCCAGTTCGGAGTGCTCATCGAAGTCAATGCTGATCGGGAATGGCCGGACAAACGTCGAGTGCCCGCCGCGGCAGACCTCTGACGTACTCTGATCCACGCGCGCCTCTAGCGCGTTTGCGGTCTCAATGAAATTCTGGCAGTGCTGCGGCAGGTGAAAGCCCAGGAGATCGTTCCCCAGCAGGCCATCCAGAATCTCCTCCTGCCAGGGGAAAGAACTGAACACCTGGCGGTTCGGCCAAGGGATATGCCAGAACTGAGCGATCACCAGGTTCGACTTGGCGTTCCGCAAGAGGCGGGGCAGCAAAGCGAAGTGATAATCCTGGATAAACACAAAGGTCGGATCGTTGCCGGCTTCTTCGAGTACGGCCTCGGCAAAACGCTCATTGGCGCGGCGGTACATACGCCAATGTTCCGGATCGAAAACGGGCCGCGTGAAGGCAACATGGCAAAGCGGCCAGAGCGCCTGGTTAGAGAGACCGGAGTAGTGGCCCTCCATTTCCTCTTTGGAGAGCCAAACCCGCCGGAGCGTGTATTCGGGCTGCTCCGGGGGAACCGGAACGCGGTCGAATTGATCTACCGCCTGCCGGTCGGAATCGCCGCTGCCGTGGGCGATCCAAAGCCCGCCACACGCCCGCATCACGGGATCGAGGGCACTGGCCATTCCGCTAGCCGGCTGAGTGCATTCAATCCGGCGGCCAACTCTTTTGTGCTCAAAAGGTTCGCGATTCGATACGACGATGAAGCGGAAGCCGTCCAGCTTGGTTCGGACGAACTCGCGGAGAACGTCTCGTGTCCAGACCTTCATTAAACGCCTTTCATTTCTGGATTGGACCCTTCAATGGCTCAAGGGTTTCAGGCCAAGTGAAATTCCGGGGCTCTTTTTTGCTGGCCCTTTCTTTTACGCGTTCAAGGCGGAGGGGGCAGATTTACCCACCGTCGGGGGAAGTAGCGGTGGCAACGCCAGCTTTGCTTCCCGCCTTCTCGAAATGCTCTTCAATTTCCTCCAGGGTCTTGCCCTTCGTCTCGGGGAGGAAGAACACTGCCGTCACAAAATAGATTACCGTAAAACCAGCGAAGACGAAGAACATTGTAGAGTATCCATAGTTGCTGACGATCGGCAGAAATATCGCCGCGAGCGTGGTTGACACCACTTGATTAATGACGAGCGCGATGCTCATGCCGTTGGATCGGATGCGAGTGGGCATCAATTCCGAGAGCGCGAGCCACACGCAGACCCCGGGGCCCACCGCATAGAAGGCAGTGAACACGTATAGACAGATCGCCACAAGCCAGCCGTTCCGGGCCTCGGGAACCGGCCCCGCCAAAGCTTTTTGGATTCTGAGCGGGGCTGTGCGGGCGATGTCGAGATTGGCAAACGGATTCTTAAAGAAAGCTTCCATCTTGTTTGCGGGGACGCAGGTTTCGCGTGTGACGCTGATAGGTGGCGCTGCCTTGTCCTCGGAGCGGGCTACATTGGTTTCCGCGGTAAACGCTCCGTAGGAGTAAACGACAACGAGATACGCCCGGCTTGCATCAATCGCCGTGGTAGCTTCTCCTTTTGTGGCGAGGAACTCGCGCGCCCGGTCAGCGTCGAAACGGAACGTGAGCGTCTGGTCGGGAGCGACCATCGCTTGCACAGCATCCCGGAAATCGATCTGCCGCCCTTCCGCGTGGCGAAAGAGCGCAGCGGTCACGCCCAGAGAGACGATAATGCCTGCCGTGCCGACGGTAAGCAGGAATTTCCGTCCCCGGCGATCCACGAGCAGAAGCCCGCCGATAGTCAGGAGGAAGTTCACCACCGTGAAAAGTACATATCCCCAGTGCGCCTGAACATCGGAAAGCCCGCTCTGCAAAAGAATGTTTGTGTTGTAACCGATGATGGAATTGATTCCCGTCGCCGTGTTGCAGAACAGAATGACGCAGGCGAGAACAAACGGGATTACATATTTCCGGCGCAGAAGCGAGTCCTTTACCTTCTTACCCAGGGAAGTCTCACGTTTTTCGGCCGCTGCGGTCTCCTCCATCTCGTTCAATTCGAACTGCGCCTGCTCCGGATTGCGGGAGCGGAGAAGAGAAGCGTGGGCCGCCTCTTTTCTGCCGCGCCGGAACAGCCAGCGGGGGGACTCAGCTACCAGCAGGCTGCCGATTACAAATAAGACGCCGGGCGGAAGTGACACCCAGAAGATGCGGCGCCACGCCTGATCCTTGAAAGCAAAAAGCGCTGCCGCACTGGCCGTTCGAGCCACCGCTTCCACGCGGTAGCTGTAATAGATGCCGATCAGCGCCGCCGCGACGATGCCCAGCGTCAGGAGCCACTGAAAGATGCCGGTGCCTTTACCGCGACTGGATGCCGCCAGGCACTCGGCAAGATACAGCGGCACAACGACTCCGATCAGTCCCCCGCTGATACCCTGGAGCAGCCTTCCGAAAAACAAAGGTCCGTAGCCGTGCGACACCGCGATGATCGGAATGCTGATAACAAAAGTGAGTCCACTGAGAGCCATCAAAGGTTTGCGGCCCATCCAGTCGGCAAGCATGCCGGCAAACAGGGTAGAGATTACGCTGCCCAGCAGCACAGCCGCGACGATAATAGAAAGCTGGCCCGCATTCAGGCCGGACGTGGCCTCGAGATACGGCAATGCCCCGCCGATGATGCCGACATCGACTCCGTAGAGCAGCCCGCCGAGACCTGCGACAAGCAGAAGAAAACGGTTATACCCAAGTTTCTCGTCGTGAACAGCGGTTGCGGCACCCGCGCCTGCATTGGGAATGGCCATAGATTCCTACCAGACTCGCATAGAGACGGCTTCAATTGTGCAAGTCTACCGGAAGCCGATCCGCGACAGCCTCCACTGGATAACCCAACTTGCGCCACGCATCGAAACCGCCAGCCAGCGGGCGGACCCGCCGCACGCCGGCATTCTTCAACTGCAGCGCCGCACGGGCGCTGGTCGCTTCGTTTGGTCAACTGCAATACAGGATGACTTCCTGGCCTGCTGGAATCTCATGGGAGCGCGAACGCAAGTCCGAGGGTCTGATGATGAGAGCCCCCGTGATTTTAAAGCCATCTTGCTCGATGTCGGAAGGCGAGCGAAGGTCGACCACCGTGACTCCCTCCGCTTTCTCGATCAGCGAGAGAGCCGCTTCCGGCGTGATGCGATTGATGCGCAACTCACGCCGGAGGCGCCAGCGCTTAAACAGCCGATAGCCGATATAAAGGGCAAGCAGAATGACGACCGTCACGCCGGCGCGGCGACCAAAAAGTCCCAATCTCTGGACTACCGAGTCGATCTGGTGGTGGAAGATGTCTCCTAGCAGTAAGTAAGAAACGATCCAGATGCTGCAGCCGGCGGCATCGGCAAGTAAGAACTGCCATCGCGGCATGCGAGTTACGCCCGCCAGAGGCATCGAGATCAGGCTCATGCCCGGAATGAACTTTGCGAACAGAAGCGCTCCCGGCCCGCGCCTGGTAAAGGTTGCTTCGGTCCTCCGAATGCAAGTATCGGGCTCGAGTGATAGCTTGCACAGCGTTTTGAGAATCGAACGCCCACGCAACCGGCCCAATTCGTACCACAAGCAGTCTCCCAGCAAGGCCCCCGCCAGCGCCGCGAGAATGGATGACGTCAAGGCATATTGATGATTGCCGACCATCGCGCCAGCAAGCAGTAAAAGCGGATCTGCCGGTATGGGCACACCGGCTTGTACAGCCAGCACGTACGAGAAAAGAAACAGGTAGCCATGCTGCAGCAGCAGGGATCGAATGGAAGGCACGCTATAACAAAGCCCTTTGAGGTGCCGCCTCTCTCAAGCGCACGTTCTTGTGATGAGGAAGCTACTCAAAAAGTCGCCCGGCCGATCAAAACGATTCCGAGCGCGTATGCGGTTAGCATTATGGCGACCAGGGAATTCGTTCCGGCCGGCGCGTTTCGAAACTCTCTCCATATAAAAACGCCCCATAGCGCCGCGATCAGCGTCGCGCCTTGGCCCAGGGCATACGATATGGCCGGTCCTGCGACTCCCGATGCGACGACATTCAAGCCGAGCGCGATCATCCAGATGATCCCACCCAAAATGCCCGGCACGTGCAGCCCGGGACGCGCGCGAAAGTAGTCGGAGAATCGCGAGCCCTTCGAACGCATGAACCAGGCATTAAAGGGCACGCTGCTGATAAGCACGCCGACACCGAAGAATAGCAGCGCCGTATAAGGTGTGAGCATGCCCGGCTGGATTGGTTGCGAATTGAATCCTGGCGAGATCGCCTTCATGAGCTGGGGATAGAAGAAGCCCATTAAGAGTCCCGCCACGATTGCGAATATCAACCCGGAGCTCTTTCGAGACTCCAGATCGCCGCTGACACGCCGGTGAGCAGTTGCCGAGACGATCATCGCAACCAGAATCAGAACAACGCCGCAAGCGATCAGCGTCAGGTTGCCCTTCGGCTGCTGGACGTAGCTGGCAGCCGTTCCAATCACCAGCGCCAGGCCGATGCCAACCGGAAACGCTACTGCCATACCGGCGGCATCAATGGCTGCGACCAGAAGGATATTCGCAAGGTTGAACAGCGCTCCGCTGGCGATCGCGCGCCACTCCGCAGCACTCGAAGCGGTCTGCAGGTTTGCGAATGCCGGTGTTCCTGCCGGGCCGAACGCGCCAAGTGTTATGCAGAATAAAAATCCAGTGATTGCGACGCCTATTGCGTAATCCCAATAGAAAAGCTCAAAGGGCCATCGTTCTTTTCCCGCCAGTTTCTGCGTATTAGCCCATGAGCCCCAGCCGATCATTGTGAGGATGCAAAGCAGGATCGCCATGCCCGAAGAGTTAACGGTAAACATTTAGCTTCAGACTCGCGAGCCCGCTGCTTCGAGAAACTGCTCCACCTGAGACCGGGAGGGCATCGAAGCGATTGCGCCCGGTTTTGTCACCGACAAAGCCGCGGCTGCATTTGCAAACCGGCTCGCGTCGATCAAATCCAATCCTTCCGCCAGGGCCACTGCGAGGGCTCCATTGAAAGTATCTCCCGCCCCTGTCGTATCCACCGCTTGGACAGGAAAACCGGACGCTTCGGTCATCTGGACACCATCCACGATCAAGCAGCCGCCTGCGCCCATTTTTATGATCACAACCGGCGCGCCCCGGCCTTGGAGCTGGCGGGCTGCATCGGCGGCTTGAGCCATCGTTTCAATTGCTCCTGGTGAGCAGGTAAGGAACCCGGCTTCGGTCTGGTTTGGAGTCAATATACTTGTCGCCTGCAAAAGCTCTTCCGGTAATCCATGAGCCGGCGCCGGATCGAGAAGGGTGGTCACTCCTTTCCTGTGAGCGGCTTTCATTGCAGCCGTAACGGACTGCATCGGTGTTTCGAGCTGGCACAGTAAAAAGTCGCCCGCTTCGAGTCTCTCGACCGCCTGCAGAGCGATAGGGACGGTTACTTCTGCATTGGCTCCCGGAGAAATCACGATACTGTTTTCGCCGTTGGGCAGAACGAAAATGACCGCGCTTCCGGTCGACGCGGCCGCTTTGGCGACCAAATCCGTGGTGACGCCTGCATTTTGAAGTTCGGCCAGAAGCCTACCCGAGAAGACGTCGTGACCCACCATGCCGGCCATCTTCACTTGTCCGCCGAGCAGGGCCGCCGCACAGGCCTGATTCGCTCCCTTGCCGCCGGCATAGGTTGCAAGATCGCCGCCGATGAGGGTCTCCCCGGCAACGGGAATGCGGGGCACGCGTTGAACAAGGTCGATATTCAGGCTGCCGAGAACGACAATCTGCTTTCGCCGGTGCTCCTGGCTCGTGGACCTTGTTGTCATTGAGCATCCACGACACAGCGAAAGCCGAGTGTACCTGCCCGGTCATAACTGGGAGCCATCAAGAGCAGCTTTCCATGCTGGTCATTGCGGTAGGCCTGCGGAAAATACCAGATGGAGCCTTGCGGCTGATAATAGCTGCCTCCGCGCAGAATGCCTCCGCGCGTGTGTTCATCGGTGTATTCGTCGGTCCACTGCCATACGTTCCCAACCATGTCTATCACGCCTGAAGGAGCCGCGCCGCCCGGATGGGCATCGACATTGTCAGGCGCCCGCAGAGTGCGGCCACGATCGGGGACCGGAACTGCATCGGCTCTCCAGTCATTTCCCCACGGGTACAGGCGTCCATCTGTGCCCTGCGCGGCGAACTGCCATTCCCACTCGTGCGGAAGCCGCTTGCCCGCCCACTTGGCGTAGGCGCGCGCGTCTTCTTGCGAAACCCACGTCACCGGCTTGTTCCCCCATCCGTCCGGATAGGAACCGTTCTTCCAATCACGCAGAAAGTGAAGATCGTCTTTGGGACGGTAGTGAGTGGCGTCGATGAACTTTTTGAATTGCGAGTTCGTGACCGGGTATTTGTCGATGTAGAACGGCTTGATCTGCAGCCGGTGTTCATGGAAGCGCCGCGGCATGTCTTCCCACGGATATTGAACGTCAACGCCGATATCATCGAAACCCTCGATTTCGATTCCCTGCACTTTGAATACGTAGTCTCCGCCGGCAATTTTCACCATTCCGTCCGGCGCCGAAGCAGCAGGACTCGTGGGTTCGATTTCGACGAGTTGTTGCGGCAGAGTCTTCCATTCCGACGAATAGCTCGATAGCGGCGAAGATGTCATCGCGCTCATGCGGCCCATCAACTTCTGCATGGCCGAATCGAGCTCGCCGGTCACTGCCAGAACTGCGCCAAAGCCGTGCGCCTCGAGCGGAAAGGACAACGTAACCGTGTTACCTTCGCGCTCCGGAGTCAGCTCCTTTCCGTGATAGACATCGAAATAGCGGCAGCCTTCCTGGAACGGCACGCTCATCTGGCGGCCCTCGATGTTGTATTCGTTCCGGTTCACGATGGTCCAGGCGGTTTCCGAGCCAAGCGGCCAGCGGCTGGCATAGACGCCATAGTGGTGCATCGGATAGAACGGTTCCCAATCTTTACTGACCAGAAAACGTGCAAGATCGCGCTCCATCGTTGCCATGCGCCGCGTTGCTTCGCCATCGCGCGGAGTGATGCCGTTCCAGATGCCCCAGATACTTTCCCAACTCTCCCATCCTTCGCCATTGAAGAAGGCATACTGAAGATCGTCGGTCTTGCTCCGGTTCCAACGATCGGAGATGTTGACCATGTGCCGTGACTCGAGCCACCGAAAGCGGTCCACGCCCGGAACGAAGTTGAATTGTCCGCCGTACTGCCCCCAGGTCATGACGTTCCATGCGAGCGCTTCGTCCGACGGTCCTCCCTCCGGTTCGAAAGCCAGCGGATGGCCGGTCTTCTCCGCTGCCTTTGAGAATGCCAGGGGCACACCATCTTGCGTGTCGCCGTTGACGCCGTCCGCATCCAATTCCTTCATCAGTGCGGCAATCGCCTCTGGCCACGGCAGGCCGGGATCTCGCGTGCCCTGATCCCACATCATCATCGGGAACAATACGCGCACGCCCCGCCGGTGAAAGTCTCGAATCATCTGCTTCACGCCTTCGACGCCGCCTGGCATGGAGCGGATCATGTCATGCTGATTGCGGTTATCGATGCCCATGTTCGGATAGGTCGGCCAGATCAATACCGAATCGATGCCGCCATATCGTTTTTCCAGATCGTCGAGATAACGGTCCACGGTGTACTTACCGGCGACGGGATCGTAGAAGTAGCGGTCATGGGCCATCATCTGCGGCTGGATGAAGCTCGATTGCGTCCAGTGCAGAGCGGGCAGGGCATACCAATAATCGTCGAAACCCACACGGATCTTCCGCTCGTGGCGCCAGTGCGTGATATCGGCAAGCCACGCATTATGGGTGTCGGAAGTACAGGGCGTATATCCGCCTTGCCACGCGCCTTTGAGCGTCAAGCAATCCGGTGGGGGAATTAACTGTCCTTTCGGCGCATAGTGCGTGTCCTGCGCAGGAGAAAACACGCCGAAAACTGCGAATGCGGCGGGCAGAAAAAAGGTGGTTTTACCTAAATGCAATCCGAACATGGCATCAATTAAAAATGTAGTTTCGCACTGAGTTGAATGATACGACCCTCCCGGCTCCCTTCAACCGCGCCAAAAGCTACGCCTGTATCGGGATCGGCAGGATAACTGGTCGAGATACTTGTCCACTGCGGATGATTGAATGTATTGAGAAACTCTGAGCGGAAATCGAGTTTGAATCTCTCGGTAACGCTGAATGTCTTCGCAACCGAAATATCGGAATTGATCTGCCCAGGCCCTCGGATAATGCCCGGCGCCGCGGTGCCTATAACGTTATTCGGAGGCGCAAAGAAAGCCGCGGTATTGAACTGCTCGCTGAATGTCTTGTCGAAGTGGTCCCGATTCGGATTCGCACCAGGGTTAATGCTCATCAGGTCGGGACCGTCATAGTTGAAGGCGCTCGAACCCGTGTAGTTCAGAGCCGAATAGGTGTTCCCGGATTCGAGTGTCGTGATGGTAGATATCTCCCAACCGGTAAGAACCGTGCGAGCAAACCGGTTCCAGCTCTGCCCATATGCAGGCTGGTAGATGGCGGAGAACAAGAACCGGTGTGTATGTGAAAGCGATGCTTCTCCTTCGCTGAGGTTCAAGTTGTAATTCCAGACCTGATCGCCGCCGGCTACGGATTGTCGATTGGCGATAGTTTTTGAAAAAGCGTAGTTCGACGAAATGCTGATCCCGTGAGACAGACGCTTTTCGAACTTGACCACGGCTGCGTTATAAGAGGTTGTCAGGCCCGGATGCAGGACGTACACGGTCCCAAAGTTCCCCGTGTTATTTGGCCGCGCTGCGTTGAAGGCATCTTCAGAGACCCAGCCCACCTGGTAAGGGGGCAGGTTCTCGCCAGCAAAATAGAGGCCGTTTCGGCCCTGAGCGCCTACATACTCAAGGGTTAGAACGCTATTCCCGCTCAGCTCGTATTGAAAGTCCGCCAGGTACCGATGATAGTGCGGGATTGTATTCGACTGATTGTCAAATGTATATACGGTGCTGAATCCACCTTCCGACAGGAGGCCTGTGCCTGGTCCCAAGTTCACCGGGTACGTGCCGGGCGGGACCGATGGCGCGGTTTGAAAGACGTTTGAAAGATGCAGATAAGGGGTATCGTCCGGAATGCCGAAGCGCGCATTGCTCAAATCATCTCCCACAAAATAGCCGGGAACACCGTTCAGCGCATTTCCGATTGAACCCGAGATCTGGCCACCGCCTTCGTCATAAAACAACCCGTATCCGGCTCGAAAGACGAGGCGCCGGCTGATTTGATAAGCGACACTCACACGCGGGGCGAAGTTCGCTTTACGCGCACTCAAAAAGTGCTGTGACACGCCGGATGCGATGCCTGGTATTTGCAACTCCCAGCCTGGTACGCTTTCGTTTACAAGCGCGCAGCACAGGTTATTCGGAGCATATATGGGAATGATCAAGTCGTACCGGAGTCCCAGCGAAAGCGTTAGTTTCGGGCCGAGCTGCATCCGGTCGTTCGCGTAAAAGCCCCAATACGGAAAGCGAACATTGAGTTCGGGAGCAGTTGGCGACGAACCGGTAATGTCATAGCGCTGGTGGATATTTCGGGGAAGCCCAAGCAGCAGATCGGCAAAGGCATCGCCTCCTGCGCTGCCGTCGGCGGTGCCAGCTTGCGTGAAGTCCTGCTTCGGGCAGGAAAACTGAATGTAGTCGAACGGGCAGCCGAACGAGACAAAGCGGTTGAAGTCCCAATCTACCTCACCTTTCCGAAAATAATTCATGCCAAAGGTGAAATTATGGGCGCCATGCACCCATGACACGTTGTCCGAGATCTGAAAGGATTGGTTCTCGGCCCGAAATATTTCGAAGAAGCCCGGATCTGCGTTTTCGTAACCATAAAGATTGATCGCGAGGACGCCCTGATTTAAACCGGTGCCGGTGTTTGAAAAGATTTTGTTGAAAGGGTTATTTGCCCCGTTCAAAAACGACAACTCTGTGGGAGATGCCGTTACCAAAGCGCCGTCGCCAATCCCGAAGATGAATTCGTTCGTCAGATGCGGCGTAAATATGTGAGCGTCGTTGACCGTAATGAGATAAGCGCGATCATCGAGGTCGCTGATGTATTGAGGGAAAACGCCGCCGCTATTCGTATCCGTCCCGTGGGACCTGGAGAACGTAACAAAAATGTTGTTCTTGTCGGAAATCCGATAATCGAAACGGCTGTCAAAACGGAATGGCGATGCAGCGTGGGTGGCTGACGTCACGTAGTTGAACCCATTCAGGTTCTGCGTATTGGGAAGCGGATAAAGATCCGCTATCGCTGAAGCGTTCGGATCAATCAGACTTGCCGGAATTTGGTTGTTGAGGAATGGGGTGCGCTGGCTGTTCCCCTGGGCATCGTAGGTTGTGGAGTAGGGATTGTAGATCTGTTGGGTCGGATCGCTGCAGAGACCGTTCGCGCCGAAACCGGCCGTGCAAAGCTCGCTAAAATCTCCGCTTCGTTCCGCGGCGCTTGGCACAAGCGCGGTCGTATTCGGTAAACCGTCGCGCTCTTCCCACTGTTCAAAGTTGACGAAGAAAAATGCCCGGTCCTTGATCCGGTTGAACAGCTTGGGAATGAATACAGGCCCTCCGACGCCTCCACCGAACTGGTTTCTTCGTAACGTCGGTTTCGAAAACAATCCGACTGCCTCATCGTAGGGCGACCTGGCGTTCAAAATATCGTTTTCGATGTAGTCGTAAACCTGGCCGTGAAACTGATTCGTCCCTGCACGCGTGGACACATTGAACATGCTGATATCGTGACCCGTTGCTGCGCTGAAGTCCGCGATCGCGATACGCGCTTCCGAAATGGCGTCAGGCGAAGGCGCGTAGCTGATGCCCCCCTGGTAATTCTCTGTCGCGTTCACGCCGTTAATGTAATAGCCGTTATCCGGCGGGATACCTTCAAACTGGCCGCCGACCGCGAATTGTGTCCCACCGCTTACATGGCTCGCTCCCACGTTGTAGGTTCCGCCGGGATTGATATTCGGCAGAGGCGTTGTCGAAATGGCCGGCGCGAGCGCAACCAGCGATGTGTAATTCCGTCCGCTGATGGGAAGGCTCTGCACCTGTTGAAAATCGATGTTCTGGTCGACAGCCGCCCGATCGGCTTCGATCAACGGCTCTGCCGACGTGACTTCGACCGTTTGCGTGGTCGAGCCCGGGGTCAACGTGAAGTTGAAACGCGCATTTTGCTGGGTCGCAAGCTCGATGGGAGCCGATATTGCTGGCTGGAAACCCGCCTTATCGACACGCACTTGGTAATGCCCCACATTCAATTGCGTGAAGCTATATTGCCCTGATAAACCAGTTTGGGTAATGCTGGATGTTTTCTGATCGAGATCGGTCAGGGTGACCTTTGCCTGGGGAACTATCGCTCCCGTACTATCGGTGATCGTACCTGTGATGGAACTACGTTGCGCAAACTGGGCCCATGCCGACGAAATGGCCATTACGCTCACCAGCGTCGGTAAATGACGTCTGAAGCCTGTCATGCCAGCGCCTCCTCGAAGGGACTAACAACCAGAGACCATATCAGAAATCCTTTCTCAGATTTCGAGCGGGTATTGGAGGCTGATCGCTGGACCTCTGGCTCGTCGCTAAACTAGGAACAAATGGCCAGCAAAAATACGTTCGGTGCCGCGGCCACGCTGCGCGTGAACAACGAAGAATATCAGATCTTTCGCCTGGATGCGCTCGCTGCGTCCGCGAATCTCTCGCGCATCCCCTATTCGGTCAAAGTTCTGCTCGAGAACTTGCTCCGATTTGAGGACGGGCGCACCGTCAAGGCACGCGATATCGACTACGTAGCCAGGTGGGATCACGCCACCCACGCGCAGGAGATCCAGTTCCGGCCGGCGCGCATTCTACTGCAGGACTTCACTGGGGTGCCGTGCGTAGTCGACCTAGCCGCGATGCGGGACGCCCTCAAAAAGATGGGCGCCAACCCCGAATTGGCCAATCCATTGATTCCAGCCGACCTGGTGATCGATCACTCGGTGCAGGTCGATGCCTTCGGATCGGCTCGGGCATTTCAAGACAACGCGCTGCTTGAATTCGCCCGAAATCAGGAGCGCTATGCGTTTCTGCGCTGGGGCCAAACAGCCTTCGGAAATTTTCGCGTCGTGCCTCCGGATACGGGCATTGTGCATCAGGTCAATCTCGAATACCTGGCAAGCGTCGTCTTCATCGGCAAGACCAAGAGCGGCATGTTGCAAGCCTATCCCGACACCCTGATGGGAACGGATTCGCACACGACGATGATCAACGGCGTGGGTGTCGTTGGCTGGGGAGTCGGCGGTATTGAGGCCGAGGCCTGTATGCTGGGCCAACCGATCTCGATGCTGCTCCCGCAAGTGGTCGGATTTAAGCTGAGCGGGCGTTTGCCGGAAGGTGCCACCGCGACGGACTTAGTGCTAACAGTAACCCAGATGCTTCGCAAGAAAGGTGTCGTGGGTAAGTTTGTCGAGTTTTACGGGCCTGGTGTAAGTGCGCTATCGGTCGCCGACCGCGCCACGATAAGTAACATGGCGCCCGAATACGGCGCGACAATCGGTTTTTTCCCGATCGATTCTGTGACCCTTGAGTATCTTCGCCTGACCAATCGGAGCCCTCAACAGATCAGGTTAGTGGAAGCGTACGCCCGGGAACAGGGACTGTTCTTGACTTCCGACTCCGAGGATCCCGCATATTCGGATACTTTATCGCTCGACCTTTCAAAGGTAGTGCCTTCGATGGCCGGTCCGAAGAGGCCTCAGGATCGGATCAATCTGCCGGATGTGAAAAGTAATTTCCTCTCCGGACTAGGCGGGAGTCCGAAGGCGGCAGAACTGGCCGTGAACAGCCATAAGGAACAGATCCATGACGGTGCTGTAGTGATCGCAGCTATCACGAGTTGTACGAATACTTCCAATCCCTCAGTCATGATAGCCGCGGGACTGCTGGCGAAGAAAGCAGTTGAGAAGGGCCTCGCGACCAAGCCCTGGGTAAAAACTTCGCTTGCGCCAGGTTCGAAGGTCGTGTTTGCTTATTTGAACGATGCAGGACTGATGCCGTATCTGGAGAAGCTGAACTTTCATCTGGTGGGTTATGGCTGCACTACATGCATCGGTAATAGCGGGCCGCTACCGGAGAATGTCGCTGCTGCTGTGACACAGGGAAAACTGAACGTCGCGGCTGTGCTCAGCGGGAATCGTAATTTCGAAGGCAGAGTAAATGCCCTCGTCAGGTCGAACTATCTGGCGTCGCCGCCGCTGGTTGTAGCATATGCCATTGCGGGCAGCGTAAATATCGATCTTACGAAGGAACCGCTGGGAAAAGATGCAGCGGGAAATAACATCTATTTGAAAGATATCTGGCCGTCGCCTCAGGAGATTGAAGCGGTGGTCGCGCGCTCTGCCCGCACTGAGTTTTTTCATAAGGAGTACTCGGAGGTATTTGCCGGCGATACGAGTTGGAATTCATTGAAGGTTCCCACCGGCAGCATTTACGAGTGGAGCGCAGACTCCACTTACATCAAGCAGCCACCCTATTTTGACGAAATGGTGGAACCCGGCGCATATGCAAAGGATTTGATCGACCTCCGCGCTTTGGCAGTATTGGGCGATTCGATAACGACCGATCACATCTCGCCGGCAGGATCGATTCCAGTAGATAGCCCTGCGGGGAGATATCTCATCGGCTTAGGCGTGAAGCCGTCCGATTTTAACAGCTATGGATCGCGCCGCGGGAATCACGAAGTCATGGTGCGCGGGACGTTCGCCAACATCAGGCTGAAAAACCAGATGGTTCCCGGCGTGGAGGGGGGCTGGACCCGCCACATGCCAGACCGCGAGAAAATGCCCATCTATGATGCGGCGATGAAGTACAAGGCCGAAGGTGTGCCGCTGGTCGTGATTGCAGGTAAGGAGTACGGCTCGGGTTCATCCAGGGATTGGGCGGCAAAGGGGACGCTTCTGCTGGGCGTGCGCGCCGTGATTGCGGAAAGCTTCGAGCGCATTCACAGATCAAATCTGGTCCAAATGGGTGTTCTGCCCTTACAATTCTGCGATGGCGAAAGCGCTCAGTCGCTCGGATTGACGGGCGAAGAGAAATATAACGTGGAGGGTGTACCGGCCTCACTTGCTTCGCCGGAACATCCGGTGTATGTTACAGCCGTAACCCCTGCCGGCAGGAAGATTGAGTTCACGGTCACGGCGCGCATTGATACGCCTCAAGAAGCTGAGTATTACCGCAGCGGCGGGATTTTGCCTTACGTGCTGCGGCAACTGATCGCTTCGGAAACCGCCGTTGCCTGACAGCCCGGAACAATGAGAAATCGCCCACCCCTGCTCGTGGCGGCGGGGGTCATTCATCGCGACGGACAGATTCTGGTTGGACAACGGCGCAAGGACAATCGTCATCCCTATAAATGGGAGTTCCCGGGCGGAAAAGTGGAGCAGGGTGAATCGCCGCAGCAGGCCTTAATCCGCGAACTCCACGAAGAGCTGCAAATCGAGGCGAAAGTCGGCAGCGAACTGGCCCGCTATGAACACGATTATCCCGGCGGGAATTCCGTGCACCTGCTTTTCTTCGCCATCAGCGAATTCGCCGGCGAACCGACTGCGCGCGTCTTCGAGCAGATTCGCTGGATCGATTTGCCTTTACTTCCGGCGCTCGATTTTCTCGAAGGGGACTTAGATTTTGTCCGGCGTCTTGCCCGTGGAGATTTTGCGCTACGCTTGTAAAGCGTAGCCTTCTCTACGCCGCTCGAAGGGTAGCGCGAGCGGCCCATTTTTCGCCTACACCCAACCTGAGCCCGGTTCTATCTAAGGCACCCGGTTGCGCAATGCCCGTTCCCAGGAGGACGCGTTGCCAGAACAACAGGAGTCGATTTACTACGAAGTAATGTGGCGTAGCCGGCAGCAGGATCGCCGCATGCCGCTGCCGTGGTGGGTACAGCAATATTTCCGCCATTGGATAGAAGATTTCGATGCCGGCCTCTTCCCCTCAAAAGAAGCGGCTTTTTGCTCAAACGCGCTCTACCGTTACTGGAATATGGTTGGCGTCAAGAACGCTCATCAGGAGTGCCTGGTCGGACAGGCGGGCGAAGTGGAACCGGTCTACGACGAATACTCGCTCAGCTTTTTTCTGTTCGATGACGCAGCCAGACAGGTCTATTTTCCTCAACACCCGGATTTCACGGCCGCTCAGAAGCCGCTCAGGCAAGCATGGCAGAACAACCATTTACCAATTCTCATAACGCGCTATGCGGCGGCCCTCGGGCTCACGGTTGAGCAGCGTGTGCTGGCCACCACCGTAGGTATCGACCAGAAAAGCATGGGCTTGGTCCGGTTCAATGTGGGGTGCAACGGGCATACGCCGGTTCCCGCGTGGTTCTGTATTGCTGTCACACCGGCCGGTCCGACCGGATTCCGGCGTCATGACCGTGCCCGGTCTTTCGTCGATCCTCGATGGCTGCAATTTCTCCGTTACATTCCGGCAGAGACGCGCCTCGAAATCAACCAAAGGCTGGGCCCGGTCTTCGACAAAGCTCCGGATTTGTATGGCATGTACGGAAACGGAACTGGCCCCGATCCTGGCCTCTATCTGCAATTTAATCCCTTCGCCGACCTGGCAAGCCTCGGCACATTAAATGGCTTCGATACGGCCACTGATTACTTCGGCGGCTTCTGTCAGGCCGTCCTGGCGTGGAAGATGAATATCGTCGAGGCTGCGGATACGTTCACGCTGGACGTCCGTCTTCCCATTGATGACAACATCTTAGACGCCGGCGATCTGCAAGTAATGCGGCAGCCCGCAGCCGATTTTCTCGAAGAGAACAACCTGAACTACTGGCGCAATCTGCTCGACAACAACGGCGTACAGATGACCTTACCGCCTCTTGTCGCGCATCTCTTCGATTTCTTCCGCGTTTGCCGGTCCAGTCTTCTGATCCTCGCCGATGACGGCGAGATTCATCCGGGACCGACGATTTACGATTCATTTTGGATTCGTGATTCCTCGGTGGAAGGAATTGCCTGCGCGATCGCCGGCGATTTCGATATTCCAACGCGCCAGTTCGGCGAACACTATACCAGCGCTAATACGTTCCATATGGAGCAGCGGCGGATCGGGCCTGTTTCCCTTTACGGCTTCTTCGGCGGCGAGCATGAGATCAACGATCAGGAATGGGATAGCAACGGCGAAGCTCTTTGGGCGTTTGGCCGATTCGATCGCATTCAGGGTGCCAATGCTGCCTTTGGCGCGAGGCTGTTCACTCCCTACGTTGTTTCCGGCGCGCGCTGGCTGCGGGACAACCGTGCCTCTTATGGCCTCCTCTACAGCGGCTGGAGCGCCGAGCACCTGGGCGATAAGGACAAGCCGCACTTCTGGGATAACTTGTGGGCTGTCGCAGGGCTTTGGGAGGCCGCGCAACTCGCGCAGCGCTTGAATGCTCCGCAAACTCAGGAGCTTTGGGACATCTATAACGATGTCGCCAGAGCCACCGCCGAATCCATTCGTTGGACGCTGGCGCAACAGCAGCAGCGCGGTTTCTGGGAGACGTTCATTCCTACGGGGCCAGCCGACGTTGGCCGTCTCGACTCTACAATGATCGGCACCGTCGCGTACTTCCATCCGGCGCGCCTTTACATGGGACAAAAACTGGGAGCAGATATCGACTATGCGGCCCGCCAGACACTCGAAACAATCTGGGTTCACTTCGTGGACGGCGGCTTTCGTCACGATGCCGCGTGGCGCTGTTACGGACCGTATCTCACGCTGCAACTCGCGCACGCTTTTCTGTATACGGGCCAGCTGGATCGCATGGATTTTCTGCTCGAATGGGTTGTCAACGCCGGTTTTGCCCAAATGCACGACTCCTCCGGCGGTTCGCACCTGTGGCAGGTTGTGCAGGGCGCCTGGAACGAACAGCATAATTATCCAGTTGCGAAAGACTTCGGGGAAATCCCGCCAAGCTGGTGGTACATGGGCGATATTCCGCACGGCTGGGCGGCGGCGGAATTCATCCTGCTGTTGCGCGACATCCTGTTCTTCGAAGCCGATGAGGATCACGACCCGCAGATCTTTCTCGCACCAGGTGTAGTACCCCACTGGCTCGCAGGCGATCAGACCATCAAAGTGGAGAACGCCCCGACGATTTACGGCGTGCCATTCGGCTACGAGCTGCATCACGACGAATCGGCTCACGCCGTTACCATCAGCATTCGTCAGCCTGCACCCTTGCCCGTGCGTTACATCTATCCAAGCCGTTTGGGCACCGGCATCGCTTCAGCCCGTGCCGACGGGCAAGCCGCCGTGGTTCAGGACCATCACGTTCTCGCGCCCGCCGGTACCCGGACCATTGAGGTTGTATATGCGACGTAGCGGGCGATAAAGGAATCCAAAGGCGAATCGCGATCTTCAGCTGAATACATCTCTTAGAAGTTCTCCATCATCCATAGGTTGCGATCCATCGTATGTTGTGGGATCGCCAAATGCTGGCCATCTGGAGCGGCTTTTACCCCGGAGGGGAATGTGTGCTCCTGCAGTACTGTCGCGTTGCCTCGCAGGTCGACATGCAGGATCGTTCCATCGCCTCCCGCGCCGACAAATAAGCTGTTTCCATCCGCGGCCCAATTCAACGAACGCAGGTTCGTCCAACCGTTCACTTTCAGCTCCGTCCCGGGTCCGCCCCCACGGAGGGACAGAACGTAAATAGGACCTGCTGGGCCACGTATTGCGGCAATACGTGTGCCATCAGGTGAGAGATCCAGAAACCAACCACGGTCTTTCGGATCGAGCGCAAACCGCGTAAGAGTGCCGCCACGTCCTTTCGCAGGATCGAACTGAGTGACAGTCAGTTCCCGCTGATCATCACTGGGCTCGGCAATTGCACAGAGCCGGGAGGCCGCCCTCGGACAGAGAA
>DATBHS010000135.1:0-8145 GCA_036557345.1 Bryobacteraceae bacterium
CCAACATGCTTCTCAGCCCGACTCAAATGAATACAAATGCCTGCTCTAGGCCACAACACAGCACCTCACTCGCCTCGACCCCCACCCAAATGTGAACTTCAACCCTTATTTTGCAAGTCCCTCTTCAGTCCCGCGGCAGACAAAAGTCCACCCCACATTTGCATGCCTGCCCACCAGAATCGCACAGGTCGATGGGCGTACTAAGCTCTGACGCCGAAGATTTTTTCGGTATAGATGCGGCTCAGGCGAAGATCTTCTCCAAGCGGCCGGGTCACGACGCTGCTGTCGCGGTAAGCGAGTTCGACAACAACCAGAGGTCTGACGTCTTCGCGATTCAGCAGTTCGGCTACTTTGCGGTAATCGACGTCACCGTCCTCCACCGATTCCAACCAGAGCTTATCTTTTGAATTGCGGACATGAATTTCCGTCACTCGCTTGCCCGCTTCACGAAGCAATGCGAGCGGGTCCAATCCGCCCTGATGCACCCAGTCGATATCCACGCAAAACGTGACAAATTGAGGGTCGGTATTGCGCAAAATGTAGCGCCACTCGCGGGCATTATCCACCATTTCCGGAGTATGATTGTGAATTCGCAATTGGAAACCGTTTTCACGCAGAAGACGGCCCATCCGGTTCATGGCCTCAGCTTGAAAAGCGAGCTCCGCATCCGTTTTGGCAGCGTGTCCGGGCTTCGGGTCGGCATTGTTGACGATTGCCGCGCAGCCAAACGGCTTACATAACGCACCAATTTCGAGCACATGCTTTGTGGTCTCCTCCGCCAGCGCCTTCTCGTGCATCCCGCCGCCGACATAAACGGATGGCATCGAAAGATTGTTCGATCGAAGGGCGGACAACACGCGATCGCGCAGCTCTGGCGCAAAGAATACCGGATTCAGCTCTACATTGTGAAATCCGGCATGCTGCGCCATGGGAAAGATTCCATCGATGACATCAGCCAGGGACTTCTTTTGCCGTTCGGCGTATTGCTGGAAGATGTAGCCTTCGGCAGACATGCGGGAGCTTTGGCCAGCCGCCGAAGATACCATTCCTGCAGCCGTGAAGAGCAGCCATTCGCGGCGCGTCATAGCGGCGGAAACCTAGCCGCCGTGGCAGAAGTCCTGACAGGCTGAATGCCTGTCCCACTTGGTGAGCAAACTGTTGATGCAGTGTAGTGGAACAGGCGCTTCCGCCTGTTGTTGCTTCCTCGAGAAACTTCTGCCATGAAGCTGCTAGGCGAGAATCTGCTTTGTAACATTGCCGGCGATGTCGGTTAACCGGAAATGCCGGCCTTGGAATTTGTAGGTCAGACGCGTATGATCGACGCCGAGACAGTGCAGCACGGTGGCTTGCACGTCGTGTACGGGAACCGGATCGGAAACGACGTTATAGGAGAAATCGTCGGTCTCGCCTAGAACAAAGCCACGCTTGATTCCGCCGCCTGCGAACCACATCGCGAAGCAGCGCGGGTGATGATCGCGACCATAGTTGGTGTCAGTCAGATGGCCCTGACAGTACACGGTCCGGCCGAATTCCCCGCCCCAAATTACCAGCGTGTCATCCAATAATCCACGCTGCTTCAGGTCGGTCACGAGCGCGGCCGAGGCCTGATCTGTCCCTTTGCACTGAAGCGCGATATCGCGCGGAAGATCGTTGTGTTGATCCCATCCACGGTGATAAAGCTGAACGAAGCGAACTCCCCGTTCGGCAAGACGGCGGGCCATCAGGCAGTTGGCCGCATAGGTCCCCGGCTTACGTGAGTCGGGGCCGTAGAGCTTGAACGTGCTCTCGGGTTCCTTTGAAAGATCCGTCAGCTCAGGAACGGAGGTTTGCATGCGATATGCCATCTCGTATTGGGAGATTCGAGCGGCAATTTCCGGATCACCGTACGACTGTTCCGTGATCTTGTTCAGTTCATCCACGCTGTCGAGCATGGCGCGCCGCGCCGCTGCATCGATACCATCCGGATTCGCCAGAAAGAGAACCGGGTCGCCGGAGGCCCGAAACCGAACGCCTTGGTATTTAGAAGGCAGAAAGCCGCTCGACCAAAGCCTTGTAAACAGGGGCTGGTCACGATTGAGAGCGTTGGCCTGTGATATCAGAACAACAAAGGCGGGCAGCGTCTGGTTTTCACTACCAAGTCCATACGAAACCCAGGAACCCATGCTCGGCCGGCCAGGCTGCATGAACCCGGTTTGGATGAAGGTGATGGCGGGATCATGATTGATGGCGTCGGTGTTGATCGTCTTTACGATCGTGATGTCGTCGACGATTTTAGCGGTATGAGGCAAAAGCTCGCTGATCCAGATGCCGTTTTCGCCTGCCCGATTGAACTTGAAAATAGATGGTGCTACGGGCAGCGAATTCTGACCGGATGTCATGCCGGTAATCCGCTGGCCCTTACGGATGGAATCGGGAAGTTCCGTTCCAACGATATCCTTGAGCTTCGGCTTGTAATCGAAGAGCTCGATCTGCGACGGCGCACCCGACTGATGCAGGAAAATGACGCGCTTCGCCTTTGGCGCGAAATGCGGCAGGCCCGGCAGCCCGCCGAATTTTTCCGCTGAGCCTGGACCGTTATCCGTTGCGGGCTGTGCCGCTTGTTCCGCAAATATTCGAGGATCCAGAAGGGAGGCAAGCGCCGCAATGCCAATTCCTTTGCTACTACGCCCGAACAACTGCCTTCGGGTCAGGATGAGTTCACGCTCTCGAATCGGGTCCATTTCTACGTCTCAGTTCTTCGTGATGGTTTCGTCCATGTTCAAAATTGTGCTGGCGACCATGGTCCAGGCAGCCAGTTGCGTTGGTTCTACGCCGGGATCAGCCTTTGATTCACCAATCGAAACGAGCTTACCGGCAGCAGCCTTGTTCGCGGCGTACTTCGCAGCCTCTTTCTGATACAAGGTGTCCAGAATGCTAAATTCCTGGGGTGTCGGATCGCGGTCGGTAGCCAGCCGAAAGACGTAACGGATGCGGTCACTCTCTTCCGGTCCCGATTCCTTCATATCGCGCTGGGCGAGCGCGCGCGCGGCCTCGATATAGGTCGGGTCATTCCAGAGCACCAGGGCTTGAAGGGGCGTATTCGTCACGCTCCGGCGGGCCGTGCACTTCTCGCGATCCGGCGCATCGAAGGTATTCAAGGATGGATACGGCACGGTGCGCTTCCAGAACGTGTACATGCTTCGGCGATAGAGATCTGCTCCGTGGCTTTGCTCATATTTCTGCGCCGAGAAATCTCCGCCGAACGCCATCTCTTCCCATAGACCCTTTGGCTGATATGGGGAGACACTCCGTCCGCCAATCTTGTCATTCAGGAGACCACTGAGCGCGAGGGCGTTGTCGCGAATCATTTCCGCCGGCAAGCGAAAACGCGGGCCCCGCGCCAGCAATCGATTCTCCGGATCTTTCTCCAGCAGGTCGGGAGTTACCTTCGATGACTGGCGATAGACCGCGGAGGTGACGATCAATCTCTGCATCGCCTTCACATCCCATTTGGATCGGATAAACTCTGTCGCGAGCCAGTCGAGAAGCTCCTGGTTGCTGGGCGGATCTCCCTGCGATCCGAAGTCTTCGCTGGTCTTCACGATTCCTAAGCCGAAATACATTTGCCAGAAGTGGTTCACCGCAACGCGAGCGGTAAGCGGATTGCCCGGATCCACCAGCCACTTGGCAAGGGTGAGGCGGTTGCGGGGCGCATCCTTCGGTAAAGGCGGAAGCACCTGCGGCGTATCGGGAGAAACCTTCAACCCGTGATTCCGGTAGTCGCCGCGCGCGAGGACAAACGTGTCACGCGGTTTCTCCATTTCCGACATGACCATGGTCGATGGGATCTCACGATTGAGTTGATCGAGGCCACGTTTCAATGTCTCGTAATCGGTATTGAACTGTTTTTCTGCGCGATTGGCCACTTCGGCGACGAAATATTTGCGCAGCCACTTTGCCTGATCTTCCGACCGGCGTTCGGCGCTTATGGCGAGTACGCTGTGCAACGGGCTGAGCAGACCAATCTGCAAGGCTTCGTTTGCATACAGACGCCGGTTATAAAAGCGCAGATCCGCAAGCCGGCCTTTCAGCGGCGTCCCCCAATCCTTATTGCCGATCTGTAACTCCCCCGCTTCGAACGACGGCGCAGGTCCCATGTTGTCGGTAACAGTCTCGATCGGAACGCTCCGTCCGTCAATGTAGATCTGGATGCCTTTTGCCTTTCCAGAACCATCGTAGGACACGATCAGGTGGCTCCAAGTGCCGATCTCATCCTCATTCGGTGAGGGCTTTTCCCGGGGCACGCCTTGCCGAGATTTCACCTCGATACCCGCGGCCGGACCATCGCGCTTCAAACGGACGATCACATTGCACTCGTCCTTCGCGCAGTAATCGAGCGCGATTTCGTACCCCGGGCCCGATTTCGGCGACGCGGCATAACGCTGAAGTACAGCCATGCCGGATGGACCATCCGCCCTGATCCAAAGCGCTACGCTGAAGGGCTGCCCTGCCCGGAATCCCCCAGCCGAGCCCAAGGAAAGATTGGGCTCTTGATCGAGGTCGGCTGCCCAGCCAATCCGTCCTTCAGCATATTCCAGCTTTCCGCTTACGACTTTGCCGGCGAACTCGGTACGCAAGCGATCGGCCAGTGAATGGTCGAACGTGAATTCGTCCACCAGACCAGAGGTAACGTCCGAGACGGGAGTCGCACGTTCCTCGCGTTCCCAGGCGCTTTGAACAGCGGCAATTTTTGTGTCTTCTTTTTTTATTGCGTCGAGCAGCGCCTGCTTCATTTGCACCTGTTGCGGATCCGGCAGTTGTAAGAAGGGAACGGCGTTTCCCTTATAGCCGTCGAGTCCTTTTTCCGGAACTCCGTTGAAAAACGCTCCAAAGCTGTAGAAATCTTTTTGGGTGAACGGATCGTACTTGTGGTCATGGCAGCGTGCACAGCCAAGCGTAATCCCGAGCCAGGTTGTCGAGGTCGCCTCAATGCGATCGACGATGTACTCGTTCTGGTACTCTTCGGGAATCGCACCGCCCTCGAAATTAATCATGTGGTTCCGATTGAAGCCGGTCGCGATGAGTTGCGCCTGCGTATGGTGCGGAAGCATGTCGCCTGCAATCTGCTCAATCGTGAACTGGTCGTAAGGCATGTTCCGGTTGAAAGCATCGATGACCCAGTCTCTCCACGGCCACATCTCTCGCGCGCTGTCGATGTGGTAGCCGTGTGTATCGGCGTAACGGGCGAAATCGAGCCACTGCATCGCCATGCGCTCGCCATAGTGCGGCGACGCAAGCAGGCGGTCAACCACCTTTTCGTAAGCGTCCGGCGTGTTATCGGCGAGAAATGCGTTGAGCTCGGCAGGCGTGGGCGGCAGTCCCGTCAGATCGAAGGTTACGCGACGGAGAAGCGTCGTTTTGTCCGCTTCGGGTGAAGGATGCAGCCCCTGCTGCTCCAGCTTTGCCAGCACGAAATGATCGATTGGCGTTCGCGCCCAGCCGGCCTGGTTCACGGCAGGGACTTCGGGGCGCTTCGGCGGAACAAATGACCAATGCGATTCCCATTTCGCGCCCGCGTCAATCCATTTGCGGATGGTTTCAATCTGGGCGGCGGTCAATTTGCGGCCCGAGTACGGCGGCGGCATTCGCATGGCTTCATTTGGATTGCTCACGCGCAGATACATCTTGCTGTGCGCGGAATCTCCGGGAACGATCACGCCGGGCTTACCAAACGCGCCCTCCTTTGTGTCGAAATGCAGCCCTACCATGCGGTGCTTTTCATCCGGTCCGTGGCAGGTGAAGCAGTTGTCAGAGAGAATGGGCCGTACCTGGTGATCAAAATCGACGGCTGGGTTTGTTGCACCAATGGCTTGGAATGCGACGAACCAGGCCGAAAGGGCGATACACGAACGAAATCTCATCACTTTCGGGAAAGCAAGGCCCACAAGCCTCGCGTCTGACGAGTATATCAATGCGCCGGAGGGTTCAGGGGGTTGGCACGGTCCAGCTAACGCCATGGTAGCGAAGACAGCATCTGCATTGATAACGGCCATTCACGGGCCACATGGGTTCATTATGAAAGGCACGACACCAGATGTCTTTGAGCTTTTCCACCAGTCGAAGCGATTTGTGAATCATGATGCTCCGAGCTTAGATTCGCGGCGCATCAGAAGAAATCCGCCTTCTGGAACTAAGGTGTCCCAAGGACTATTGGTACTACGCCATCAGCTTTTTGGAACGGCGACGGTAATGTTGCGGAACTGCAAACCGCCGGTATGGTCACCCTGGATATAAAATGGCCCCGGCTCTCCTTCATCGGCATTCAGCGCGCCCCCGGTAATGCCCTCGATCTCCTTTTGATCGATCATCAAGGTACCGTTACGAATTATCGTGACCTTCCGGCCCACAAGCGTCACGTCAAAGGTCTCCCACTGGCCGGGTGTGCGCGGCAACTCTTTGCTTGGGGCAAGCCGTCCATAAATGGCGCCCATCTGGCGCTCCATCGGCTCTGAATTCGCAGGTTCGTACTCGAGCTGGATCTCGTAGCGCCCGCGCAGATAGAAACCACTATTCGCCTTGTCGGGGCAATTTACCTCGAAATGGAGCTTGAAGTCATCGAACGTACGCGTCGTGCGCAGGTTCGCGCCGCGAGCCTGATTCACCAAGAGGCCGTTTTTCACGATCCAGTGGCTCTTCGCCCGATTTCCGATCGGTTCCCAGCCGTCCAGGTTTTTCCCGTTAAACAAGGGCTCCGGATCGGTCCATGCCGCCGGAGCGCCGCGATCCAAGTCCGGGGCCTTCACCCCGGTCAAAGGCGTGGTGTGATTGCCTTCCTTCTGGACGCCGGTCAGCTTATCGCCAGACGACTCGAGGTCCCAGGTCATTGCGGGATGATGGCCAGAGGCCGGCGAAGCGGTGAACCGCAGATGTGATCCATCTACGTGAGCATCTTTGATCTGGTAGACATGGCCTCCGGTGGGCTGAAACCAGACTTCCAGGGTGCCGCCTTTGTCCGTTACACCCAACCAATTCGCTTGCATAGTCCCAAGGTCAAAATCCCATCTCCCTATGAAGGCGCTTCCACTGCTCTGTGGAAGGGCCGGGAGGGCGCAAGCAAGAATCAACCCGGTCAAGAAATATCGCATGAGTAGATTGTGACGCATGGACTTCAGAATCCTGCGTAGCGAGTTTGACTTTGTGAAAGAATCGACCACGCCCATCGCTTACGCTCAAGGCTCAGTTTCGGCGGATTACTTTTCCACATACTTGACCAACACGACCTCATTGCCCTTTTCGTTGTAAATCAGCTCGTCCACGCTGTTACGCGCAAGCAAGACGCCGAAGCCACCCGGCCGCAAACTTTGTGCTTCACGATAGTGTACGTGCCGGAGCGGATCGCCCGATGGGTTCAGGACGGCAGAGTGAGAGATCTCTTCGAACGAGAACCCTTCGCCGGGATCCTTGACCCGGCAAGCCACCGCTCTTTTGGTCCGAAGGTAGGACATCTCTACATACTTGGTCGGATCGAGCTTGCCGCCGTACTCGATGGCGTTCATCAGCAACTCCCGAAGCGCAAGAGCTACGACCTCCTTTTCGCCGTCCGGCAAGTCGATCATCACGTGAACGAATTGGACGAGCCGGTCCGCGGTCTTCATGTCGCACCGGGCCGCTAAACGCAGCCACGACGGTGAGCCCGACAAGACTTCGATGCCATCGTCCCAGCACGGTCCCTCGATCGCGCTCCTCACCATTTCTCTTAGAGCGGGAAGCGAGATGGGTTGCGAAAAATAGCTGAAAGCTCCCTCGCGTATTGCGTCGATCACGTTGGCCGGCGTGCTTTCGTCGGTCAGAATAATCATCCGGGCATGTGAGTGGAGACGCCGTATGGACCGAAGCAGCTCGATGTCCTCGCGGCTCGAACTCGTTTCGCTGGTCAGGATGAGGTCAAATCGTGCCGATTTGACCAACTCGAGCGCGGCCGTGTTGTCCGGTACCTCCTGGGTACTCCATTCTGGAGCCTTGAGGATGTCCGAAAGCTCTGCGAGGATCTGAGGTGTGGGGCCAATGAGAAGTGCCGCTCTTTGCTCCATAGTGGCGTACGCCTCTGCGCGAAATTCTACTAGATAGAACTACTCTATCGGGAATGCGAAGAGGTCGGGCCGGAAA
>DATBHS010000136.1:0-19013 GCA_036557345.1 Bryobacteraceae bacterium
GGCGTAAACAGCCTGCTGTCGACCTTTTCCGATATCTATAACCATATGCTGACAGACGGCCATGCCAGAGTGATGTCGGTTAGCTGGGGTTGCGCCGAGTTCACATGCGCCACCAGCGATCTAATGGACAGCCAGAATGCCATCTTCAACGCAATGTCTGCTCAAGGATGGACGCTGGTTGCCGATGCCGACGACAAAGGATCGACAGCCGATTGCCAACACACCCTTGTGGAGTTTCCAGCCTCCTCTCCGAACATCATTGCAGCCGGGGGCACAGAACTCCACCTCAATTCAGACTCGAGCTATAACAGCGAAATAGCGTGGACCGGCAACACGTTTCCTGGCGCCTGCAATGTAAACGAGGGCGGCGGAGGTGGTGGCTTTAGCTCGAAATGGCCGGTACCCGCCTATCAGGCCTTCCTCGGCAACGGTGTTCGGACGCTGCCGGATATTGCTATGAATGCGAACTTCGCCAAGACTCCGCAGGCCATGTTCTTTCAGGGCTCAATTATCGGTAATGGCGGTACCAGCATCGTTACACCGGAGTTTGCGGGCTTCATCGCGCAAGAGAATGCATACCTGCTTTATCTGCAGAGCCTCATTGGAAACCGCTGCTTCGGCAGCAATGCCTGCGCACCGATTGGGAATGCGAACTACTATATCTACCTGGAGCAGCAGCACGCACCGGCTTATGCGCCTCATTATCCGTTTTATGACATTACTGTAGGTTGCAACTCCAACGATGTGAGCCTCAATAATCCTCTGGCGCCCTTCTACTGCGCTGGGCCTGGTTATGACGTAGTAACTGGTTTAGGTTCAGCTAACATGCTGCAACTGGCTTGGGCGATCAATTACAGCGCTGCCGGCGACTTCGGTCCACCGGAGGGAGAATTCTTCGGGGCTGCACCCAACAAGTGGTACAACACGGACCAAGTTGTGAATGTAAGCTTCTTCGATACGACGCTCAGCAACCGTCCGGCTAATGGCGTGTCTGGCTTCAGCCTGGGTTGGGATGCGGATCCGGCTCCGGAATCCTTCAGCAAGGCCACACCCGGCGGGGGCGATGCGTTCTACAGCGGTCCCGAGTTTCCAGGTCAATTACGGGGTGCCCTCGTGCTGTCACAAGCAGGGCAAGGTTGCCATACCGCAAACGCCAAAGCTTGGGATAACACCGGCACTTCGACCGGCCTGCTGAGTTATGGTCCCGTTTGCTACGACACGATAGCTCCGGTAACTGTTTTGGATCTCGGTGGGACCACCAGCGGAGGCGGGGTCTATACCTCGAACGTGAAAGTGTCTCTCTCGGCCGTCGAAACTGGGAGTGGCGTGGCAGCGAAATTCTACAGCCTCGATGGCGGAGCGCCTATAGCTTACGCCGCCCCGTTTACCGTCTCGGCTGCCGGTCCACACACGCTGCAATATCACAGCACAGACGTGGCCGGAAATACCGAAGCGCTTCGCACCAGAACCTTCACGATAAAGAAAGCTACGGTAACGACCATAGCGTCGTCTGTGAATCCGTCTACGGTCGGACGCAATATTACGTTTACCGCTAAGGTGTCGGCCAGTGCTGGCGCGACTCCCGCCGGCATGGTGACCTTCAAGGATGGCTCCACCGTGTTAGGCACGGCGGCGTTGAGCGGCGGGCAGGTTGCCTTTGCGACAAATGCGCTGCATGCGGGAGCCCACGCGATCACGGCAGTCTATACCGGCAGCAATGCCGCCCTGGGCAGTACCTCCGCGCCTCTTACCGAAACCGTAAACAAGGCCGCGACCACCACCACGCTGGTTTCCTCGCTCAATCCGTCCACCTACTGGAAGTCGGTCACGTTCACGGCGACGATCAATTCAGCTTTCGGTGGATTGGCGGGTGGAACGGTAACGTTCAAAGACGGAGCCAACACGCTCGGCACGGCGAACATCAACTCCAATAAGGCAACGTTTAGCACGCAGGCGTTACTTGCCGGCAGCCATAGCATCACGGCAGTCTATAGCGGCGGTCCGAGTCGTATTGGCAGCATGTCAGCACTGACGGAAACCGTCAATAAAGCGTCGACCACGACGAGCCTGGTTTCTTCGCTGAACCCCTCGACCAGCGGCAAGCCGGTGATGTTTACGGCGACTATTGTTTCGGCATTTGGCGGACAAGTCGGCGGGTCAGTGACGTTCAAGGACGGTACAACACCACTCGGCACAGTAGCCGTCAACCCGGCTATCAACAAAGCAGCGCTTACCACAGCGACCCTGGTCGCAGGCAAGCACAGCATCACGGCGGTCTATAGCGGTGGCCATAACCGCATCGGAAGCACTTCGGCAGTGTTGACGCAAACGGTCAACAAAGCGGCAGCGGCTGCCGATAATGGTCCGCCCTCGCTTTAAACGTCCTTCCGGCATTCGCGAAATGCGATCAAGGCGGCGTCGTAAACCGTCGCCTTGACGATTGAACATCAGCCTCCTTGCACTTGCCCCACGTGAATGGAAATCGAAAAGGGCCCTAGTTCAAAAGCATCGCGATATCCTTGAAGCCGAGGACACTGATCAAAGGAGAGGCCGATGAAGAATCCCTCTGCATTGCCGGCCGTGCGTGAGCGCCAATCGGGCTCCGATGCTTTGTTCGAAATGGCCAATCTTTTCCCGAAGCATACCGGTCTGCCATTTGTGGTTTGGATCTCAACCGGACAAGGCGTCCAGCACGATATCCGAGTGAAAGTCTCGCAGGGTCCGAGGGCAGTTCCCTCGCAGATGGTTTCAGTCGCCCTTCGTCCCATGGTCCATGTTGTAAATGGATATATGACGCCCGAGCACCTGGCCCTCCTCGCCAGATGGATTGATCTGAATAGAGACGTCCTCATTCGGTACTGGGAAGGCACAATCGATACCATCGATGCGATGAGAGCGATCCAGCCAATTCAGTAGCTCGTTCCTTCCACTACCGCATACATTCTGATTCGACTAGATTTCAGGACCGTATACTAATAGCCTTTCTGTTTGTCCACGACGTTGATCAAGGGCTTTCCTTCGACAAAACGGCGGAGATTCTCTTTAATCGTTCCGGTCATGCGGGCTGCATCCTGATCGGATCGGCCGGCAATGTGCGGCGTGATGATCACGTTTTCGAACTTCCAAAGAGCATGACCCTTCGGCAGCGGCTCTGGATCCGTGACATCGACTCCCGCGCCCGCCAATCGCCGTTCATCGAGCGCTTTTACCAACCCGTTCATATCGTAGATCCCGCCGCGGCTGACCGCGATGAAGTATGAGTTCTTCTTCATTAGCTCGAACTGATGGGCGCCCATCATTTTGTGGCTCTTGGGAGTGTCCGGAACGGAAAGGAATACCACGTCCGCCTGCGGGATCACCTCATCGAACTGATCGGGTTTGACGACGCGTTGCAAGAAGGGAAGAAAGGGCTTGTCCTCTGGATCAACGCCAATTACCTTCATGCCGAACGCGTTCGCGCGCACGCTTATCTGCGTTCCGATACCGCCCACCCCGACCACGACTGCGGTTTTGCCATTCAGTTCAATACCGTGGAACGACTCGCCATTCCAGATTTCCTGTCGATCGTTTCTGTACAAGGCGTAAAGATTGCGGGACAGCATGAGAAGCATCGCAAGCGCATGATCGGCGATTTCCGGCCCTTGTACGATCTTGTTGTTGGTCAGAATGATCTTGCTCTGACGCAGGTCGCTGGTTCCATCTTTCGGAAAGAGCACCCTTTCAACGCCCGCGCTCATGACGCCGACCCATTTGAGGTTCTTGCCTGCCCGGACTTCCTGGGATGTGATATCGCCGATAAATGCGTCGGCATCGCCGATCTCCTGCATTACGTTGGTTGATGAGACTGGCACAATCGTGGCCTGAGAGGTTACGTTTCGTAGCTGCTCGATCAAATCAGGGTTCGAATATTCAACCACGATCTTCTTTTGTTGAGCAACGAGCTGCAGGGTAAAAGCGAGCGTGACAAAGATCAGGCGTGACATGAGGATGTCTCCCTTCGGCCGGGACGGTCTGTTATCTGGGGTCCCGCATCCGACTAGCATATTTTATTCGTCGTCCGTGATATGACATCTATCGATGAGACTCAGGAGACGCGACTTTCTCGGATCTCTTGCGACCGGTATGGCCGCGAGCGCAGCGCCCTGCCCAGCCGGTGACCTGCAGCGAATCGCTTTGCTTCCGCAAGATGTCGGTATGGGGTCGAGAAACGGCAGCGCGAAAAGGTTCGAAGCTCCATACACGCTCGAGATCGAAACGCCACACGTGAAATGGGCAAACCCGCTGCCCGGCGGCCCGATTCGCCTCCTTGCCGTGCCGACTGTGGGGGAAGGGCGCACTCTTGTCGAACTGGCGCAGCGCCTGTCGCTCGATCTCACCACGGTTAGCATCGATCCCGACTGGGATGTCAACAAATGGACCATGGCATTCCGCGAAGATTACGGGGCCCGCGCGGAAAAGGGGGACCTGAAACTCGTCTATTCGTATCTCGAGCAAGAGCTCACAAGCGCGAAACACTTCGACGCCATACTCCTACCGCTCAATCACGGGTGGAACATGCTCACAAGTGCGTCGCGCGATGGACTCGCCCGACGCGTAAACGATGGTTGTGGACTCGTCTTAATCAGACCCGGCGGTGACCTCTCGCCTCTCTTTCCGCTAGACATGAAAAACGCCGAATCAGAGTTTGAGGAACGCCCAACGGCCGGACAGGCCGACTCATCGCCGTGGCGCCGGGCCGGAGACCACTACATTTCGCGTGCCGTACCGGTCGAGACATTCCCTTTCGGAGACGTTCAGAATGACCGCTACCGTGCCGTGCCGGGCGCTACCGTGCTCATCCAAACCGAATCGGGGAATCCGGTGCTTGCCTTGCGACAGCACGGAAACGGTCGCGTTGTTGCCTTCGGTTATCGGAATCAGGGTTTGAGCTGGTACATGCCGATGTCGGCGCGCGGGGATTTCGTCGACGTCTCCTGGGAGTACTTTTACGCACTGCTGGTGCGCGCGATCATCTACGCAGCAGCTCGCGAACCCAGATCCGTCCCGGATTTCAGCGCACGAAGCGCAATCTGGCGGCTTCGTAACGGATACAACGAGGTGCTACAAACGGGCCGAGGCAGGGCTCCAAGTTTTGCAACCCTCGCTCCGGGCCGGTACTTCCTCGAACAGCAGCTTGCGGCAGACTGGATGATTACAGCGGTCCAAACAGGGCAGCCTGAAACAATCGAAGATCTCAAAGCGGAACCGGAAGTGATCGGCGAAGGCACACATGTCGAAGTTCGATGGAAGGCGGCGCAACCCGCACAAACCGAACTTCTGGACGGCTTCGGACGAGTGTTGGCTCGAGCGGAGGGAACAGGCAGCGTTCATCTCACCGCGCTGCGCCCCCTCACTCATTCCGGGTTCGTGAGAGCCACAATCGGAGCCACTATCCGGCAAATTCCAGTTCGCTTCGTTGCAGCATCGCGCGAGTGGAGCGACTACGAAGTCATCCTTCCCTGGTATGGACCGAAATCATATCAACCCTGGATCCCGGCGCTCGACGACCAGTTCCGCCGTATCGGGATCTCGATTCTCGCCGGTCCCGACCGCAATTTCAAAATGATGGTTAGCGCGCACCTGCCCGGGTTCGGCATTTACTGGTACC
Source organism: Bryobacteraceae bacterium (assembly GCA_036557345.1). Classification (GTDB taxonomy): domain Bacteria; phylum Acidobacteriota; class Terriglobia; order Bryobacterales; family Bryobacteraceae; genus Bog-105. Next base: position 5,648 of record DATBHS010000136.1, read on the forward strand.
GCCGTGACGCATATCTTAAGCGCAAAGCCGATTACTTGCGGACGAAAGACACAAAATATCTGACCCGTGAAGTTACGCTCGAATCCCCGGCATTCGAGGAGGGAATTCGCGCACAGTTGAAAAAGTCCGTGCACCCGCTCGCACCGCTGAAGCCGATGGCCTGCTATCTCGCCGACGAGTCCTCGTTGACCTTCTATGCCGATGCGTTCGATGTGGACTGGGCCCCGGACTCGATTGCGGGCTTCCGCCAGTGGCTGCGCGGCGAATATGCGGATCTCAACGCGCTGAATGCTTCCTGGGGTACCGCGTTCCGCGATTGGGAGGCCGTGGAGCCCATGACCACCGAGCAGGCCCAGAAACACGGCAACTATGCACCGTGGGCCGACCACCGTGCCTACATGGAAACAGAGTTTGTGAACGCATTTGGAAAGGCAACCGAACTCGTTCACGAGATTGATCCCAATCTGCGTGCGTCCATTTCGGGAACGCAGGTACCGACAGCGCACAACGGATGCAACTGGTATCGAATCGATCAGAAAATCGATTATCTGCAGCCCTATTCGGGCGGATGCCAGGATGCCATGCACTATTTATTCCGCCCCGGATTGACGATAACCGGATTCACCGGCTACGGCCTGATTAGCGATGAAGCCCAACACGAGCAGTGGCGGCGTCTTTTTTACGGACACAGCGGGGCTTCCATCTTCTGGCAGTACACCTTACTGAATCCGGATCTCACGATGAGCGCTCAGGGCCAAGCGCTTGCCGAGGCGTTCGGGCATCTGCAATCCGGCATCGCGCGCGTCTTCATGAATTCGACAGTCCGCGAAGACGGAGTTGCGATTCATTTCTCGATGGCCAGCATTCGAGGCTCATGGATCACGGACGGAAAGATCGTCGCCGGAACGGGCGGCAGCGAAGGCAAAACGTCGGCGAATTTCGCGGAGTTGCAGAAGCGCCGCAAGGCATGGGTGAACGAACTCGAAAAAGATGGTGTGCAATTTCGGTTTCTCGCTACCGCACAGATCGAGTCCGGCATGCTCGACCGCTACCGCACACTCATTCTTCCGTACTCCATTGCTATCACCGACAAAGAAGCCGCCGAGATCGAGCGTTTCATGGCACGCGGCGGCATTGTTTATGGCGATGAGCAGACCGGCCGTATGGATGGCCGGTGTCATTGGCGCAAGCAGCCGTTATGGACTGCCGGAACGAAAGGTTTCACGCTCACCGGGCCGCGAAACGTCGGAGTGCAGCGCGATTTCGGAGTGCCGCACCTGGTGACTGTTCGCGACTTCGGCAGTTCCGAACTGCTCGGCATTCTGCCGGAGAAGACGACAACGATTCGTCTCCCCGCAACTGAAGGCGTTCGCTACGACTTGCTGCGAGGTGAGATTGCACCGGCGGAACTGGAATCCGGGCCCACGAAACCCGTCCTGATTGTTACGCGTAAATCGCGCATCTCAAGACTCGACATCGACAAGAATTTCCAAATTAGCTTACGAGACAAACACGACCAGCCAGTGGACCTCTCAGTTGTTCGTGCCGAGGTCATGGATCCCAGCGGCCGAGTGGTACGCCATTACAGCCCGAATCTGACTGTGCGGGAAGGAAAAGCGTCGCTGGAGATCCCCTTTGCGATCAACGACGCAAAGGGCGCGTGGCGAGTACAAGTCCGGGATGTTATCAGCGGCCTGACTGCCGCAAAGTCTATTAGGCGCGCGTAAGCCGCTATTTATCCGTAATCTGCCGGAAAACGCGCAACAGATTACCGCCCATGACCTTCCGGATGCGTTCCTCGGAATAACCGCGGCGCCGCATGGCCGCGGTGATCATAGGAACGTCGCGGACGTCCCGCATGTGAAGAGGAAGAGTGGGGCCGCCGTCAAAATCGGTCCCTAGAATTACGTGATCCTCTCCCACAAGCTGGATCACGCGATCGGTGACCTTGAGCCAATCGTCGACAGTGAATTTCAGGTTATCGGGCGCATTGCTGCCCACCATCGGAAATTGCGGCGCAACGATTTTATCGATCTCCTCGATCGAGAGATTGGCTGCGCTGACACGGGCCGTGTCCCAAAACGGCTTGCCTGCATGCTGCGTCCGCCAGTCGAACACCTTTCTGTTATGAAACTCGTTGCCGATCTGAATGCCGATCAAACCTCCTTTTGCGGCGAGCTTTTTCAGCAGCCAGTCCGGCATGTTGCGCGGAATATTGTTAAACTCGCGCAAGCCGTGGTGCGTCGCAATCACAGGATCGGAGCTGATATCTATGGCCTGCGAAATGGCTTCGTCAGATGCATGGGAGACGTTGATTACCATTCCCAGCCTGTTCATCTCTTTGATGAAGGCTCTACCGCGTTCATTCAAACCATGCCAGCGTGGAGGGGAACAACAGGAATCCGCATAGTCGTTTGGAGCATTGTGGGCTGATAACTGGTAGGATCGGAGTCCCAGGTTATAGAACTGGCGAAGAACTCCGAGGTCGCCGCCGCGATCGATACTCCCTTCCATATCGAGGACTGCCGCTATCTTGCCCGACTTCACGATCCGGTCGACGTCAGAGGCGTTCAGAGCGAGTTCAATGGTCTTGTTGTTCTTCCGGATCTGCTGTAAAGCCAAATCCACGAGCCGCAAGCCCTGTTTGGTTTCGTAGTGTTGCGGATAGTATTCCTCGGTCACAAAAAGCGAAAAGAAGAGAGCGTTGACACCGCCTTCTCTAGCGCGCGGTAGGTCAAACTGACCATCGGTCACGCGTTCGCCGATATCGCCGCCGTGATAAAACTGACGGTTGATGACGTGAACGTGCGCATCGAAAGTAAATATTGTTGGCGCACCCACCAGAGCAGCTAGAAAAATTGTCAGCATCTAGATGGTCTTTCCATGAAATTGGCCGCCATAGTAACCGTTTACCGGAAGTATTCGCATGCCCAACATATCGTGGACCGCTTCCTTGAAGGTTATGGCTGGAACGGAACCCACCATCACCCGCCGATGGAGCTGGTTTCGCTCTACGTCGATCAAAAGCCGTCAGATGATTTGAGCCGGGAACGCGCTAGCCGCTTCCACCAGATGAAAATCTATCCGACGATCGCGGAAGCGCTCACGCAGGGGACCAACAAGCTCGCCGTAGATGGAGTTGTGATTGTTGGAGAGCATGGAGATTATCCGAAGACGCCGAAAGGCCAAGTGCAGTATCCCCGCTACCGCTTCTTCCAGGAAACGGTTCGGGTCTTTCGCAACAGCGGGCGCTCCGTCCCCGTGTTCAACGACAAGCACCTCTCATGGAATTGGGATTGGGCGAAAGAAATGTATGACACATCCCGATCGATGGGCTTTCCGATGATGGCAGGCTCCAGCCTTCCGGTGACCTGGCGTATTCCGTCCGTCGAGATGCCGCCGAACGCCAGGGTAAAAGAAGCCTTGACCATTTGCTACGGCGGAGTGGACAGCTACGACTTTCATGGCCTCGAGACACTGCAATGCATGTTGGAGCGCCGCGCCGGCGGAGAAAAGGGTGTCATATGGCTCGAGGCGTATCGTGCCGATAAGTTTTGGCAGGCCCTCGAAGAGGGTGTCTGGTCGAAACGTCTCTTTGACGCGGCTCTTTGCCGGAGCCATACGCTCGTGCCTGCTCGTCCGGGCTTTAATGACATCTTCCCCACCATGGACGACATGCGCCGCCTGGTCAAAGATCCCGTAGCGTACCACTATCAGCACGCGGAGGGACCGCGCGCGACGATGATTCTGTTATCCGGCCTGGTACGCGACTTCAATTTCTCTGCAACCCTTGAGGGCTCGAATGAACCGTTTTCGACGCAAATGTATCTGCCCATGCCTGATGGCCGGACTACGCTCGCGAACTTTTTCAGTCCGCTTGTGAACTGCATGGAGCAGATGTTTTTAACCGGCAAACCGCCATATCCGATCGAGCGGACTCTGCTGACTACGGGACTGACGGCCGCGGGCGTCGACAGCCTCTATGCCGGGCAGGCGCGATTGAAGACGCCGCATCTGGCGATTCAGTACCAACCCAATCCTGCCTCAACCTTCTGGAGGTCCTGAGTGAACTTCGATTTGAGCCATCGCTTAAGCCGACGGACTTTGCTCGGGACAGCCGTGGCGCTGCCTCTGCTCGGGAAACAGAAACCGGATCGTACTGTGCGGATCGCCATGATTACGACGGTTTACCGCTACCTCTCGCACGGCCAGCACATGGGCGACCGGTTCCTGGTGGGTTATCCGCACAATGGCTCGTGGCACGTGCCGGGCGCGAAGATCGTATCGCTGTATGTAGACCAGAAACCCGAGGGCGATCTCAGCAGAGCCCGCGCCGAAGAGTTCGGGTTCCGGATCTATCCGACGATCGCTGAAGCGTTGCGCTGCGGCGGCAAAGAGATTGCCGTAGACGCGGTGCTGATTATCGCGGAACACGGCGATTATCCGACAAACGACATTGGACAAAAGCTGTACCCGCGCTACGAGTTCTTCGACCAATGTGTGAAGGTGTTCGAGCAGGACGGACGGGCAGTACCGGTCTATAACGACAAGCATCTTTCGTACAGCTTTCAAAAGGCGCAGAGGATGGTGGGCAATTCGAAGCGCCTCGGTTTTCCGATGCTGGCCGGCTCCTCCCTGCCTGTAACGTGGCGTCTGCCGGATTTGGAACTGCCGCTCGGATGCCACATCGAAGAAGTTGTCATGGTGGGCGAGAACGGCTCGGACGATGCCATGGATTTTCACGCATTGGAAGCCATGCAGTGTATGGTCGAGCGTCGGAAAGGCGGAGAATCCGGTGTGCGCGCCGTGCAATGGGTGGAAGGCGAGGCCGTATGGCGAGCAGGATGGTCAAAAGAACTCCTGGTCGCGGCGCTTTCGCGGAGCGACACGCCTCTCGGCCTCACGGTTAAAGACGGGCGAACGCAGGACCTGGTGGCAAGCGGCGAACTGCAGAGGCTGGTGAAAAGACCGATCGCCTACGTCATCGAGTACCGGGACGGCTTGCGCGCGACCATGTTGAACCTACGCGGCGCGCTGCAGGACTTCAACTTCGCGGCCCGAGTGACCGGACTGGGAACTGTTTCTACCCAATTCCTCTTAACGCCGGAGCCGAACGTGACTTATTCGGCTTGTTTGATGAACAAAGTGGAAGAAATGTTTGTGAGCGGCCGCGCGCCCTATCCGGTCGAGCGGACACTCCTCACCAGCGGAATCACCGAGGCGTGCCACAAATCGTATGGCAAGGGAGGCAGGCGACTGGAAACGCCAGAGCTGTCGGTGCCATATCAACCTCCGAAATCTTCGCAATACTGTCGCGCGTAATCAGGTGTGGCATAGAATCGCCCTCATGGCGAAATTCTTTTCGTTGCTCTTGACGGGCCTCGCCGGAGTCCTGTTTGCGAGCAACTCCGGCAATCAGGTTGTCAATCAGATAAGGTCCCATCACAAAGGGATTGCCATCTGGTGGACGGGCAACGCGGGCTGGCTTATCAAGTCTGACAATCTGCTGATCGGTACTGATCTCACACTCGACAACGACGACAAAGTCATGCCTCCGCCTGTAACGGCTTCGGAGATCGCCGGAGACCTGGATGTCGTGTTTGTGACGCACCATCATGGCGACCATTGCAATCCGGAAACATTGCGGATTCTCGCACAGCGTGGAAAATGCATATTCGTTTTACCGAGCCCTTGTTTGAAGGAACTGGGTTTCCAGATACCGAGGGATCGTCTTATCGTTCCCGAGCCGCTGCATCCGTTCACAGTCAAGGGAATTCACGTGGAGCCGATCCATGCCATTCACGGCAACCAGGAGTTTACTGTCCTCACGCGCGAGCCGGATTTCGTCGACAAGATCGCTCATAATTGCGGCTACGTCTTTGAAATTCACGGAAAGCGCTTCCTCGAGCCCGGCGATTCTGTGCTAACGGAAGAACATTTATCTCTGAAGAACATAGATGTTCTCTTCGTCTCGCCAACCGTTCATGACATGTACCTCGATCGCTCCACCATTCTGATTAATCACCTCGAGCCGGCATACATCTTCCCTCAGCACTTCGGAACTTATAGAGAAAACGAAGAGGAATTGTTTTGGAAGCGCGGCTACCCGGATGAGCTCAAGCTTCGGCTTACGCCCGAGCTGCAGAGGAGGTATCACAAGCTAAAGCAGGGTGAGATGTTCGAAATCGAATAGCGCGGCCTAATCAATTTCCACTGCCGTCTGGCAAAAGTCACTTGTGGCCCCTATAATCTTCGATGTTCGCATGAAGGATGACAGGTAGCTTTCGAGGGCTCGAAATTCGTCGAGTACCGCGTCGAATTCATCGAAAATGATGATTGTGCCAGGCCGGATGATTGGATTCAAAACCGCGAGGCAATACAGGGTGGAGGAAAAAAGGTCGCTATCGTTATGTATAACGAGCCGGTGCTGCGGCTTGTAAGTGGAGAGGAACCCTGGTAACGAATTCTGAAACCAGCCGATGACCAGTTCGACTCGATCGTCCTCAATAGCGGGCAGGTGACCGCTGGCACTATAGCTTCCCTTGCGCTTCTTCGCGGTCCAGTCTTCCGGCAGGCCTATGAAAGAATCGAATCCGAACAGTCGCGAAGATGGGTTTTTGTTCAGGTTGGCCCACATCCGGAGGCTCTCACCCTGGTATACCCCGAATTCCAGATAGTCCACCGGATCGGCTCCGCCGTTGAAGCGCGTCTCATTCACGAACGAATGGAGTTCTCTGCGGTATTGAAATTGGGGAACGCTGCTCGCCTTCCGAACCGTCTCGAGCCATCTCGCATTCCAATTGACCTTGTCAAGAAGTGTGGAATATTTCGGGAAAATCATGCCGGTCAAGGCCTTCTTGGCCGAAACCCTAGCCTTCGACATGGTTTTTTGCCCTTCTCCGATTATCCGCACATCGTTTCAACAGCGTCGCAGGCGATTCGCAAACCATCTTCGCCGCCGACCTTCGTGCCCAGTTCCGCTGCCCGTCGGCGAGTGACCGAATCCCGCAGCAGGCGTTCCAACTCCCTGGCTACGCGTGGCGCCTCGTAACGGGAGCGCAAAATGGTGCGCGAGACTCCCAACCGGCGCACACGCTCGGCGTTGTCCGGCTGATCGTGTGACCAGGGAACGGCGATCATGGGCTTGCCGGCCCGCAACGCATGTGCCGTAGTGCCTATGCCGCCTTGATGCACGTTCAGCGCAGCGCGAGGCATGAGTTCCGAGTACGGGGCATACTCCGTTACGAAGATGAAGGGAGGCAGATTACGCGGCAACTGCTCGCCTCCTTTAGCGCCGAGCAGGAGGACAGCGCGCACTCCGAGTTTTTGAGCTGCAAGCAGGCTTTCACGGTAGAAAGAACCGGGATGCATGACTGCGGACGAGCCCAGAGTGAAGACCACCGGAGGCTGCCCATCTTCGAGAAACCGCGAAAGGTCCCGCGTTGTATCTTCCTCGCCGAAACTCTCTCCGCGGCGATCATAGAGAACAAATCCGCAGGTGATTGTGTTAGGCGGCCAATCGGGTTGCGGCTTGGCAATATGCGGCGAAAAGAGCGCGAGTGTCCCAAAGGGCGAAAACTGGCCCTCAAAGATCGGGTTTTGAGCGATGCTCAAACCAAGGCGCTGCCGAAGTTGCAACAAAGGCTGTACCCACGTCCCCACGCGCCGTCTGCCGAGTAAGAAGGCCGCCTTGGTTGCCGGCGGTCCGAACCGGTGAACATAACGGAACCAGAACGGTGGCAGTACAGGCGGATCGTGAGCTGACAGAAAAACGGAAGGTTGCAAGGCGATGGAGAGCCAGGGGATTTTCAGGGCTTCAGCTACAGTCGGTCCCGCATAGCCGGCGAAATGAGTAAGCAACAGGTTCGCCCCGGCACACGCAGCCTTGAGGTCTTGATAGCTTTCTTCGACGCGTGGCATCAGGTAATCGCGGATCAGGTACTCGGTTCCCCTCTCCGGGTGCCACAATTTCTCCATCACGTCAGGGCGGTCGAGCAGTTCGCCGGCGTCTGGCCGGACCGGGGTGAACTCTATGCCCTCGGCCTCTACTTTGGCGCGATACACCCCGGACGTGGCGATCAGCGGCTGATGGCCGCGTCTGCGAAGCTCTATGGCGATGGCCAGGTAGGGGTGAAGATCGCCGAAAGATCCGAACGTATTGAGGACGATGCGAGCCACGCTAGCGCGAAACCGCCCGAAATTCGGAGAACCGCCGTAACTGAGCCGCGCGGGTTAGCAAGCGGTTCTCGCGGCCATGCTAACGCACTCGCCCCAATCAGCTAGCTACCGCGCGGCCGCTTTTGCTTTGGACGAAACCGCTGGGTGACTTACTTTTACCGAACGGGTCGCCTTCTGCTTGTGCACGGCTCCTGAGCTGCTGCGCGCCGATCCATTCACGCTGCTTGTGCCGTTCATGTTGCCGTTGCGAGTCTGGCCGTTTTGTGTCACTTTGCCGAGAACGACCGGGCGCTTGGCGCCGGTAGCCATCGGAACATTCGATGGCCTGCAGTGGGCGGTTTCGTAGGCCATGACGGCGAAGGCAATGGCTTCCTTGGCATCCACGTCGAGGCCGACTTCCGTCGTCTCCTTGACCGGAATGGGATCCATTGCTTTCCCCAACATGCCCATCAGCGTCGGGTTGTGTGTTCCGCCGCCTGAGACGAAGATCTCGTCAACACGCATGTCGGGCAGCACAAAGTTGCGTACTGCCAAGGCGATGCTCTCGGCGGTGAGGGCAGTCGCGGTAGCAACCAGATCCTCGCTGCTGAGCTCGGTATCGAGCAAACGCGACACGAACTCGGCCCCGTATTGCTCGCGGCCAGCCGTCTTCGGCGGACGAGCACGAAAATACTTGTCACGCAGCAGCTTGGCGAGCAGCTTCGGATCAATTTCTCCCGCCGCCGCCATAGCACCATCGCGATCGTACGTCTGTTGGCCCGCAGTGATGCGCGACACGAGCTGGTCGATGATCATGTTACCCGGACCCGTGTCAAAGGCAATGACACGATCCGTGCTCGTGTTCGGAGGAATGGCGGTCAAATTTGAGATGCCGCCAATATTAACGGCAACACGTCCGCGCCCCCTATGCCTTATGAGCATGTAATCCAAATAAGGGACCAGGGGCGCGCCGTATCCGCCGGCAGCAACGTCACGCTCACGGAAATTTGAGATCACATCGATCCCGGTCCGCTCGCTGATGACGCTCGATTCGCCAATCTGGAACGTGCTCGACACCTTCTTCCCTAGAAACTGCGCACCTTGCCCTTCATGGAAGATTGTCTGACCGTGGCACCCGATGAGCTTGATAGACTCAAGGGGAATCTCCGCACGTTCAGCTGTCTCCTCCAGGGCTTCGGCATACAGTTCCCCGAGAAGGAAATTGAGCCGTGAAATATCTCCCGTAAACGCGCTCGTGTTTGCCATGGCGAGGAGCGCGTCACGAATTTGTCGTGGATAAGGGACGGAATGGCTCGTAACGACGTTGATTTTCGCCCTAAAGCCTGACCCGGTGATATCGACGATCGCCACGTCGATGCCATCGAGCGAAGTCCCGCTCATGATACCTGCTATTCTCATCTTTTTCGCAACTCTTGCTGCAAATCTTGCAGAATCTGCAAAGCTTCAACCGGTCGGAGCTCGTTAATGTCTAAGGCCCGTATCCGATCGGCGAGCCCTTGATTCACGGGCTCGAAAAGTCTTATCTGAAGGGGCGCGTTAGCGTCACCCGGAGCTAGCTCCTCGCTTACCGAGTGTTCCCTCATTTCATGATGCAATAAAACAGACCTCGCGCGCTCGATTACTTGCAGGGGTAAACCGGCAAGCCGGGCGACCTCAATGCCATAACTGCGGTCTGCCGCGCCCGGTTCTACCTTTCTTATGAATAAGATCTGGTCGTTTGCCTCTTTTACAGAAACATGAAAATTTCTTACGCCGAAAAGTTGATCAGCTAAGTCGGTGAGCTCGTGATAATGGGTCGCGAACAAGGTCTTTGCCCGGATACGCTCGTGAATATACTCAACGACGGCCCAAGCAAGCGCCAGACCGTCGTAGGTAGACGTGCCCCGGCCAATTTCGTCTAATACTATGAAGCTATTAGCCGTAGCGGTGTTCAGGATAGCCGCCGCTTCCGTCATTTCCACCATGAATGTGGAACGACCCCTGGCAAGATTATCCGCCGCTCCAATACGCGTGAACACACGGTCTACTACGGGGAGCACGGCGGTCTCAGCCGGAACGAAAGAGCCCATCTGGGCCAGGATCAGAATGAGGGCCGCCTGCCTCAAGTAGGTAGATTTCCCACCCATGTTCGGGCCTGTGATGACGCCGATATATTCCTTGGAAGCGTCCAGATACAGGTCGTTTGGGATAAACCGCACCGCATCGCACTCGGTCAACTTTTCGATTACCGGATGCCGGCCGGCCTCGATGCGCATTTCGCCGGAATCCGAAAACCGGGGCCGCCGGTAACGGTTCTCGACGGCGACGTGGGCGAGTGTGGCTGCAACGTCCAGTTCCGCGATGGCCACGGCTGCGGATTTGATCCTCTGGGCATGTGATGCCGCGAACGAACGAAGATCCTGGAAAATCTCCCGCTCGAGCGAGAGGATCTTTTCTTCAGCGGCCAGCACCTTTGACTCCAACTCCTTCAGTTCTGCGGTGGTGAAGCGCTCGGCATTCGCTAAGGTCTGCTTCCGCTCGTAAGAGGCAGGCGCGAGGGTAAGGTTCGCTCTGGAAATTTCGATATAGTATCCGAAGACGTTATTAAACCGGACCTTCAGCGACTGAATGCCGGTCTGGGTACGCTCACGCCTTTCGATGGCTGCAATGTATTGTTTGGCGTTGCGGCTAAGGCCTCGTAATTCATCTAGCTCGGAGTGAAACCCGTCTCGAATGGTGCCGCCGTCGGCCAGATTGGGGGGAGGCTCGTCGGCAATGGCCGCTAGAATGCGGTCGCGAGCCTCCTCCACCAGGTCAATTCCTGGGCGCAGACCGGGTGCTTCGAATTGGCTCGCGCATTTCGCTACGGTGGGCAGTTGTGCAAGCGATCGGCCTAAACCCAGCAAATCGCGCGGCGTCGCCGTTCCCAGCGCCACCTTGGCCAGTAATCGCTCGAGATCCTGGATCGGACTTAGCGCCTTACGGAGATCGCCTCGCAATATGACCTTCGCGGCCAATTCCGCGACGGAGTCGAGCCTAGTCTCAATTTCGGAGCGATTGCAAGACGGCGCCAGCAGCCGTCTGCGCAACAGGCGTCCTCCCATTCCTGTGGAAGTTTTGTCGAGAACGTGGATCAATGTAGCTTCGCGCCTTTCACCCGCAAACAGCGGCTCGACCAGCTCGAGGTTGCGGACGGTAGCAGCGTCCAGCACCATATGATCGGTTCGCTCGTAAAAGGTGGGCCGGTTCAGATGATCGAGCGCGGACTTTTGGGTCTCGCGCAGGTAATGCAGCACCGCCCCGGCCGCAGCCGTGGCGAGCGGCCGATCGCCCAAGCCGCAGCCGTCAAGCGAGAGCAAGCGAAAATTTTCCAGAACCTGGCGTCCGGCATAGTCGCCGCCAAATACCCAAGAATCGAGCGCTGTTTCGAGACACGGCGCGCCCATGGGGCGCCCTTCGGGATGCAGCACCTCGCGCACGTTCAGCGTCTCGAGAAACGGCAGCAGCTCATAGGCAGGCATCTCGGTGGCGCGAAACTCTCCGGTCGAGAGATCGGCATAAGCAAGGCCGCTTCGATCGTTCTTGACAAACACCGCTGCCAGATAGTTGTTTTCTCGCGAGCGAAGCAGGTTCGAATCGGTTGCGGTACCGGGCGTGACGATCCGCGTGACTTCCCGCCTGACTAACTTTTTGCCGGGCCCGGGTTCTTCCATCTGCTCGCAGATGGCGACCCGATATCCGCGATTGATGAGCCGGGCGATGTAGCTCTCCGCGGCATGATACGGGACGCCGCACATCGGAACGGGATCGCCGCGCTCTTTGTTCCGTGAAGTAAGCGTGATCTCCAGTTCGCGCGCGGCGGTCACCGCGTCTTCATAAAAGAGTTCATAAAAGTCGCCCAGGCGGAAGAGGAGTAGCGTTCCCGGCACCTGTTTCTTTGCGGCCTGATATTGCCGCATGAGCGGGGTGGAAGCTTCGGTCATGGCCTAACTACAGCAGGCCGGACGCTCCTGGCGGCATGTGAGGAAACTGGTTGCATCTTTCATTTTGAGGGAAATGGGCCGGTAATTTCCAGGGGACGGCCACGAATGGACGCAAATGCACAGAAATCAAGGCCAGCCCTACGCGGCTTCACGGTCCGCACGGAGACCGCGAGCATGTATGATCGCGAACTGTTCGGGGTACTGACAGCGGATGCGGCGGCCTTCAAAGAGCCCACAGCGCTCTTCAATCTCATCAAGTGAAAATTCGAAGCCAAATTCGACTGGATTGAACGAGCCTTCGTTCTCTTTGAAACGCTCATACATGTGCGCGGCGGCGTTGAGCCGGGCTTCGCGCTTAGCGAGCCGCTCCTGTTGCAGTTGCTTCAATTCGGCCAGATCTTTTTCGCGCTGGCGGCGCAGGCGGGATTCCTGGAGGCTGAGATTTGTGAGATCACGGCGGCTGGTCTGAAAGATACAGGCGTCGAGAAGAGTGGAACGCACTGCCTCCGGCTGATCGGCGAATTTATCCGCATATTGCAAGCGGCCGAGCGCGTAGATACCGGATTCGAGAGAGGGGATGCGGAGGAGACGCCATTCGGTATCGGCAATGGATTGAACGAGGATCTTCTCACGGTCGGTCTCCGGCTTCCATGCGGCGAAGGAATTCGCGACGTGGCGTTCGTATATAGCAACGTCATCGCCGGGCAGGAGGAAAGTGGCACCGGTCAGACCGGTTTTGACTGCGTTCAGAGACGATTTGGATTTGCCAGCTTGCGATGTTGGGCCGGTGGAAAGTTGAGCATTTGCGCGATTCGCGGCGATTTGAGCCGAGCTAGACATTTCGGGACTCCTGAAAAACGGAAACGCCGGAGTCGCACTGCGGCGATCCGGCGTTTTCAGAGAATTCGAAGCCCTTAACAAGCTTCTGTGACTATTATAGAACAGCGCACCAAACGATTTCCGGTAAGTTACTGAAAAGAAGGGGAATTTAGGTTGAACTGCGGGAGGGTTTGCGAATCTCACATGCTGCTTGACGCGGCACGAATCGAGTCGATTCCAAACTCGTCGCGTTCTTGCTCGTATTGAAAGCTGCTACATCACCTCAAAAGCGCTTGCCCAGACTCATGATCACCGTATAGTCGGCAAAGGCCGCGTCCCCGTGGATTCCATTCTCAATATCAGGCACACTACGTGTGCGGTCCCTGTGAACAGCCCAGGGACCGTTG